>DATMGQ010000001.1:0-25935 GCA_035555395.1 Acidimicrobiales bacterium
AACACCGGGCTCGCGGTTGCGAGCCACACGGATCACGTCCTCGCGGAACTCACGGGGATAGGGCTTGGGCATGGTGAACATCCTTCCAGCGGCACCTCTCGGCGCCACAGATCAGATGTCACCGACTCGCGCGGCAGTCCCGATCGACTACCTACGCCCCGTTGCGGGCTACCCATGACGGCCCGTGGTCAGGTCCGGATGATGTGCGCCATGCGCTTCACACGACCTGCCCTGCTCATCACCGCTCTGCTCTCGGTATCCGTGCTCTCCATCAGCGGATGCTCGGATGGCGGCGACAGCGATGGCGCCCCGTCCAGCCAAGGTCAGAGCTCGCAGAACACCACCCAGGAGTCCGGTGACGGCGTCACCGAAGCCCTCGAGGCCGAGACGCCGACCGACACCGTCGACGTCCCGTCGGCCGACGGCGCAGTCCCCATCGCCGAGTACGCAGCGGGCGGAAGCGACTACGAACCAGCCGACCCCCAGGAGCTCGCCCAGATCCTGAGCATCGCCGGCACCGACGCCGACGGCTATCTCACCGCGGACGCCGTGGTGATCCGCACCTCTGCTGCCGACGCCACGTTGCTGTGCAAGACCGCCGATGGCATGGGCATCTCCTCCTACACCGTGATCCCCGTCCTGCCCGACGGCACCGGCGTCGACTGCGGCTGATGATCCACCACCAACCAGGAGCACCCATGAACCGAACTTCGTCCATCGCCGCGGCCACCGCTGCCGCCGTCCTCTTCCTGAGCAGCTGCGGCGCCGCCGCAGAGAAGGCGGGTGAGAAGGCGACCGAGAAGCTGATCGAAGAGCAGACGGGCGGCAGCGTCGACGTCAACACCGATGGCGACGGCTCGGTCGAGATCAAGACCGAGGACGGCTCGGCCACCTTCGGAACCGGCGAGGTCCCCGAGGAGTGGCCCGAGTTCCTCACGCTGCCCGACGACCTCGAGATCCAGTCGGGGTCCACGATGGACGCCTCTGACGGCCGTCTGGTGTCGATCGTCGGGGTCACCAACGAGAGCCCAGAGGACATCCTCGACCGGTACAAGGAGGCGCTCACCGACTGGGAGATCAGCGGGGAGACGACCTCGACCGGCGGAGGCTCGACCCTCACGGGCGCCCAGTGGGACAACAGCGAAGCGCGCGTCACCCTGGCGGCCAGCGACGCCCAGGACGACGGCAAGACCTTCCTGACCCTCGGCCACACGACGCTTGGCTGACGGTCGTGGAACGCAGGGGCGCCCACCCGCCATCATCGGGGGGTGGAAGCCCCTGCGTTCGAGAGCTGGCCGTTCGTGGGCCGCTCCACTGACCTCGAGCTCCTCCGCTCCGCCCTCGGCGATCCGAGCCTCCGGGCCGTCGTCATCACCGCCCCCGCAGGAGCGGGAAAAACACGACTGGCCCGTGAGGTCGCCACCCTCCTCGATGCTCCGCCGCTGTGGCTCCACGCATCCCCGGCAGTGTCCGCCGTCCCCTTCGGCACCATCGCCCACATCCCGGACCTCCCGATCGACGACCCCGCCGCCATGCACCGGTGGATCACCGACGCGGCGAAGGGTGCCGGCGAAGTCGTCGTCATCGACGACGCACCCCACCTGGACGCACGCACCGCCGACCTCGTCCACCGGCTCGTCGATGCCGAACCGGTCACCGTCATCGCAACCGCTCGCGAGGGCGTCGAGATCCCCCCGTGGCTCGAGTGGCTCTGGATCGGCGGAGCCACGCACCACGTCGAGCTCGGGCCGCTCCCCCACGCAGACATCGGCGACCTCGTGAGCGTCGTCCTCGGGCACCTCGCGTCACCGGATCACGACCGCATCGTCGACTCCCTCTCCGCTCGGACCAGCGGCAACGCCCTGTTCCTCCGTGAGCTCCTCGTCGACATCCAACAGCGCAGGCGGGCCGACGGCCCGCTCGTCCTCGACGGCGCGGCGCCCAAGCACCTCCTCCGGGTCCTGCAGGCACGCCTTGCCGACGCCGGAGGAGCGGTGGTCGCGCTCCGCGCCACGGCGGTCTTCGGCGACCTCCCGCTGGTCGTCCTGCGCCGCTGCGCTCCCGACGACCAGATCACCGCTGCGGAGGTGGGTGGGTGGCTGGACATCGACAGCTCGGCAAGGCCCACGGTGCGTCCCGCCCACCCCCTGTACGCCGAGGCCAGCCTCGCCACCATCTCCACCCTCGACCGCACCGACCTGATCGAGCACGTCGCCCAGCAGATCCTCGCTACGACCGGGTCAACCGCTGCGGAACGCCTCCGCGCCACCGCGGCACTGGTCGGCCTCGGGATCGAGGTCGAGGTCGATCACCTCGTCGAGGCGGCGAGGACCGCGTTCTCCGCGCTCGATCACGACCTCTCCGCCCGCCTCGCCGAGACCGCCGTCACGAATGGTGGAGACAGCTTCGAGGCCCTCCTCGTCCTCGGCGCCGCCCAGTCCGGTGCGGGCCGGAGCGACGATGCCGAAGCATCGCTCCGAGCGGCCCTGGCTGCGGCGCGAACCGATGACCAGCGGGCCCGCTCCGTCGGCCGACTGTCGGTCCACCTCGTCGCGTTCGGCGGCAGGGTCGACGAAGCCGACGCACTGCTCAACGAGATCGAACCGCTGCTCACCGACCCCGCGTCCCGGTCGTTCGTCGCCGCAGACCGCGCCAAGCTCGCCTCGATCCGCGGCGACCTCACCGCGGTCGCCGCCCAGCTCGATGACGACGCCGACGACGTCACCCGTCTCAACGCCGCCATCGCCGGCGCCTACATCGAAGCGATGGCCGGCGACGCTGCTTCGTGTCGAGCCACCATCGCACGCGCCCTCCCGCTCGCCGAGGCGCACGTCGCCGTTCTCCCCTGGTCCGGCGAGCTCGTCCGGTTCAGCGGGCCCTTCGCCGCCCTCCTCGAAGCCGGACCGGACGCAGCCGAGAACGAAGCCCGACACGGCGGATCGGGCACCACCGTCGCCGCCGACGCAACCCGAGGTACCTGGCACTTCCTCACCGGGTTCACCGCAGCCATCGCCGGCCGCCTCGACATCGCAGCGCAGTCGCTGGACCAGGCGGCCGCCGAGCTCGACGGCCACGACCTCATCAATGCCCGACCCCTCGCCATCGCCGCCCGCTCCTGGGTCGCAGCACAGGCCGGAGCTACCGACCTGGCCCGTACCCTCCTCGACCAATCCGCCGACGCTGCGCTGATCGACGGACGCGTGCGCATCCAAGCCACCGTCGCCGACGTCTGGTGCGACGCCATCGAGAACGACCCCACGACCCCGGCACTCGACGACCGATCGACCCAACGGCTCCTCGCAACAGCCCACGAAGCCACCCGCAGCGCGCAGGTGCTCACCGCGCTGATCGTCCTCAACGAGATCACCCGACTCGGCGCACCCGACGCAGCACGACCCGTGCTCGAGGACATCACCAGCGACCTGCCCTCGTCCTGGTTCGCCCGTTTCGTCACCGACCGGGCCCGAGCCGAGACGACCAAGGACGACGCCGCCCTCCGCCGCCTCGCTCGTGAGGCGCAGGCCACGTGGCCGGTCGCCGCCGCCGAGATCCACGCCTCCCGCGCCCGCATCGCCCGAGAGCGGCGCGACGGGGTCACGGCCGACCGGGCCGCCCTGGCCGCCCACATCGCGACCGCCTCCCTGGGCCCGGCCGTTGCGAGATCAGTCGCCGCCCTGCGGTCACCACTCACGGAGCGCGAGCTCGCCGTCGCCCGAGCGGTGGCATCGGGAAGCACGAACCGCGCCATCGCCGAACACGCCGACGTATCGATCCGAACCGTCGAGAACCAACTGCAGAGCGCCTACCGCAAGCTCGGCCTCACCGGACGCAAGGACCTGATCGCACTGCTCGGCTCGTAGCCGCCTCCTGGTCCCTCCCGCTAGCCAGGGGCCGGGGCTCACTCGAGCGCCTTCCCTCCGATGGAGACATCTCGCGGGAGGCCCGCGACCTCGGTTGGTACGGGTGGACCTCTGCTCGCACTCGAGGCCCGTCGCTCTCGCTAGGAGGAGGGGCGACCGTCGTGGTCCGGCGACGAGGAGTCTGTTGCGGACCCGGCGGCGAGCTCGGTGATGACGACGAGGAGCAGAATCGGCCCCAGGCCCGCGCCGATGGCGAGCATCGTGGTGCGGTCGTGCGCTCGCCGGGAGAGCAGGAGCCCGGCGAGCAGCCCGGCGGCGATCCACGCGACGAAGAAGGCCGGCATCGCGATCGTGGCGGTCAGACCCTCTGTTGCGAGTTCTTCGTCCGGGCCGGTTGGTGCAAGGTCGGTGTTCACGTTGGCTCCATCCCCTTGGAGGTCGGTGGGTCGGTCGCGATCTCGTCGAGCACTGTGCGCGGGCTCTGCGGCTCTCTGCGGCGGTGAGCGGCGCGACTGAGGAGGTGCGCGGCGGTGGGAGCGGTCACGAGTTGGAGAGCGATCGCGAGGAGGAGCTTCGTGCGATCAGCGGGCCCTTCGACCCGCAGCGCTGCGGCACCGAGCAGCAGGGCGAGCCCCAGGGTGGTGGGCTTCGTGGCAGCGTGCATCCGCGCATAGAGGTCGGGGAGGCGGTGCAGACCGAGGGTGGCGGTCAGTGCCAAACCTGCCCCCGCGAGGGCCAGCGCAGCGGCGAGGGCGTCGATCGGGGTCATTGCTGGTGGTCGCCGAGGTAGCGGGCGACGGTGGCAGTGGCGATGAACCCGAGGACGCAGAGGATGAGTGCGAGGTCTGCGAATCGGCCGTCGCTGGACGCTGCGGCACCGATGGCTAGTCCACCGATGATCAGCGAGACGAGGACGTCGAGCGCGATCGCCCGGTCTGGCAGGTTTCGGTCGCGGCGCAGGGCGGCGGCAGTGGCGAGCGCTGCGGCGGCGACCATGATGGCGGCGCTGATGGTCAAGACGGTGGTCATAGCGCGTTCTCCGGGGCTGAGGTTGGTTCGATGGCGGCGACGACCTGCTCGTGCAGGCGTTGGACCTGGTTGCGGGCTTCGTGAGGGGTGGTGAGTCCGAGGAAGTGGGCGTGGATGCCGTCCTCGTTGCCTGCCGTGATCGTCAGCGTTCCCGGGGTGAGGCTGATGAGCGTGCTGGTGACGGTCAGGACCAGGGGGCTCGTCGGGGCGAGGTAGACGTGGACGATGCCGGCTCGGAGTCGGTCGTCGGTCGGTCGTGCGACCGCGCGGACCATGGCGACGTTCGACAGGACGAGCTGACGGGCGAAGCTGGCGGCGAGCCGCGCCAGTGCGATGGGGTGGACACGGTGCCCCGTTGACCGGGCGGTGACCGGGAACACGAGGAGGACTGCTCCGGAGGTGATAGCACCGGCGAGGATGTTCCCCGCCGTGATCTCGCCCTGCAGGAGGAGCCAGCACCCTGTGAGCGCCGCCACGGTGAGCGCGAAGCGCGGTGCGGTCATGGGTCGGCGAGCTCCTGGCTGGTCGGGGCGGGGTGGGTGATGTCCTCGGCGAGGCGTTCGCAGTACCGGTACAGGGGTCCGGCCGCGAGCGCGATGGCCACGACGATGGTCACGAGACCCGCCGTCGCCGCGCGCATCGCCATGCCGCCCGTGCCGGCGGGCCGGCCGGCCGCCTCGTCCGCCAATCGTGGACCCCAGAACGCGTTCGTCCAGATCTTGGTCATGGAGACGAGGGTGAGCAGGCTGCCGGCCACCAGTGCGGCCGTGAGGAGGTAGTCGCCGCTGCCGATCCCGGCGGTGACGATGCCGAGCTTGGCGATGAAGCCGGAGAACGGCGGGAGCCCAGCGAGGCTGAGAGCCGGGATGAGGAACAAGACGGCGAGCAGGCCCGATCGGTGGCTGAGCCCGCTGAGCCGGTCGAGCCGGCTGGTGCCGTGGTCTCGCTGGATGACGCCATCGACGAGGAAGAGTGAGGTCTTCGTCGGTATCTGGTGGAGCAGGAAGAAGACGGTGGCAGCGATTGCGGCGACCCCGCCGATCGCGAGGCCGGCCACCATGTAGCCGATCTGGCTGACGATGTGGAACGACAGGATCCGCTTGATGTCGTTCTGGGCGATCGCGCCGAGGACCCCGATGAGCATCGTGGCGACAGCGACGACTCCGAGGAGCGGGCGGAGCTCGCCAGGGAACAGCAGGGTCTGGGTTCGGATGAGCGCATAGACCCCCACCTTGGTGAGGAGGCCGGCGAACACGGCGGTGACGGGGCTCGGGGCGGTCGGGTAGGCGTCGGGCAGCCAGAAGCACAGCGGGAACACCGCGGCCTTCATGCCGAACGCGACGAGCAGGAGCAGGTGGAGTCCCGTGCGCAGGCCTGGGTCGAGCTCGGAAAGCCGAGTGGGCAGGTCGGCCAGGTTCAGGGTGCCGCAGGCGGCGTACACGAGCCCGATGGCGGTGAGCAGCACCATCGACTCGACGGTGTTGAGCACCACGTAGGTGGTGCCAGATCGGATCTGCGGGCGGTCGCTGTCCAAGGTGAGCAGCGCATAGCTCGCCAGGAGCAGGACCTCGAACGCGACGAACAGGTGGAAGAGGTCACCGGCGAGGAACGCAGCGCAGATCCCCGCCGTCAGGAGCAGGATCAGCGGCTGGTAGACGGCCGGGCGGCGGTCATCGGGTCGCTCCCCGGTGGAGAAGGCGGCGATGACGACCATGGTGACGGTGGTGGCGAGCAGCATCAGGACGGACAGCCGGTCGGCGACATAGCTGATGCCGATGCGCGGCTCCCAGCCGCCCAGCCATGCGACGACGGGCAGGTCGGTACGTTCCACCTCGACGAGGAGGGCGATCGATGATGCGAGTGCTGCGAGGAGCGCGGCGAAGGTGACGGCACGCTGCCACGCCGGCCACCGACGGACCAGCAGCCCGATGGCCGCTCCGAGCAGCGGTACAAGGACGGGGAGGACGACGATCTTGTTCACGCGGTGCCGTCCGATCCGACGAAGTCGTCCTCGTCGCCGCCCCGTGCGGCGATGCGCCGGTCTTCGACGTCGTCCTCGACGTCGTCGGATCCGTCGAGGGCCCAGGTGCGCCACGCGAGCGCCAGCAGGAACGCCTGGATGGCGAACCCGATGACGATCGCCGTGAGGACGAGCGCTTGGGGCAGCGCGTCGGACAAGCTCCCGTCGCCTCCCAGGATCGGGATGTCCCCGCTCGGGCCTCCGGCCGACAGCAGCAGGAGGTTGACGCCGTTGCCGAGCAGCGCGACACCGAGCACGATCTTGGTGAGCGACCGATGGATCATCAGGTAGGTGCCGGTGCCGAACAGGACGCCGATGAGCATGACCGTGACGAGGTTCATGCCACGACCTCCCGCTCGGAGTCCACTGGTTCGGCGCCGAGGCTCCGGATCACCGCGAGGGCTGCCCCGATGACCAAGAGGTAGACGCCGATGTCGAAGACGGTGGAGGACACGGCCTTGACCGGGCCGACTCGGGGCAGGTCGATGGAGGCGATTCCCGACTCCAGCGCGGCGCCCCCGATGAGGCCGGCAAGTGCGGTTATGACGGCGAGCGCGAGACCCACGGCGACCAGTGCGACGCCGCCGGCCCGAGGCACGCGCCGCAGCGGGGGCTCGCCGTCGGCGAGGAAGCGGAGCAGGAACGCAGCAGCCGCGACGAGGCCTCCGGCGAACCCGCCGCCGAGGGCGTTGTGCCCTCGGACCGTCAGCCAGATCGACGTGACCATCAGGAAGGGGAACAGGCCGCGGACGACCGTGGCCATGATCACGGAGCGGTCTCGTGGCGTGTCGATGTCTCGACGTGGGACGGCGTGGGTGCGGACGAGGTTGGCGACGCCGATCGCCGCGATGCCGAGCACGGCGATCTCACCGAGCGTGTCGAAGCCACGGAAGTCGACGATGATGACGTTGACCAGGTTTCGGCCACCGGCCTCGTCTACGGCTCTCGCTGCCATCTCGTCGGTCACCGGACGGTCGGAGCGGGCGGTGGCGGCGATCGCAGCGAAGGCGGCAGCGCTGGCCCCGACGCCGGTAGCGATCGCCGAGCGGATCCACCGAGGGACCGAAGCCGGTGCGGGACGGTGGAGGTCGGGGAACCAGCGCAGCACCAGCAGGAAGACCACGATCATCAGGGTCTCGACGAGGACCTGGGTGAGGGCGAGGTCGGCAGCCCCGGCGAGGAAGAAGACGAGTGCCAGTCCGTAGCCGACCCCTCCAAGCAGGAGTACGGCCACGAACCTGCGCCTCGCCGTCGCAACGGCCACGGCGAAGGCGGTGACCAGTGCCGCCGTAGCCGCCTGCCACGGCGAGGCGGCGATGTCGACGTTGCCCTCTAGCCGAGCGCCGAGAGCGATCGGTGTGGCTGCGGCGACGGCGACGACCGTGAAGACCACGGCGGTGTAGGCGGGCAGCGAGCCGCTCTGCACGATGCCGGCGGTGCGCTTGGCGCCGGCGGTCAGGCTGTCGAACGTGCGCTGGAAGGCGGCCACCGCTGTGTCCCGGCTCGGGCTCCAAACGCGGCGGGTGAAGCGGTCGAGGGCCAAGCCGGCACCGACGATGGCGATCGAGGCGAACAGGGGCGGGTGCCATCCCGGCCACAGCGCAAGGTGCACGCCCTGACCGGGGTCGAGGCTCTCCGACACTGCGCCCAGCACGTCGCCGACTGGCGCAGCGGCGAGCCCGAGGACGATCGACAGCACGGCAAGCAGGGTCACGGGCGCCACCACGGCGAGTCCGGGCTCGTGGCCGACCACCGCCAGGTCTGATGTGGATGCCGTCTTGGTGCCGAACACCCCGACCCACCAGCGCCACGAGTACGCGACGGTGAGGACCGAGCCGCCCACCACCGCCACGGAGGCAAACGTCCCCCATCCGCCCGGCGCTTCGAACACCGAAGCGATGACGCCCTCCTTCGCCACGAACCCGAACGTCGGGGGCAGGCCGGCCATCGACGCTGCCGCCACCCCCGCCGCCGCAGCGAGCCAGGGAAGCCGGCGGCCGACCCCCGAGAGCCGCGTGACGTCTCGGGTCCCGGTCGCATGGTCGACGACGCCGACGGCAAGGAAGAGCGCCGCCTTGAAGAGCGCGTGGGCGACGAGGAGCGCGACGCCGGCAGCGGTGGTCTCGGACCACCCCGCACCGAACAGCAGCATCAACAGCCCGAGCTGGGACACGGTGCCGAACGCAAGCAGCAGCTTCGCATCGTGCTGGCGCATCGCCTCGAGGCCACCGAGGAACATCGTCGCCGCGCCGACGGTGAGCAGGATCGGCCGCCACCAGCCCGCGGCGACGAACACCGGAGCGAACCGGGCGACCAGCACCACCCCGGCCTTGACCATCGTCGCCGAGTGCAGGTACGCCGACACCGGCGTCGGTGCCGCCATCGCCCCAGGCAGCCAGAAGTGGAACGGTACCTGCGCCGACTTCGTGAACGCCCCGACCAGCACCAGGACGAGCGCCACGGCCACCTGCGGCTCGGTGACATCAGCTCCACGGACCGCAGCGAACGACGAGGAGCCCACCTCGCCGACGAGCAGCGCGAACCCGCCCAGCATCGCCAGCCCGCCCATCGACGTCACCAGCAGCGCTCGGAGGGCCGAGAAGCGCGCACCGGCGGTGCGGTCGTCCAACCCGATCAACAGGAACGACGTGACGGACGTAATCTCCCAGAAGACGAACAGGGTCCAGACGTCGTCCGCCAGGACCACCCCGCACATGGCGCCGGCGAAGATCGTGAGGAGTCCTGCGAACCGGGCTGTGCGGCGCCCGTTGACGTCACCGAAGTAGCCCGCTGCATAGCCCAGCACCACCAGGCCGACTCCGGAGATGATGAGCCCGAGCAGCCATCCGAACCCGTCGACGCGGAACGACAGGTCCACACCAAGCGAGGGAACCCAGGACACCTGCGCTGCGAACCTCTCGCCATCGAGCACACGGGCGGACAGCCACGCCAGCCACAGGCCCGTGGCCACAAGCGGCACCGCTGCGGTCGCCAGAGCCAGCCGCGGCCGGCGCGAGAGCAGGAAGGCGCCTCCCGATGCGAGGAGGAACACCAAGATGATGCCGCTCATGGCGCTGCCGCCATGCCCGAACCGGCTCCGGTGACGCCCAGCGCCATCGAACGACCAGCGTGCCACCACGCCCGTCGAGGGCGTCCATCCGTCTCCATGCGTGCTCCAAGTCCCGACGAGCCGACCACCAGGCCGGCAAGAGGGACCTACGAGCTACGCCAACGCAACCAGGGGACCCTCAGCTTCAGCAGGGAACCGAAGCAGGCGGCGCCGAACCAGCCAGCATGGCGCCCCACGTCGAGAGTTGGCCGTTCGTCCCGGCGTGGGACAGGATCCACTGCGGCGGGGCGAACACAGAAGAACATGGTAGTCGAGAAGCCAAAGCCAGGCGACGTACTCCCGGGCCCGGCCTCGCTCACGCTGGCGTGGTATCGAGCAGGAGACCCCAGCCCCGGATCGTGTGGACCTTGATGGGCAGGCCCTTGATCCGATGACGCAGCGTCTTGATGCGGTTGTCCAGAGCTCGTGCGTCGTTCGGTTCGCCATCGGTCCAGATGGCGCGGTGGAGATCCTCCCGGAGCACGAGCTGGCCCCGCTTCTCCGCCAGGGCGCGCATCAGCCGGGACTCCTGCTCACTCAAGATCACAACGGCATCGCCGACGTGGAGCACACCGTCGTCGTCGACCCGGATCAGGGTCGCTCCTTGGGCTGCGGCGCGAGCGAGCAGGCGGTCGGACCTCGCCCTCAGCTCCTCGATGTCGAGCGGGACGCGGATCCAGTCGTCCAGCAGCGTGCACCGAGGCGGCTCGACGTCGACCGGTACGAGATAGAGCACCGGGTGGTCGTTCGAGGTCGGCCGTCCGTCCTCGGGCCAGGTGCGGATGTCGATGCCGCGAGATGCGGTCCACGACAGGGTGACGGCGACGGGGTCGCTCGCCGCTTGCGTGTCGAACATGTGCTTCCTCCGAGTTCGAGCCCGCGGTGGCGGGCCAGGTCCGTGCGGATCGCCGTATGGCCATCCGCTGGGGAACCCAGAGATCGGGGAGGGGCGCGCGCCGGGTCAGGACCGCGTGCTGAGGGCATCGCCCGGCGAGCGCCGGCGGCCGGCCGGCAGAGCCGGGACAACGTGAGCGCGTGGAGGGTCGCCAGCACGAGTGCGGCGACGGCGGCGGAACCGGTGGTTGTCACCTTTGGGCGAACGGCGCCGATCGATGCGACCCGGCTCACCCGCACGAAGGACCCGTGGGTGCTACGTGCTGCCGAAGGGATGGACGGGGGCGCCGGTGTGCCGGCCATGGAGGCAACGAGGACGGAGCCCTCGCTCACCGGCAAATCGGTTCGACTCGCTGCCACGGACGCGATCGCGTCGCATGCCGACGGCCAGGCGACGACAGCCAGCAGCGCCAACGCGCAGACCGTGGCACTTGCGACCCGAGCCGGTCGGGACGAGCGCCGCTCCATCGTCACGGTGCTCGTGTCCCGCTGGTCGTGACCTGGGTGAGGACGAACCCCACCCGGGCCACGGTGAGGATTTCCCACCCTGCGCGTGCCATGGGAGCACGAAGCGACTCGATCCGTGCATCGAGGTCATCCGAGGGCAGGTCTGCCCTCGGGACGAGCACCCCTGCCGCTGCGGCCAGGCGGGCGGCCACCTGGTACTGCTCCTCGCCGAGGCCGGCTGGAAGGGGGACGGCCGCCGAAGCCGCAGCAGGGAGCGCTCGGTCGCCTAGATCCAGGAGTCGGCGTGCGACCTCCTGCTCGTTCGCATCGGACCACACCCAATCTTCGCCGGGGCCCAGCGGAGGCACACGCGTCCCGCGCTCGACCACCAGGAGCGAGCGCTCACCGCCGCCCGCACGTTCCCACCGCTGCTCGGCTCCGATGGGCCAGCGCACGATCGCAGGTGCCGACTGGACGGAGGCGCGGGAGGCGGAGACCACGCGTTCGACGCTAAGGGTCGAGTGTTTCGCCTCTGTGTCCGAGACGTTGCGTGTTCGGGTGGACGCCCTGGCTCGGAAGCGGCCGGCCGGGGCGGCGGTGGACCTCGTCGGGCAGTTCCTCGGCCACGCGCAGACCGCGACCCCAGACCGCCTCGACCCCGATCGGCAGGCCGACGAGTCGTTCTCGGAGCCGCCGGACCGGTCCGCTGACGTTCCTCCGGTCGACGTGGCGTGCATCCGGCCAGATCGCCCGGAGCAGCGAGTCGTACGAGACGACGGCGCCGGGTCGCCGCAGGAGCCGCCGGAGGAGACGGGCTTCGATCGGGGGCAGCACTCGGATCTCGCTGCCGACGCGAAGGATGTCGTCGTCGTCGAGCCTGACCGTCGATATCGCGGGCGAACGGGCGCTCTCGACGAGGCGGCCGCACCGCGCAGCGAAGTCGTCTAGATCGAAGGGCAGTCGCATCCAGTCCTGGGTGCGTGGACACGTAGGAGGCTCGGCGTCCGGTTCGACCAGGTAGAGCACCAGACCGGACCGACCTAGGTGGCTTCCCGCAAGGTCGGGCCAGCGGCGTACCTCGACCCCGACGGCGGCACCCCATGAGGTTGCGGTGGCGACCAGATCGCTGGCTGGACCGGGCTGCCCCACGTCACCCGCCCCCGGCCGCCGGGTCGGCGGTCACAGTTCGTCCACCTCGGCGAGCTGATCGACGACCGCGCCGTCTCGATCCCAGTCGCCGTGACGGTGTGCCGCTCGCCCGACGAGGTGGGCCGAGACCGGGCCGGTGATGAACTGGAGGACGACGATCAACAGGAGCAGGGTCAGGCCGCTGAGGGCCTCGATCCGACACATCGCTCCGGCGGCGACCAGCAGAATCCCGAGCGTCGAGGGTTTGGTGGCGATGTGCATGCGTGTGAACAGGTCGGCGAAGCGGACCTGCCCGATGCCCGCGAGCGCGACCAGGGCGGCGCCCAGCACGACAAGGACACCGCCCAGCACCGCCATCACCGTCGTCGACCTTCCACGAAGCGAGCGAAGGCCGAGGTGCCGAGGAACGCGACCAGAGCCACGACCACACCTACGGTCAGGTAGGTGGCGTCGCGCCGGTAGGCGCTCCATGCGAGCACGCCGGTCACGATGATGGTGAGCAGACCGTCGAGCGCGACGATGCGGTCTGCGAGGGACGGCCCCCGTACCAGGCGGTAGAGGAACCCCGCTCCCCCCACCGAGATCAAGCCGAGCGCCACCGGGATCACTCGACGACCCTCCCCGGTGCGGCGGCCAGGGCGAGCTCCTCGGCCGTGCCGAACGCTCGGAGGACGCGGTCCTCGAGGTCCTCCACCTCCGCTCGGGTGGCCTCGACGCTCTCGAACGAGAGCACGTGGACATACAGGACGGCGGGACGGCCTCGGGCGTCCACCGTGAGCGTGCCCGGCGTGAGCGTGATCGCGTTCGCCACGATGGTGGCGAGCCGACCGGACCTCGTGCGCAGGAAGCAGGCCACGACAGCCGGCTCGATGTCCGAGCGGGCCGATGGCAGCACCACCTCCTTGGCGACGGCGACGTTCGTCTGGATGAGCGCCCAGAGGAACCAGACGCCGAATGAAGCCGCCGCCCACGGCCGGACCACGATCGGGTCGTCGTTCGTCTCGCCAGGCGGGAACACCACCACGAGGCCCAGTGCCAGCACGGCCCCGCTGGCGACGTTCGCGAGGCTGAGATCGCCCCACAGCAGGAGCCACATGACCAGCAGCCAGACAGCGATCACCCCCCGGCCGAGCAGCGCCGATCCCGGCTTCATGGCAGCACCACCTGGATGTACGCAGAAGGGTCGAGGAGATCGGCGGCGGCACGCTCGCACAGGGCGAAGAGCGGGCCGGCGAAGACGGCGAGCGCCAGCGAGCCGAGGACGAGCGCACCCGTCGAGGCGAGCATCGGCGTGGTTCCTCCCAGGCGCGCCGACCTGGCGTCGCCGGGCTCGGAGACGACCTCCACTTCGCCCCAGAAGGCACCGCCCCAGATCTTGGTCATCGAGTACAGCGTGAGGACGCTGACCGCGAGCGCGATGCCCACCGCGACCCATGAGGCGTGGGCGAACCCTGCGTCGATGACCGACAGCTTCGCGACGAAGCCCGACAGGGGCGGGACCCCGGCGAGACTGAGGGCAGGGAGGAGGAACAGCCAACCTACGATCGGAAACCGGCGGGCAAGGCCACCGATCTCGGCCAGCCGAGACGAACCGGCGGCGTGGTCGACGACCCCCGCACCCAGCAGCAGGGTCGCCTTCAGCACGATCTGGTTGACCAGGTAGAGGATCGCCGCTCCGACTCCGGCGACCGTGAACAGCGCGAGCCCGAGCACCATGTACCCGATCTGGCTGACGATGTGGAAGCTGAGGATCCGCTTGATGTCGTTCTGGGCGATGGCCCCGAGGACACCGATGACCATCGTCAGGCAGGCGATCGCGAGCATGAAACCGATGGGCCGATCACCTGGGAGGACCATCAAGGTCTGGGTTCTGATGATGCAGTAGACGCCGACCTTGGTGAGAAGACCCGCGAAGACCGCCGTGACCGCCGTCGGGGCCGACGGGTAGCTGTCGGGCAGCCAGAAGAACAGCGGGAACACGGCGGCCTTGATGCCGAAGACGATGAAGAGCAGGAGGGCGAACGCCACCCGGAGCCCGGTGGGGAGGTGCGGGATGCGCTCGGCGAGCTGCGCCATGTTGACCGTGCCCGTGGCCGCATAGAGCAGACCGATGGTGGCGACAAGCAGGGTCGACGCGATCAGGCTGATGACGACGTAGGTCATCCCGGTGCGCACTTGGTCCGCCCGACCTCCAAGGGTCATCAGGACGTAGCTGGCCGTCAGCATCATCTCGAAGGCCACGAACATGTTGAATAGGTCCCCGGTGAGGAACGAAAGGCCGATGCCGGCCGCGAGCACGAGGTAGACAGGGTGGAAGGCGGGCTGTTCCCTCTCGGTCCCCGGCTGACCCGTAGCGAACACGAGCACGGCGAGAAGCACCGGCGAAGCGATCACCAGCATCAGACCTGCGAACCGGTCGGCGACCAGCGCGATGCCGACGGGGGCCCGCCAGCCACCCATGAACGCCGCTGCCGGGCCATGGCGGTCGACCTGCACCAGGATCGCAACGGACACCGCTGTCGTGGTCGTCAAGACGGCGATCCCGATGAGCCGTTGCAGCCACCGTCGCCGAGCCGCAGCCATCGACAGCCCGGCACCGAGAAGCGGGAGCACGACGGGTAGTGGGAGCAGGATGCGCATCACCCGTCCTCCCCGGTCATGGCGGCTGGCTGTGCGGTCTCGGCTGACAGCTCCGCGGCGGTCTGGACGCGCTGGTCTGCAACGTCCTCGTCGATCTCCCGGCGCTGCGCGATCCGGCGGTCCTCCAGGTCGTCCTCGACCAGATCATCTCCGGTGAGCTGCCAGCTCCGGTAGGCCAGCGCAAGGAGCAGGGCGGTCACGCCGAACGAGATCACGATCGCCGTGAGGGCAAGGGCCTGTGGCATCGGGTCGGCGACCGTCCTGCCGGCGAGCGAGCCGACGAACGGTGCGACGCCGCGGCGCTCACCGGTCTGGAGCAGCAGGAGATTGGCCCCGTGGCCGATGAGGCCCAGACCGATGACGATCCTCGAGAGCCGCCGTTGGAGGAGCAGCCAGGTGCCGAACGAGAACAGCAGGGCCGTCGTGAAAGCGAGGACGAGGCTCACGGCCGGTCCTCCTTGAGTAGCCACGGCGCGCCGAACAGGGGCAGCCGCTCGCCGAACGCGACGAGGAGGAGGAGCACCATGCCCACCACGACCTGCGCCACACCGATGTCGAAGAAGAGGGCCGTGTTGAGGTGGAACGAACCGAGGGCTCCGAGGTGCGCGTCCAGCTTCGCGTGCTCCATCAGCTGGCGGCCGAAGATCAGCGGAACCAGCGCGGTGATGGTGGCGGTGGCGAGACCCGATCCGAGCAGCGTCCAGGGCCGCGTCGGCAGGGTGGCGCGGACCTCGTCGATGCCGCCCGCCACGTAACGCAGCGCGATCGCGGCTCCCACGACCAACCCGCCCACGAACCCGCCACCCGGACGGTTGTGCCCCGTGAACAGCAGGAAGAGACCGAGAAGGAGTGCCGAGTGGAACACCAGGCGCACGACGACGTCGAGGATGAGCGACCGCCTCACGAGCGCTCGGCCTTCCCTCGCACCGGGCTGAAGGACCGGTCCGACCGGCTCTCCCGCCGGGACAGCCGAGCGAGGGCGTAGACCCCCATCGAGGCCACGGCCAGCACCGTGATCTCGCCCATGGTGTCGAACCCGCGGATGTCGACGAGCACGACGTTGACGACGTTGCGGCCGCCACCCTCTTCGTAGGCGCGTGCGACGAACTCCGTCGAGATTGTCGGGTCGACGCGGGCTCCTCCGGCGATCAGGATGAACGCGAACACGAAGACCCCGACCGCTGTGGAGACGGCGAGCCGCCCTCCGCGCACCGCCGGAGACGGGCGGTCGTCGAACCAGGCCGGGAGGTGCCGGAGGACCAGGACGAAGATGACCGCGCCGATGGTGTCCACGCACACCTGAGTCAGAGCAAGGTCGGGTGCCCCCTGGAGCACGAAGACGAGCGCCATGCCGTACCCCACCGCCCCGAAGCACAACACGGCAGCCATCCGGTGCTTGACGACCACCGCCGCTGCGCCGCCGACGACCATCAGCACCGCTGCGGCCCAGTCGCCGGGACCCGTCACCAGCGGAGGCGCAGCCGGGAACGGCGCAGCGAGCAGCGCCCATCCAGGGACGACGACCGCGGTGAGCAGTATCACGCCGATGTAGACGGGGAGTGATCCTGACTGCACGACTCCCGTCGTCCGGTCGGCCAGGAGGTTCAACCCCCGGATGCAACCGAGGTAGCCCCGCTCGCCCACCGCCAGGCTCGGGACCCTCCGTTGGAATCGGGCCAGCGATGGTCCCGCGACGGTGAGCGCGACGCCGAGGAGCACCGTGACCCCGGAGAGGACCAGTGCGGCGTTGAGGCCGTGCCACAGCGCCAGGTGCTCGCCCTCGCACGCTGGGTCCAGCGAGTGCGCGGCGGCCTCGACCAGGCTCGAGACGAGGCCGGGTACGAGGCCGAAGAGCACCGTGAGCCCTCCGAGGACCCCCGCCGGCAGCCAGAACCAGACCGACGGAGCCGCAGGCGGGCTGAGCGATGCCCCTGTCTCCACCCTTCCCTCGGTGACCAGGCCGGGCCGGAACGCGCCGAGCAGGAGCCGCGCCGTGTAGGCGAATGTCAGCACCGACCCCGCGACCAGACCGGCCAGGACGAGCGGTCCACCGATCAGGTCGGAGTGGACGAGCGAGGCGTACGCCGCCTCCTTGCCGATGAAGCCGAGCATCGGCGGGATCCCTGCCATCGACGCACCACAGGCAACGGCGATCAGCATCGGCCCGCCCCAACCGCGTCCATAGCGGCCGAGCTGTCGGATGTCCCGGGTACCGGCTTGGTGGTCGATCACCCCGACCACGAGGAAGAGCCCAGCCTTGAAGAGCGCATGGGCGAGCAGCACGATCACGCCCGCGGCGGTCGTCTCCGGCGCTCCAAGGCCGAGGAGCACGACGAGGAAGCCGAGCTGGCTCACGGTTCCGTGCGCCAAGATCCGCTTGAGGTCGTACTGCTGCAGAGCCCGCCAGCCGCCGGTGAGCATCGTGGCCAGGCCGACGACAGCCACGATGGGTCGCCAGCCCGCTTGCTCGGCGAAGACGGGGGCGAAGCGGGCGATCAGGTACACCCCGGCCTTGACCATGGTCGCCGAGTGGAGGAAGGCGCTGACCGGCGTCGGCGCGACCATGGCACCCGGGAGCCAGGCGGAGAAGGGGAACTGCGCCGACTTGGTGAACGCCCCGAGGAGCACGAGGAGGAGGCCGGCGGTCACCGCGGCGCCGCTCGGTGGATCGGCGGCGAGCGCTGCCAGGTCGTAGGTGCCGGCCGCCTGGCCGATCAACACGAAGCCGCCGAGCATCGCGATGCCGCCCAGACCGGTGGTGAGCAGCGCCTGCAGCGCAGCCGCCCGGGCCTTCGGGTCCTCGTCCGCCCAGCCGATCAGCAGGTACGACGTGATCGAGGTCAGCTCCCAGCAGACGAACAGCACCAGGAGGTTCGCAGCGGTGACGAGCCCCAGCATCGAAGCGGTGAAGACCAGGAGGAGGCCGGCCAGGCGGTGGAGACCAGACCGTCCGGCGCCGAAGTAGCGGCTGGCGTAGAGCTGGACGAGGGTTCCGATGCCGCCGACGAGGAGGACGAACAGGAGGCTGAAGGCGTCCAGCCGAAGGTCGATAGCCAACCCGAGCTCGGGCACCCACGAGAACCCTGCCGAGGGCACGGACCCATCGACGACTCCGGAGACGTGCGCTGCAGCCCAGGCGAACGCCGCCATCGGAAACACCGCAGCGACGAGGAACGACCGGCGGCCAAGCGGGCTGCCTGTGGCGATCAGGGCGAGGCCGCCGAGGAACGGGGCGATGAGAAGGACCAGGAGCACGTCGGTCACTCGGCGCGGGCGCCGCTCCTCCTCTCAGGTGTCGTGCGGTCGAGGGTCAGGCCGATTGCGGCGCAGGGTGCGCCGCGTGGCGGGCGTCGTCGAACCCGAGCTGGGTCCGACGACGCCCACCCATCTGCGTGGCCGGCCGATGGAGCAACCGGATGCAGATGCGTCAGGTGTTCAGCGGGTGCGTCTCAGACCCGCACCTCGCCCTCGGTGGGGCTCCCGCCGCCCGAGCCGGTGACCTCCCCGCCGTGGAGGTGGAACTCCGGGTAGGCCAGCGCCCCCATCTCGGGGAGGTCCATACCCTCGAGCTCCATGTCGGCTGTGGGCCGGATGCCGCCCTTCATGAGCTTGTCCTGGAGCTTGAAGAAAGCGAAGGCGATGCCGAAGATCACCGTCCAGATGACGAGGACGCCGATGGCCTGCGAGATCAGCTGACCGACGCCGTCGCTGCCGTAGAGCACCCCGGTGATGCCCTTCACGTCGGAGCCGTTCCAGCCGGCGCCGTACTGGCCATCGGCGAAGATGCCGACGGCGAGCACGCCGAACGTGCCGCCGATGCCGTGCACCGCGACCGCGCCGACCGGGTCGTCGATTCCGCGCTTCTCGATGAACTCCGCGGCGACCGGGACGAGGATGCCGGCGAGGATGCCGATCACCATCGCGGCCCACGGCTGCACGAACGCGCAGGGTGCCGTGATGGCCACGAGACCGCCCAGCATCCCGTTGACCATCATCCCGGGGTCGGGCTTCCCCGTCTTCATCTGCATGAAGAACATCGTCGTCACAGCGCCGAAGGCGCCGGCGATCGCCGTGTTCGTGGCGACGACAGCAAAGCGGATGTCGTTGACGGCGAGCGTCGATGCGGCGTTGAACCCGAACCAGCCGAACAGCAGGATGAACGTGCCGAGCATGGCCATCGGGATGTGGTGGCCGGGGATGGTGTTCGCCGAGCCGTCCTTGTTGAACTTGCCGATACGCGGTCCGAGGACGATCGCACCGGCCAGGCCAGCCACTCCGCCGACCGCGTGAACGACGCCTGAACCAGCGAAGTCCGTGTAGCCGGCACCCCAACCCTGGGAGTTGCCGAGCTGGGCGAGCCAGCCGCCGCCCCAGGTCCAGGCGGCGAAGAGCGGGTAGTAGATGGCGCCGCAGAAGAAGCCCCAGCCGACGAACGCGTTCCACTTCCACCGCTCAGCCATGGCCCCGGTCGGGATGGTCGCCACCGTGTCCATGAAGGCGACCATGTAGAGGAAGAAGGCCATGCCTCCAGCGGTGTAGAAGGCCTTGCCGGACCCGGCCCAACCCCCGCCGTAGAGGAAGATCCACTCCCCCGATCCCACGATGGCCTTCCCGACCGGGTTGTCGAAGCCGATCAGCGCCGACGAGTAGCCGCCGAACGCCAGCGGGAACCCGATGAGGAAGAAGGCGACGAACCCGATCCCGAAAATGGCGAAGTTCGTCGACACGACGTGTGCCGCATGCTTGGCACGGCAGAAGCCGGTCTCGACCAGGGCGAACCCGGCCTGCATGAAGATGACGAGGACGGCCCCGAGGATCACCCACAACAGGTTGACCTGGGTGACGAACTCATCGAGCGGCGCTGTGCCCTGCGCCCCAGCGATGTCGGCGGCGAGGAGGCCGCATGCGGTCGCTCCGACTGTGGCCGCACCACCGATGATCAGCTTCTTGTAGCGACCCCTCATGATCGCCCTCCCGCCCGGATTCGTTCGTGGCCTGTAGCCATGACAGCAACTCCCTTCCTGGCACGCAGCGCGTGCGCCTCAACGGTCGAGGCGCAACGTAGGAAGGGGGCGTCTCCCGGCAGTGTCCTGTCCGTAAACGGACAGGTTCGATTCACACACGCCCATCGGTGCGACACCTTTCGCCTGTGCGCGCATGGGGAGGCGTCGGCTGCACTGCACTCAGTCCCACTGCCTGTCTCAGCCCGCACCCCTCCCCTGATCGTGCACGAGAAGTCCGTGGCAGCGTCGTTGGCGATTGCTGATCGGCGTGCGACGTGCGGCGTGATTTCGGGCCGGTGTGAGCGAATCCAAGGCTAGACATCGCTTGATGGGACTTGGCCTGCGGCGGCGAAGGACGCGGCTGGTGTCAGCCTGACTGGCTCTGTGTGTGCTCCGGCCGCGACCCTTGGCCGGGTGGATCGCCGCTTCGACCTCGCCGCCAGCAGCGACGAGGCCCTCCTGGCCGCACTCGCCGGCTCCGATGCCGATGGGGCGGCGCTGGGCGAGCTGGAACGGCGGTACCGGCCCGAGATCTGCAGCTGGGTGCGGCGGCGCCACGCCGATGCGGCCCTGGCCGACGAGGTGGTCGCCGAGACGTTCCAGCGGCTGTGGCGCCGCCGCGACCGGTTCGACCCGGCACGCGGCACCGCCGCCGCGTGGCTGTTCATCCTGGCCCGCTCGGCCCTGGCGGACGCGCTGCGGACCCGGCGCCGCCACCCCGTCCCTGTGGAGCGGATGGTTCCCGCGGACGATGTCGCCGACCAGGCGGATCGCATCGTCGCCGCCGCCGTGGTTGATCAGCTTCTCGACCACCTGTCCGCCGAGCAGCGCCACGTCGTCGTGCTCGCGTTCGTCGACGGGCTGACCCAGCGCGAGATCGCCGAGCGCCTCGACATCCCGCTGGGCACAGTGAAGACCCGGTCGTTCCACGGCCTGCGGGCGCTGCGTCGTGCCGCCGAGGACCTGGGGATCCCGCTCACCTAGGTGCGGTCACTCCTCGGGAGCGACCGCACGCGGCTCGGCCGGCACCGTGGCGGCCGGCTCGCTGCCGGTGCCCTCGACGCCCTTGCGGAACTCGTTCTGGGCCTCGCCGAGGCTGCGGGCGAGCCCGGGCAGCTTCTTGCCGCCGAAGAGCACGAGCGCGATCACGAGGATGATCATCAGTTCTGCGGGTCCGAGGTTCATGGGGCCCCTCCTGTCGGGGTGGTGGTCGGTCGGTGTCGCCGCGCACGCGGCGAGCGGTGGATCAGCGTCCTGGGTCGGGGAGCGACGCCTCGGCGACGGTCGGGCCGTTGCGCGCCGGGTCACGGCGGTCGGGCTCGGCGGTGACGAGGAGCACCCGGTAGTGGTCGACGTCGCCGGTGGTGTGGAGCGCGACGGAGGCGCGGCCGCCGTCGCTCGCCTCGAAGCTCCCGGCGCTCACCGTCGATCCGTCCGCCCCGACCATCCACGTCTCGTAGGTGCCGCGCTCCAGGTCGTCGAGCCCGGCGAGGCGGACCTCGATGCCCACCCCGGAGTCCAGCTCGTGCAGGGTGACCGTGCCGTCGGCTTCACCCACCAGGGCCGCCTCCACAGGATCGGGGGAGGCCGACCGCAGGACGAGCGCGACGACGGCGATCAGGCCGACGACGGCCAGCGCTCCCGCCAGGACCAGGGGCCGGGCGCGACGACCCGCCGGTCGGGTTCGGGCCACGACCGGATCGGCCTCGGCCAGCGGCTCGACCTTCGGACGGTGCGTTCCGTGGTCCTGCACCATCACGGCCAGCGCAGTCAGCTCGTCGAGCTCGGTCCGACAGGCAGCGCACCCGGCGAGGTGCTCGTCGAGGGCCTGATGCTCGTCGTCCGCCAGCCCGTCGAAGAGCAGGCCGGCGACGCGTTCCTGCGCATCGGAGCACGGATCCATGCCGCTCCTACGCTCCCACCGCCCGAAGCGGTTCAGTCGGACGTGCCGAATCCTTGGGATGGTTCGTCTGTCTGGGTCAAGATGCGGGGACCTGGCAAAGGGCATCAGGCCCTAGGAGTCAGTGGAGTGCTTCACCGGTGCTGGCGCCGCTCGTCTGGAGTGCTGCGCGCATTCCGCACGATCTCATCATCTCTCCTCAGCCTCAACAGGCTGCTCAGATCGCGTTGTGCACTCGTTCCCTCACGCTGCGACCGAGCGACATCGAGGCGGCGATCCGATGACGACGGCGCCCGACTTGAGACCGCGTTGGGACCACCCGGCCTCGATCCGCCATCGCCAACGCGCCACGATCTGAGCGCTCCCGCGCCCTTGGAAAGGCTCGACCATGGCTCCTTCTCTCGTCCGCCGAGCGTTCGTCTACGCCATCGCAGCCGGCTGCCTTGCGGTCACGGTGGCCCCGTCACCGGTTTCGGCCGCCACCAACTGCTCGACCGACTACCTCCCGGACCCACCGAGCAACGACAACCGGGCGAACGGCCAGGACTTCACCACAACGGTGTTCACCACCCACGGGATCACCTGCTGGGCGACGAAGGAGGTCGGCGAACCCGCACATGCCGGCCAGGCAGCCGCCAAGTCCGTCTGGCTCGACTTCCGGACGCTCCAGGGACGCACCGCCCGAATCGACATCGTCACCGCCGGCAGCGACTTCGACACCCGCCTCGCCGTCTACCGGGCAGACAACGGAGCCCTGGTGGCAGAGAACGACGATGCGAGCAGTGCCAACCGCACGAGCAAGGTCTCGTTCCTCCGCACGACGCCCGGCACCACCGGGTCGGTCAAGTACAAGATCGCGATCGACGGCTACACCAGCGCTTCGGGGCAGACCGCCGACGGCTCGTACGTCGTGTCGTGGAGCCAGCCACTCGTGGCGTTCACCTCGACGACCCACCTGACCCGTGCCGTGTCGCGCGTGTTCCTCAACCAGGAGCCCGCAGCCTCCGCGTATGCCACGACGGCGAGCGCCTACGCCAACGGTCACGACAAGCAGCCGGGTTGGATCGCCGATGACCTGTCGAGTCCGGGCGTGAACGCGGCGATGCCAGTCGCACGGCTCTACACGGCGGTCTTCAAGCGGCTCCCCGATCCCGACGGCCTGGCGTACTGGCTCAAGCGGAGGCGGGCGGGTACCACCCTCAACACGCTTGCCGCCTCCATGACGGCTTCGAACGAGTTCGCCAAGACCTACGGCAAGCTGTCCAACAGCCAGTTCGTGGACCTCGTCTACCACAACGTCCTGGATCGCGGTCCGGATCCGTCTGGGCGCGCCTACTGGGTCACACGACTCGATCACGGATTCAAGCGGTCGGCGCTGATGGTGCAGTTCTCCGAGAGCAACGAGTTCGTGAAGGCCTCGAGCAACACGATAATCGCGGCGATCATCTGGCGGCTCGGCCATGGAACCAAGACCGATGCCGAGATCCGAACGATGGCTGCCACCTTCTACTACGGCGTCGACTACTGGAGCCTGCTCCTCGAAGATCCCGGGTTCCAGTCGTACATCGCCGGTTTCTGAGCAAGGTCACACGGCGTGCGCTCACGTGTCGGAAAGGAGGCGGTAGCGGGCCTTCTGGAGGAAGCGGTAGAAGCTCGACCGGCTCATGTTGAGCTCCCGCTGGGCGATGCCGTGGCCGCCATCGGGGTCGAGATAGGCCCGGACGATCGCCAAGCGCAGCTCCTGGTCTTCGGAAGAACCGTCAAAGGCGGCATCAACGGCCGAGCGCACCGCCTCACGTGCGGCGTCGGCGCGCTCGGCGGTCGTACCCTCGACGCTGGCGAGCACGCTGGCGCTCAGTGCGTCGTCGTCGTGGAACTGACGGAGCGCCGCCACGACCGCTCCACCGACCGGCGATCCGAGCCCGGCCTCGGGCACGGCTTGGCCTTGCTCCGCCAGGACGAGCCGGTACATCTGGCCGACGATCCCTCCGGGTCCGAAGTCCGTCCACCGGGTGATGAGCTCGCGCTCGGCATCGCTCCGCCGGAGCTCCTCGATCGGTTCGTAGTGGAGCGGCGCGATCCTGCGGTGATCGGTCGAGGTACTCGCCGTGGCCACCACGTAGCGCGGGTTGCGCACCGCACCCATCGCCATGGTTGCAGCGTTGCCGACTCGGACCACCTCTGCCCGCGTGACGGGGTCGAGCGTCGGGTCGAGCAAGACGGTGTCGTGGGTGAGCGCAGCATCGTCGAGCATCCCGCGAGCCTCGAGCCACGTCAGCACCGGTCCGGTCTCGATGTGGTCCTCGGCCCAGGCCGGAACATCACGTGCCATGCACACCACGGACATGCCGATGAGGGTTCCGTCGACCCGCCGTACCGCGATGGCCTGGCCCGGCCGCTCGTCGCACCAGCGGGTGAGGCGTTCGAACCAGGCCGAGCGGCCTGCTCCCGTCGCCGCGGTCATCGCTTCGAGGTCGCCGGGGCGGGGCACGTCGCCGTAGAACGTCGTGCTCCGCTCCGCGCCCAAGCGCAGCTCGGGCTCCTCGACGAGCGAGGCCAGCTCGAGCGCGGCATCCGCGTCACCAGCGAGGGCACGACGGTGGAGGTGGGCGGCGATGCGCACCACAAGCGTTCGATGGCGTTCGGGGTCCGTACGCCGCAGCCGAGTCCGCAGCGCCGAGCGGGCCAGCGGGTGCAAGGTGGATCGGCGGCCGATCGGCTCAGCGATGCTGAGGGCGCGCAGCGCCTTTGTTCCCTCACGGGTCGGCCGGCCCGGGAGCACGGACGCGAGCAACGGCCCGTCGACGGTCGGCGCGATCGACGCCACATCGAGCAGGTCGGGGTCCACGCCAATGAGCTCGCTGCCCCCAAGCCGCTCCAACAGGAGGGCATCGAGGAACGAGTGGCTCCCGTCGTCGTTCGCCTGGGGCTTCGGGGACGACGACGGATGCGGCGGCGAGGTCGACGCTGGGAGCGCAGCGGTGAGCGTGAGAGCGAGGGGGTAGCCCGCGGCCCAGTCGACGAGGGAGTCGATGTCGGCCGCGGGCACACCCTGTCGGGCGAGAAGATCCCGTGACGCGTCGCGCGTCAGCGGCCGGACCGGCACCGCCACCGTGATGGTCTGCAGCACACCGTCGAACCAGATCCGATCGGGAGCAGCGCGCCCCGCGAGCACGACGCGGCCCGATGCCGGGACCATCTCCAGAACGGCATCTCGCAACTCGACGCGCAGCGCAGCCAGCTCATCGATCTCGTCGCACAGGATGACCGAGTCTTCGCACACCGGGGCGAGGGCCTGGCGCAGATCGCGACGGGTCGCCCCCACCAGCCGGCCGTCGATCCGCACCACCGGCCGTCCGTCGCTCCGGACCTGGGATTCGATCGTCCGGAGCAATGCGCTCTTGCCGACGCCTCCAGGCCCGTGCAAGTAGACGATGCGCTGAGCCGATCCGCCTCGGAGCACACCGGCGGCAACCGCCAGCACGTCGTCGCGCCCCACGAACCGCTCGGCCTCCAGCCTCGATGCGTAGCCGCCCATGGTCTCCTCGAGGCCCACCGAACGGACCGTACTCGCGCGACATGCATGCACCTGCGGTGCGGCCCAGTGCTCGATCGCGGTTGGGTCCACCGTCGCGGCGACGCCGGGTGCTTCGTCGTCGATCGACCGCGGTCAGCTGAGGGTGGTGTGTCCGATGGTGAGAAACGTCTCGCCCTCGGCCACCCCCGTGCTCGCGGCGAAGGTGACCCGCTCCTCGCCGTTGTCCCACTGGGCACCCGTCAGCGTCGAGCCACCGCCCGTCGAGGTGCTCTCCCCCGAGATGTCCCAAGCCGCGAGGGTCTCCTTGTATCGATCGAGCAGCGCTTCGGGCGTCTCGGCGGTCGTG
>DATMGQ010000002.1:0-2784 GCA_035555395.1 Acidimicrobiales bacterium
AACACCGGGCTCGCGGTTCCGAGCCACACGGATCACGTCCTCGCGGAACTCACGGGGATAGGGCTTGGGCATGGTGAACATCCTTCCAGCGGCACCTCTCGGCGCCACAGATCAGATGTCACCGACTCGCGCGGCAGTCCCGAGCGCGGTCCTATCGCTGCTGGTGATGGGCGCCGGGGTCGCCTTGGATCGTGTGGGGGGCCGAGCAGTTCGCCGAGCATCTGGCGGCGGCATCGGTGCGGCTCGGTGTCAGCTCGTTCGCCTTGGCTCTGCTCCTGGCAGGGGCTGAGCCCCGAGGAACTGGCCACGTCGGTGACCGCGTCACTTCGGGGAGCGCCCGCCATTGCTCTGGACGATGTGATCGGGGCGAATGTGGGCGATCTGTCTGGTCGCGATCGGCGTCGGCGCGTTGTTGGCGCCGTTGCCGTTCTCGCCTCGAGTTCGCCGCTACGCCTGGGCCGGCCTGCCGGCCGGCGCGCTGGCGGCTGCGCTGGCTTGGGACGGCACAGTGAGCCGTGTCGAAGGCGCCGTTTTGGTGGTCGCCTACGTGGCGTCGTGGCGTCGATCTGGTTGATCGAACGGCAGCCCCCCATCGCTGGGCGAGACCGGCGAGCTCGCCGAGGCACGCGATGCGAGCAGTCGGATCGGCCGCGACCTCGGCTACCTGCTCGCCGGCGTCGCTGCTATGGCGGTGGGCGCGCTGGCACTCGTCGAAGGTGTGCGGCAGATCTCGGGCGTCGAGTCGACCCAGACCGTCCTCGGGCTCACCATCGTCGGGTTCGCGACCGCGTTCGAACTCGTCGTCCTCGCGTGGTCCACCGGTCGTCGAGGCATGAGCGAAGCGGTTGTCGCCGCAGTCATCGGCTCCTACGCCTACAACGCCACGATGACCCTTGGAGCGGGGGCGCTGGCCCGGCCCCTATCGCTCCTCGACGCTCGCACTCCCTACTTTCCTTGGGCCCTCTGCTCCTGGCCCTCGCCGCTGTCCTCATTGCGGGGCGGCGGGGCACCTCGATCAGACCGCCGCCCGCATCCTCATCGCCTCCTACCCGCTCTTCGTCCTGGCCGTCGTGCTCTGGGTGTGACGCTGTTCATTGCCAGCACCCTGACCAGGCTCTTCACCCGCCTCGAGGATCTCGCTACGGTCCGGCAGCGTTGACTCCGTCGACGTCGCGCCTTCGAGAGCGGTCACGGATAGCGGGTTGTGATGATGAAGTGTGCGTTGGATCGCCGGTGAGCCCACCAGCCAGCGAACATTACGACGGCAATCGCAACGCGTGGGCGGGTCGACGCGAGGCGGACCGTCAACCATTGGTGGGTGAAGCGGCCATGATCGCACGGACAACAGGAGGAGCATCAATTCAACGTCCGGTGCGGACGATTGCGCTGGCGCGGCGGTGCGGGACCGGCGAACGAGAGACCTCACCGGCCCCGCTGTCGCCGCTCCTCGAGCGGGTCAACTGAGCAGCGACCTGCACGCCTCCGCGCATCGGGCGCAGGCTTCGGCGCAGAGGGCACAGTGCTCGTGATGGTCGCTGTGGCTGCTGCACTCTTTGCTGCAGGCGTCGCAGACCTCGACGCAGACCGCAATGAGGCCGACTCTCGCGGCATGACTGCCGGACGACCCGGCAAGGACTGCCGCTGTTGCGGCGCAGATGTCGGCGCACTCGAGATCGAGCCGGATGCAGTCGCGCATGTCTGCTACCGAATCCTCGGCCAGGCAAGCGTCCGCGCAGGAACGGCAGTGGGCTGCACAGGCGTTGAGGGCCTCGATCGCGGCGGCCACCGCTGCGGGGTCTTTGACCGGGTCGGGATGTGCGGAGAGCATGTCGTGCATCGGTTCGCGCTTTCAGGTGGGGGCAACGAGACAGTTGCTACCCGCTGTCGTGGACACGAAACCCGCTAGCGGAGGAGGTCCCACTCAGGTCAACTGCCCTACGCGAAATTCGCGGCTGGCTTCGCTCGTTGCTTCCAGCACGTCAGCAGTCGTCGCGCACGTTGTCGCTGGTGAACTCGGGGACGGGTCGCTCGTCGGCTTCGGCCTTTGTGGTGGCTTCGCCGTTGGCGGCGATGTCATTGATGAGCCAGTCCATCTCGGCGATCTCTTCGCGCTGGGCTTTGATGATGCCGTTGGCGAGTTCGCAGACCCGTTGGTCGTCGAGGTCGGCGTGTTCGCTGGTCAAGATGGCGATCGAGTGGTGAGGGACCATGCCCTTCATGTATTCGCGGTCGTCCACGAAGCGCTGGCTGCGGGATAGGAACAGTGCCACCGCCATGAGCGCTACCCCACCGGCCAAGATGCCCAGGTTGACCTTGCGGTTCTCGTACATCCCCCACATGAACGACAACATGATCACCGTCATCGCTCCGCCCATGAGCAGCGCCATGTAGACGCGCTCCTCGCTCCACCGGACGTGATCGAATGCGTAGACGTTGGTGTAGGTCAGGCAGAACATCACCGCCGTCGACGTGGCGATCATTGCTGCGAATCGCGCATATTTCGTTCGGTCCTTGGTGCGGCCGTCCGGCTGGTCGTGGCTCTCGGTGGTGGGTTCTTCGGGGGTTTGTGAGCCGGACATCGGTTCCTCCAGGGTGCAGGCACGGGCTCGTTCGCACTACCCGAGCCGGGAGCTGATCATCCGGCGAGGGCGGCGGGAGGAAGCAGGCCATCGAGCCGGGCTGAGGGTCGCAGCGGCGATCACAGCCGGCGAGGGTCACCGATGCCCGGACCGGACTCGTCGGGCAACGCAGCAGGTGTCCTCAGCAGCGGGGCCCCTGCACCCG
>DATMGQ010000003.1:0-37075 GCA_035555395.1 Acidimicrobiales bacterium
CACCGGGAACACGATGGCGACGACGAGCGCCGCGATCCCGATCGGGATGACGTTCACGGGCTCGCCGTCGGCGGTGGCCAGCTGGGCGATGTACACCATCATCAGCGCCCACAGCAGGAACAGGGCCACACCGAAGTTGAGGAGGTAGACGCCGGTGAACGCGCCTTCCTCCCGCTCGAAGCGCATGCCGCAGCGGGGGCAGTGCTCCTTCATGCGGAACCAGCCGACGAAGAGGTGGCCGCTCCCGCAGCGGGGGCAGCGCTTGGCGAACCCACGTCGCAGGATCCGTGCCCATTCCGGCTTGGCCGGTGTCGCTGGTGCAGCCACGTCCTCTGATCTACCCCACCCCGGACCCCCGGATCCAGACGGTGCGGTTGCCGGGCCCGACCGAGCGGGGCGACCGCTCCGGTCAGCCGAAGAGGCCGGGCGGCGGCGCCTGGTCGGGCGCCGATGCGGGTGCGGTGAGACCGAGGTGCTGCCACGCCGCCGGCATGGCCACGCGGCCCCGGGGGGTGCGCATGAGGAGGCCCTCGCGGATGAGGAACGGCTCGTAGACGTCCTCGACCGTCTCGGTGGGCTCGGCGACGCTGATGGCGAGGGTGGACAGACCGACCGGGCCGCCGCCGAAGCGCTCGCAGATGGCGCTGAGGATGGCCCGGTCGACCTTGTCGAGGCCGCGCTCGTCGACGCCGAACACCTTGAGCCCGGCCTGGGCTGCGGTGGCGTCGACCATGCCGGTCCCCCGCACCTCGGCGAAGTCCCGGACCCGGCGCAGGAGCCGGTTGGCGATGCGTGGGGTGCCCCGGGCCCGGCGGGCGATCTCCCGGCAGCCGTCGGGGTCGACCGGCACGTCGAGGATGCCGGCGGCGCGGGTGACGATGGCCTCCAGGTCGGTGGGCTCGTAGTAGTCGAGCCGGGCCACCAGGCCGAAGCGGTCGCGCAGGGGGCCGGTGATGAGGCCGGTGCGGGTGGTGGCGCCGACGAGGGTGAACCGGGGCACGTCCATGCGGATCGACCGGGCGGCCGGACCCTTGCCGAGGACGATGTCGAGCTGGAAGTCCTCGATGGCCGGGTAGAGCACCTCCTCGACGGCACGGGAGAGCCGGTGGATCTCGTCGATGAAGAGGACGTCGCCCTCCGACAGCTGCGACAGGATCGACGCCAGGTCTCCGCCGCGCTCGAGCGCGGGGCCCGACGTCACGTGGATGTCGGCGTCCATCTCGGTGGCCACGATGCTGGCGAGGGTGGTCTTGCCCAGGCCGGGCGGGCCGGCGAACAGCAGGTGGTCGGCGGCCTGGCCCCGGCGGCGGGCGGCCTCGAGGATGATGGCCAGGTGCTCCTTGAGCTCGGCCTGGCCGACGAAGTCGTCGAGCGTGCGCGGCCGCAGGCTGACCTCGTCGGAGAGCTCCTGGGGCTCGAGCGGCTCGGGGACGAGCAGTTCCTCGCGCACGGTCAGCGGGCCCCGGCCAGGCGCCGCAGCGCCTCCTTGAGCAGCACGCCGGCATCGCCCTCGGGCAGCTCGCGGGTGGCCTCGGCGATCTCCTCGGGCAGGTAGCCCAGCTCGGCGAGGGCGCCGCGGACGTCGGCCCGCACCGCCATGGCGCTGCCGGCGGGGGCGGACTCGACCATCGACGCCCCCGAGCCCGGCTCGCCGAGCGGGATGTCGAGCTTGGTCTTGAGCTCGATGAGCAGCCGCTGGGCCGTCTTCTTGCCGACGCCGGGCACGAGGCAGAGGGCGGCGACGTCGTCGTCGGCGAGGACCCGCGCCAGGTTCACCGGCGGGTGGACCGAGAGGATGGCCATGGCCAGCGCCGGGCCGACGCCGTGCGCCCCGAGGAGCGCCTCGAAGGCATCCCGTTCGTCCTTGGACGCGAACCCGTAGAGGGTGTCGGCGTCCTCGCGCACGTGGTGGTGGACCCAGGCGAACACCTCGCCGCCGACGTCGCCCAGCCGAGCGGACGTGGCCGGGCCGGCCTGGACCCGGTACCCGACGCCGTTGACCTCGATGAGGATCTCGCCGGCGATCGAGCGGTCGAGCAGCGTGCCCCGCAGCGACCCGATCACGACCGCGCCCCCGACGACGCGGCGGCGATGCGGGCGCGGGCCGGCGCGTGGGCGAGGTGGCACAGGGCCAGGGCCGCGGCGTCGGCTGCGTCGGCCGGTCGGGGCGGGGCGGCGAGCCCCAGCAGTCGTTGGACCATCATCTGCACCTGCTGCTTGTCGGCGGCACCGTCACCGGTGACCGCGAGCTTGACCTCGTTGGGCGAGTACTGGACGACCTCGCACCCGGCGGCGACGGCCTCGGCCATGGCCAGGCCGCTCGCCTGGCCGACCGACATCGCCGTGCGCACGTTGTTCTGGAAGAAGATCCGCTCGACGGCCACGACGTCGGGCCGGAGCTCCGCGAGGAGGGCCCGCAGCTCCTGCTGCAGCTCGGCGAGGCGCTGGGGCAACGGGTCCGCGGGCGCGGTGCGGATGACGCCGATGGCCCGGGCCGACAGGCCGGACGCGCCGCTGAGCACGGCGCCGTAGCCGCAGCGCGACAGACCGGGATCGATGCCCAAGACGAACACGTGTACGACCGTAGCCGCACCCGCCCGGAGCGCGGCGGATCTTCCGGGCAGGCCCGTGACCACAGGGGTACGGTCGACTCACCCATCGAGAAGGGGGGCCGTCATGGCCGACTTTCCACCCGTAGCCCACGTCGCCGTCACGGTGAGCGATCTCGGCCGATCTCGACCTTGGTACCAGGCGCTGTTCGACTCCGATCCGGTGCTCGACGAGGACACCGGTAGCTTCCACCACGTGGTGTGGCTGCTCGGCGGGACCCTCTTCGGCATCCACGAGCACCCGAGCATGAACGGCACCGATGCCTTCGACGAGCTCACACCGGGCCTCGACCACGTCGCGTTCGGCTGCGGGTCGCGGGGCGACCTCGAGCAGTGGGAGGGGCGCCTGGGCGAGCTCGGCATCGCCAACGGCGGCATCGTCGACGCGCCCTACGGATCGGGCCTGTCCTTCCGGGACCCCGACAACATCGCGCTCGAGTTCTTCGCACCTCCCGGCTGACCCGGGAACCGGGCCACACGCCACACCACCGCAGCTCACGAACCCCGTCCTCCCTGCCGATGGGGCAGGGTGACCGACGCTGCTCCCACCACCGCGGGCTCGCCCGCGCCCATCGTCGAGCTGTCCGGCGTCCGGCGCCGCTTCGGCCAGGTCGACGCCCTCGCCGGCCTGGACCTCGAGGTGCCCGCCAACCGCATCACCGTGCTCCTCGGTCCGAACGGCGCCGGCAAGACGACCGCCATCCGCATGATCACGGGCGCCCTCGACCCCCACGCCGGGCGGGTGCGGACCTTCGGCCTGGATCCCTCGGTCCACGGCGAGGAGGTGCGCCGCCGGTGCGGCGTCGTGTCGGCCAAACCGGCGCTCTACGACCGCCTCGACGGCCACGCCAACCTCGCCTACTCCGCCGAGCTGTACGGCCTCGGCCGCGGCGACCACATCGACCAGCGCATCCGCGAGGCCGCGGCGCGGTTCGGCATCGAACACGCGCTCGACAAGCGGGTCGGCGGGTTCTCGACCGGCATGAAGACCCGGCTCGCCCTGGCCCGGTCGATCCTCCACCAGCCCGACCTGCTCCTGTTCGACGAGCCCACCTCGGGTCTCGACCCGGAGTCGAGCCACGCCGTGCTCGACATGATCCGGGAGATGACCGACGACGGCCGCACCGTCGTGATGTGCACCCACCTGCTCCTCGAGGCCGAGGGCCTGGCGGACAAGGTGATCGTGATGGAGGCCGGCGACGACCTCGTGTCGGGCACGCCCACCGACCTCACCCGCCGGTTCTGGCCCGGGACGGTCGTCCTCGTCGGCGCCGAGGCCCCCATCGACCCGGCCGTGCTGCGCACCATCCCCGGCGTCCGCCAGATCGAGCCCGACTCGGAACCGAACCAGGTCCGCCTCCACCTCGACGGCGACCACCGCACGCCCGACGTGATCACCGCCCTGGTGGCCAACGGCCTGCGCCTCACCCGGATCGAGCCGATCAGCCCGACGCTCGAGGACCTCTACTTCGCCGTCCGCACCAAGCGGGTGGCCGGCGAGATCGCCGAGGACGGCGGGCGCCGTCTCGCCGACGGCGAGGGTGCCGACGGCGGTCGCGACGGCGACCTGACGTCGGTGACCGACCGCACCCGCCAGGTGGCCGCCCTCACCGGGTGGCCCGGATCGGAAGGATCCCGATGACCGCCCCCACCGTCCCGGTCGGCGACGCCGCCGTCGAGCCCCGAGCCGCCCGCGAGGGCTGGCGCGACCTGAGCTGGCGGCGGGTGAAGATCGTCGCCCGCTCCGACATGCGCCAGCTGATCGAGGACAAGGGCTTCTGGATGCCGATGGTCTTCCTCGGCGCCATCTTCTTCCTCATCATCCCCACCGTGCTCCTGCTGACGATCACCAAGATCGGCAACGTCGAGGTCGTCAGCCAGATGTCGAAGACGCTCGAGGTGCTGCCCTCCGCGGCCCAGGACCAGATCGAGGGCCAGTCCCCCGAGGGCAAGACCGCGTACGCCCTGGCCGTGTTCCTCCTGGCACCGATCGCGATCGTCGTGCCGCTCACCATCTCCACCGCCATCGGCGCCTCGACGATCGTCGGCGAGCGCGAGCGCGGGACGGGCGAGTTCCTCGCTCACTCCCCCGCGCACGAGAAGGAGATCTACCTCGGGAAGCTGATCGCCAGCCTCGTTCCCGGCTACGCCACGACCCTCGCCGGCTTCGGCGTGTACTCGCTGATCGTGAACCTGCTGGTCGGGCCGGAGGTGGGCGGCTGGTTCTTCCCGACCGCCTCGTGGTGGACGCTCATGCTCTGGGTCGTGCCGCCGTTCCTGGCGCTGACCCTGTCGATCGTGCTGCGCCTCTCCGCCCGGGTGAAGTCCACCGCGGCCGCGCAGCAGGCGGCCGGCCTCGTGACGCTCCCGATGATCGCCATCGCCTACAGCCAGAGCACCGGGGCCCTGTTCGGCGCCAGCTCGTCGGGGCTGATCATCGGCGTGATCGCCTGGATCCTCGCCATCTTCGGCCTCTCCCGCGGCATGCGGGCCGTGAGCCGCTCCCGCCTCCTCGGCGTGAACGACGGCGTCTAGCACCCCTGCCTGCTAGCCACGTGGGGTGATCCACCTCCACGAGACGGCGACCACCGACGCGCTCGACGTCGAGGCCCTGCGCACCGCGATCGGACCGCTCCTCGAGGCGCTGCGGGCCCAGGACGTCACCGCCGAGGGGGTCCGGGCACCGGGCGACGGGCGCCGGCGCCGGGCCCTGCGCCTCATCGCCGGGACCCATCCGCTGCCGGGCGCCACGTACCGCGTCACCGAGTCGTGGACGTCCGAGGAGGACGGCGAGACCGTCAACCACGTCGCGGAGACCGACGTCGACGTGGTCGACGACCGCCCCGAGGCCGTCTCGCTCCGGGCGAAGCGGGTCGACGAGGAGACCACCGTCGCCGTCACCCTGGAGCCCGCTGTCGAGCCCACGACGTGCACCATCGACGTGTTCGGCCCGATCGAGGCGAACGTCGTGATCGACCTCGAGCACCTCCCCTCCAGCCGCGAACCCCAGGCCGACGTCTCCCTCCTCCACCGGTTCTTCGCCGCCGAGGGCACCGTGGCCGTTGCGGTCGACGCCACCGGTCCGGCCGCTCGCTGGCGCTGGACCATCCGGGCCGAAGCCCGCGGCCGGTCCTACGTGCGGCCCGTCGCCTCCGTCGCCTGGCTGTTCGCCCGCAAGCGGGTGAAGGCCGAGATCGACCGCAGCCTGGCCCCGGCGCTCGCCGACGCCGTCGACGCGCTCAACGCCCTCCTGGCCGCGCAGACGGAGGGCGCGCCGTCGGTGGAGGCCGGTGCCCGCCGGACGGTCGACGCCTGGGTCGACCAGCTCCCGGTCAGCTGACCGCAGGCTCGGGGCCCGGGATCACCGGCTCCGGCGGCACCTCGCCCAGCGTCGCGAACGCGCACCAGGCCACGTAGCCGGCGATGGCTGCCGCCACCAGCAGCGGCACGGCCATGCTCACCCGGTTGAGGGCGTCGCGGGGCGAGCTGGAGGCGTCGCCGAGCACGCCACCGGCGTCGGCCGAGTCGATGAGGGTGGCGATTGCGGCGAACGCGCACACTCCCGCCACCGCCAGGCCGACCACGGTGGCGGCCCGGAGGGCGACCACGCCCCGCTGACTGATCCGATCGCCCGGTCCGAGCGTGACGAGCAGGAAGGCGAGCAGGATCGAGCCTGCCGCGATCGGCCCGGACTGCTGGCCGGCCATCCGCACCACCGAGACCAGGTCCGCCGACTGGTTCGTGAATGGGCGGGCGGAGCTCGCCAGGTCGTAGGCGTTGGCGAACCGCGCCACGAGCGTCGCCGCCGCCGACAGGAGTAGCAGCAGCGCGACGACCTCGAGCCGCTCCTGCCACGGCGCGGCGGCCGAGGCCGGCGCATCGGCGATCAGCGGCTCGGGCGGTGCGGGAGGCAGCGCCCCCGGGTCGAGGTCGCTCATGATCTGCCTGCCTTCCGTTCACCGATCCACCGAGCCGCCAGGGCCAGCACCGTCGCGCACAGCACGCCCGTGACGAGGAGCGAGCCCACGGCGGTGACCCGCGTGAAGCTCCACCCCACCACCTCGCCGGACGCATCGCCGTCGAACGGACCACCCGCACGCAGCTGGTACGCGCTCACCAGGTAGGCGAGCGCCAGGAGCCCCGAGGCGAGCACGACGACGACCCCCGCGCTGCTCGCCCTCGCGGACGCGGCGTCCGAGCGCCCGTCCGCGCCGATCACCAGGATGCCGAGCGCCCCGACGAGCATCAGGACCGGCAGGAAGTCGTAGGAGGACACCGCCCCGAGGGCCAGCTGGCTCCCACCCGGCATCGACACCGCGCTGGTGAGCGCGGCACCGGCGACGGGGATGGCGAGCGCCCCGAACGCGAGCAGCAGCGCCAGCATCTCTCGCTGCTCGTTCCGTCTCCCGACTGCGGTCCCCACCACTCCGGGAAGCTACCCGAGCGCCGCCGTGCGAGCGGCGGATATGGCCTCGACCAGCTCGTCGGTGGTGCGGAACGTGGAGCCGGCGAAGCCCCGGTGCACGTAGGTGAGCGTGCCGGTGCCGTCGACCACGAACACGCAGCGCCGGTAGAAGCCCACCGGGCCCAGCACGCCGTAGGCCTCGGCGAGCGACTTGTCGACGTCGGCGAGGAGCGGGAAGGCGAACCCGCCCTGGTGGTCGGCGAAGCCCTCGTGGCTGTCGAGGTCCTCGGGGCTGATGGCCAGGAGCTGGGCGTCCAGCGCCAGGAACTGGTCGATGTCGTCGGTGTAGCTGTTGAGCTGCTCCGTGCAGATCGGCGTGTTGTCGCCCGGGTAGAAGATCAGCACCACCGGCCGGCCCGCGAACTCCTCGAGGGTGTAGGTCCGCCGCTCGCCGTCCAGGGTCCCGGGTACGGAGAACGGAGGTGCCGGATCGCCGGCGGTCACAGCCATGCGTCCGACCTTATGCCCGTGCCACCACGCGGACGGCACCGGGTTCCGGGTGCGAACCGCTCCGTCCAGCGCTAGACCCACCAGGGCCGCTCGCGATCACCGGAGGACCCCATGACGCTGCCCACCCGCACCCTCGGACGCTCGGGCCTCTCGGCCGGGGCCATCGGCCTCGGCTGCATGAGCTTCAGCCCGATCTACGGCGGCTTCGACGGCACCGACCCCGACGAGGTGGTCGGCCGCGCCCTCGACCTCGGCGTCACGCTGCTCGACACCGCCGACATCTACGGCCCCTACACGAGCGAGGAGGTCGTCGGCCGGGCGATCCGGGACCGGCGCGACGAGGTCGTGCTGGCCACCAAGTTCGGCCTGGTCTTCGACGCCGACTCCCCCACCTTCCTCTCGGTCGACGGCACGCCCGAGCACGTCAACCGCTCGATCGACGGGAGCCTCCAGCGCCTGGGCACCGACCACGTCGACCTCTACTACCTCCACCGGCCGTCCACCGAGGTCCCGATCGAGGAGACGGTGGGCGCGATGGCGGAGCTCGTCGCAGCCGGCAAGGTCCGCCACCTCGGCCTGTCCGAGGCCTCGGCGGACACCGTCCGCCGGGCGGTCGCCGTCCACCCCATCGCCGCCTTGCAGACCGAGTACTCGCTCTGGAGCCGCGACATCGAAGGCGACATCATCGACACCTGCCGGGAGCTGGGCGTCGGCATCGTGCCCTACAGCCCGCTCGGGCGCGGCTACCTCACCGGCACGATCACGTCGGTGGACCAGCTCGCCGACAACGACTTCCGCCGCCGCAACCCGCGCTTCGCCGAGGACCAGATCGCCGCCAACCAGGCGGTCGCCGACCTCGTGAAGCACGTGGCCGATGCCTACGGCGCCACGCCCGGGCAGGTGGCGCTGGCCTGGATCCTGGCGCAGGGCGACGACCTCATCCCGATCCCCGGCACCAAGCGCGTCGCCTACCTCGAGGACAACGCCGGAGGCGCGTCGGTGGAGCTGGCGCCCGCCGACCTGCACGCCCTCGACGCCGCGGTCGACCTGGTCCAGTCGCCGCGGTACGACCCGAGCACCGGCTGGACCAACCGCGACACCCCGGCGCCGGACTGACTAGAGCTGGGCGAGGATCTCGTCGGAGATGTCGAAGTTGCCGTAGACGTCCTGGACGTCGTCGAGGTCCTCGAGGTGGTCGATGAGCTCGAGCACCTTCTTGGCCGAACCGACGTCCTCGATGGCGACGAGGTTCTGGGCGACCATCGCGAGGTCGCCGGACTCCACCTTGAACCCGCCCTCCTCGATGGCGGTACGGACCTTGTGCAGGTCGTGCGGGTCGGTGGTCACGCGCCAGACCTCGCCCTCCTGGACGATGTCCTCGGCGCCGGCGTCGATGGCCGCGAGCATCAGCTCGTCCTCGTCGGCCTTGCCGTCGACGGCGAGCACGCCCTTGCGGTCGAACTGCCAGGCCACGGCGCCGGGCTCGGCCATGGAGCCGCCGCGCTTGGTGAACGTCGAGCGCACGTCGGACCCGCTGCGGTTGCGGTTGTCGGTGAGGACCTCGATCAGCAGGGCCACGCCGCCGGGGGCGTACCCCTCGTAGGTGATCTGCTCGTAGTTGACGCCCTCGAGGCCGCCGGTGGCCCGCTTGATGGCCTTCTCGATGGTGTCCAGCGGCACCGACGAGTCTCGGGCCTTCTGGTACATCGTGCGCAGCGACGGGTTCATGTCCGGGTCCGGACCGCCCTCGCGCGCCGCCACCTCGACCTGCCGGATGAGCTTGGCGAACACCTTCGCCCGCTTGGCGTCCGTGGCGCCCTTCTTGTGCTTGATCGTCGCCCACTTGGAATGGCCGGACATGCGATCTCCTCGTCGTCGTGCGTCGGGCAGCCATCAGGCCGCCGGACCCCCGTTTCTACGCCATTTCAGATCAGTTGGAGGAACTGGTCGTGCAGCCGGAGGTCGTGGGTGAGCTCGGGATGGAACGCCGACACGAGCACCTTGCCCTGGCGGCACAGCACGGGGTGGCCGTCGACCGCAGCCAGCACCTCGACGCCCTCGCCCACCTGCTCGACGAAGGGCGCCCGGATGAACACGGCGTGGAACGGCGAGTCCAGGCCGGTGATGGCGAGGTCGGCCTCGAACGAGTCGACCTGGCGGCCGAAGGCGTTGCGTCGCACGGTGACGTCGATGGCGTCGTAGGAGCTCTGGTCGGCGCGGCCGTCGAGGACGGTGCGAGCCAGGACGATCATCCCGGCGCAGGTGCCGAACGCCGGCATCCCCGCGGCCAGGCGGTCGCGGAGCGGCTGGGCCAGCCCGGACGTGTCGAGGAGCTTCGACATGGTCGTGGACTCGCCGCCGGGGATGATCAGTGCATCGACGTCGGCGAGCTGCTGGGGCGTGCGGACCTCGACGGGCGTGGCGCCGAGGTCGGCGATGGCGTCGCTGTGGGGGCCGATGGCGCCCTGGAGGGCGAGCAGGCCGACCTTCACGGCTACCAGCCGCGGTCGGCGTAGGTGGTCTCGAGCGTCCCGATCTCGAGGCCGGGGATCGCCGCACCGAGGCCGCGGCTGACCTTGGCCAGGATGGCCGGGTCGTTGAAGTGCGTGGTGGCCTCGACGATGGCCTTGGCCCGCGCCGACGGGTTGTCGGACTTGAAGATGCCGGAGCCGACGAACACCGACTCCGCGCCGAGCTGCATCGCGAGGGCGGCATCGGCCGGGGTGGCGAGGCCGCCTGCGCAGAACAGCGGCACCGGGAGCTTGCCGGTGTCGTGGATCTCCTGGACGAGCGGCAGTGGGGCCTGGAGGCGCTTGGCCCAGTCGAACAGCTCGGGGCCGTCGGCCTGGGTGATCTTGCGGATGTCGCCCAGGATCGAGCGGAGGTGGCGCACGGCCTCGACCACGTTGCCGGTGCCGGCCTCGCCCTTGGAGCGGATCATGCAGGCGCCCTCGGAGATGCGGCGCAGCGCCTCGCCCAGGTTGGTGGCACCGCACACGAACGGGACGGTGAACGCCCACTTGTCGATGTGGTGGGCCTCGTCGGCCGGGGTGAGGACCTCGGACTCGTCGATGTAGTCGACGCCGAGCGCCTCGAGGATCTGGGCCTCGACGAAGTGGCCGATGCGGGCCTTGGCCATCACGGGGATGGTGCACACGGCCTGGATGCCCTCGATCATCTCCGGGTCGGACATGCGGGCCACGCCGCCGTCGCGGCGGATGTCGCTCGGCACCCGCTCGAGCGCCATGACGGCGACGGCGCCGGCGTCCTCGGCGACCTTGGCCTGCTCCGGATCGACGACGTCCATGATGACGCCGCCCTTCAGCATCTCGGCGAGGCCTCGCTTGACCAGCTGGGTGCCGGTGGCGGGAGTGGTGCTGGACGAGGAGGAGGGCGACTCGGACATGCCCTCAGTCTAGAGAGCGACCCCGCCGATCCCGAAGCCCGTAGGGCCGTGGCTCAGGAGACCACCGTGGTGCCACCCGGCCGGGGCAGCTCGACCCAGGTCCGTCCCGGGGTCAGGAGCACCGGTGCGCCCTGGTCGTCGACGAGCGTCGCCGGCTTGGCGATGTCGGGCCGGTCCCACCGGCCGTGGATGACGGCGCCGTTCGTGAACACGAACAGCTCGCCGGATCCGACGGTCTGGGCCTCGGGCGACCGCAGGTCCGCGGCGCTCTGGCCGTAGTTCGTGGCCAGCACGACGACGTTGGCCGCATCGAGCTGGGCGCCGCCCGAGTCCGTGTGGGGCCGGCCGCGCTGGTCCCGCTCGTACATCCGCTTCTCGGCGTTCCAGCGCCAGCTGACGTTCGAGCTGGCCCCGCCGCCGCCCCAGTTCAGGTCGACGCCCTGCGCGCCCTGGGCCCCGGGCGGGTTCGCCTGCCCGGCGGTGCGGTACTGGAACAGGGCGTTGGGCACCGGTGTGCCGGCCGGCGCCTTCGACCAGAGCTCGTCGCCGTGGACGTAGAGGTTGTGCGGTGCCCGCCGGCTCCCGTCGCGGAAGTACGACCCGGACGCAGCGTCCGCCCCGGCGTTGATGAGGAACGGGCTGCCCTGCACCGCGCCGACCACGCCCGCGTTGCCACCGGACCAGGCCAGGAGCGGGTGGCCGAGCTGCGGCAGCAGCTGCACGTCGGTGGTGCGCGCCGAGCGCACCGGCCCGACGGTCCCCGGCTGCTGCGAGTGGAACACGGCGACGAGCCGGGTGATGTTGCCCTCCACGATCTCCTCGAACACCACGTCGGCCTTCGGGATGGCCGTCTGGGGCAGGGCCGACTCGCCCGGCGCGTCGAGGTTGTCGATCTTCACGGCGAGCGCGGTGCGGAACAGCAGGGGCGCGTCGGCCTCCTGCACCGGCAGGCCGGTGAGGGGCGCGACCGGGCCCGTGGGCACGGCCGTGGTCGTGGTGGTGGGCGCGGCCGTCGTGGTGGTGACGACGGTGGTCGTGGTGGTCGGAGCGGCCTCCTCCTTGCCGCCGCCCCCGAGGGCGGTGGCCGCCACGAGGCCGAGGGCGGCGACGCCGAGGGCGCCGCCGATCGCGCCGCGGCGGGCGTTGGGGCTCAGTCCGGACCAGAGCTGGGCGATGCGGGACATGGGGAAAGGCTTCTCCTCGCGCCGCCGTCAGGGGTGGATGGTGGGTCCCGCCAGGACCGGTCCGAGCTCAGAGCTCCTGGAGCGCCGCGATGCGCTCCTCGATGGGCGGGTGCGTGTCGAAGAGCTTGTTCCACTTCGACAGCTTCCCCTCCTCCTCGTCGCGGGCGACCGGGGCCTCGATCCAGAGGTGGGCCGTGGCCCGGGACGAGGCGTGCACGACGGTGGTGTCGTCGCGCAGCTTCTCGAGTGCCGAGATCAGGCCCGGAGGGTACCGGGTCATCTCGATGGCCGACATGTCGGCGAGCGACTCGCGCGACCGGCTGACCGACATCTGCATGAGCTTGGCGAGCAGCGGCGAGAGCACGAGCAGGGCCAGGCCGAAGATGGCCAGGAACGGGGCGGCCCCGCCCTCGCGGTCGCTGTCGCGCCCGTTGCGGCCGCCGTTCCACCACATCATCCGCACGCTGATGTCGGCGGCCAGGGTGATCATCCCGACCATCGTGACGGCGAGGGTCGACACCAGGATGTCGTCGTTCTTGATGTGGCTGAGCTCGTGGGCCAGGACGCCCTCGAGCTCGACGCGGGTCATCATGTCGAGCAGCCCGGTGGTGACCGCGATGGCCGCGTGCTTGGGGTTGCGGCCGGTGGCGAAGGCGTTCGGCGCCGGGTCGTCGATGATGTAGATGCGCGGCTTCGGCAGGCCGCTGGCGATGCAGAGCCCCTCGACCAGGTTGTGGAGCCGGGCGTAGGTGTGCTCGTCGGCCGGGACGGCCCGGCTCATCTTCAGGGCGATCTGGTCGGACTTCCAGTAGGCGCCCCACGCCGAGGCGATGGCGACCACCGCTGCGATGCCGATGCCGACGAACCCGAGGTTGAACAACCACAGGATGACGGCGATGACGAGCGTCGTGAAGAGGACGAACCCGATGACGATGACGGCGGAGCGCCGCTTGTTCTGCGTGACTTGGTCGTACACGTGAAGCAGGTCAGAACTGGACGCTGACGGGGCCGCGAGCCTCGCCCGCAGCCTCGAAGTACTCCCGCTCGGTGAAGTGGAACATGCCGGCGATGATGTTCGACGGGAGCGACTGGATCTTGGTGTTGTACTTGTTCACGGTGTCGTTGTAGAACTGCCGCGAGTAGGCGATCTTGTCCTCGGTGCCGGTGAGCTCCTCCTGCAGCGCCAGGAAGTTCTGGTTCGCCTTGAGGTCCGGGTAGGCCTCGGAGAGGGCGAACACCGACTTCAGCGCGCCGGTGAGCACGTTGTCGGCGGCGGCCGCCTCGGCCGGGCCCGAGGCCTGCTGGGCCATGTTCCGGGCCTGGATGACCGCGTCGAGCGTCTCGCGCTCGTGGGCGGCGTAGCCCTTGACGGTCTCGACCAGGTTCGGGATCAGGTCCGAACGGCGGGTCAGCTGGACGTCGATCTGGGCCCATGCGGCCTCGACCTTGTTCTTCAGCGCGACCAGCCCGTTGTACATGACCACGAACACGATCACGAGGATCACGACGATGACGATGAGCACGAGGAGGATTGCCACGGGCGACACTCTACGGCTTCCGTGCCGCGGACCGAGCCCTCAGCCAGCCACGGGCTTGCGGCGCGGGGGTGCACACGCGCTCGTACAGGCGGAGGTAGTGGTCGGCGAGCTGGTCCATCGAGAACGACTCGGCGCGCCCGGTGGCCGTCTCGACCAGGGACGTCCGCAGCGCCGGGTCGGCGAGGACGCGGTTGAGGGCAGCGGCGAGCGCCTCGGCGTCGCCGGGCGGGACGAGCAGGCCGTCCTGGTCGGGACGGGCCACCAGCCGGTAGCCGCTCAGGTCGGAGGCGACGATGGCCGCACCCGCCGCCATGGCCTCGAGGAGGACCACGCCGAAGGACTCGCCGCGCAGGGAGGGGGCGCAGAAGATGTCGGCGGCCTTCAGCCGGCGGCGCTTCTCCTCGTCGGAGAGGCGACCGAGCCAGTGGAGGCGCGGGTCGCCCGCGTGGCGGACCCGGAGGCGCTCGGTGTCGGGGCCGTCGGACCCGATCCACACCGTGACGTCGGCGGGCAGCATCGGCAGGGCGGCGAGCAGCACGTCGAGGCCCTTGCGGGGCTCGTGGCGGCCGAGGAAGAAGATGGTGCGCCCCTCGGTCGGCCACGGCTCGGCCTCGGCGAAGCGCGGGATCTCGATGCCGTTGAAGAGGTGCTCGTAGGTGCCGCCGATGTGCTCCTCGGCCAGGGCCTGCGCCTCGGCCGACACGACGACGCGCACGTCGAGGCGCCCGGCCAGCCACCGCAGCGCCGGGCCGAGGTACTCGTAGGAGGCGCTGGTGCCGGCCGCGTGGAAGGTGCCGACGAGCGGGGTCGGCTTGATGAGCGCCGCCGTCATGCAGGCGCCGGGCACCATCGGCTCGTGCAGGTGCAGCACGTCGAAGCCCTCGTCGCGCACGGCGCGGATGAGGCGCAGCTGAGCGGAGGGGTCGGGGGCGATGGGCGCCACCGAGCCGTTGGCCGCGGTGGGGATCGAGTTGCCGAGCGGGGTCACCCAGCCGTCGGGGGGCGGGCCGTCGGACGGGGCGAGGATGCGGGTGGGGTGCCCCTTGGCCCGCAGCGACCGAGCCAGGCCGAGGACCTGTTCCTGCACCCCGCCCGGCACGCTGATGCTGTACGGGCAGACCATGCCGATGCGCACGGGCTACCTCGACTCGGCCGCGGCGTGGTCGCTCGGCCAGTTGGGCTGGAGGAGGTGCCACTGCTCGGGGGCGAGGCGGATCAGCTCCTCGAGCTCGTAGGCCAGCACTTGGGTGATCCGGGCGACGTCCTCGCGCAGCTTGCCCTGGCGCGTGGTGTCGATGGGCGGCCGGACGATGCCCCGGTGGCCGCCGCCGTCGAAGAAGCAGGTGGCGGCCATCAGCGGCGCACCCGAACGGAGGGCCAGGGTGGCCGGTCCGCCCGGCAGCGTGGTGGTCTCGCCGAAGAACTCGACCTCGATGCCACCGCCCGCGATGTCGCGGTCGCACACGAGCGACAGGAGCCGCTTGTTGGCGAGCGCCTTGGCCACGCGGGAGCCGGAGTCGGGCCCGAGCGGCACGATCTCCATGCCGAGCTTCTCGCGCAGGTCGATGAACCACTCGGCCAGCTCCGGCGGCTTCACCGGCTCCACGACCGTGGTGACCTTGATGTGCTCGCAGGCCGTGAGCCAGAACGCCGCCCACTCCCAGGCCCCGAGGTGGGGCATGGCGACGATCACGCCCTCCCCCGCGTCGTAGGCGTCGCGGATGTGCTCGAAGCCCTCGGTGCGGATGCCGGCGTCGAGCACCGCAGCGGGCGTGCCCGGCAGCCGGAACGACTCGATCCAGTACTGGGTGTACGACTTGAAGACCTCGTCGACGGCCCGCTGGACCTGGTCCGGGGTCAGGTCGGGGCGCACCCGGAGCTGGTGGCGGACCACCATCTCCCGCCGGCCGTCCATGGCCCGGGCCGCCACGAACGCGGCGGCGTCGGTGAACGGCGGGATGATCGGCTTGGGCAGGAGGCGCGCGATGGCGCTGCCGGCGCGGTACGCCGCGTAGCTGGGATCGGGGAGCACGGGTGCGTCAGCGAGGCGGGCGCAGCTGCGACCGGCGCCGGACCTGGCGCTCGGTGGAACGGGCGACCCGGCGGTCGGTCTGGCGGCGCGTGCGGGAGCGCTCGCGCATCGTGGGCCGGGTGGGGACCTCGGCGCTCGCCTGCTTCCAGACCTTGATGAACCGCTGACCGGCCGTCACGAGGGTGAGGGCGAGCATCACCCACAGGATCGGGACCAGCAGGCTGTCGAACAGGAGGCCGAACCCGAGGGCGATCATCCGCTCGGCCCGCTCCATGAGGCCGCCCTTGGCGTTGTAGCCGAGGGCCTCGGCCTTGGCCCGCTCGTAGGAGATGAGCATCGAGGCGCCGAGGACCGCCATGGGCAGCAGCGCGAGGCGGCCGGGCTGGGTGTCGGCGAGGTACCAGGCGACGCCGAGGAGCAGGAGGGCGTCGGTGAAGCGGTCCGCCACGGAGTCGAAGAACGCACCGCGGGGCGACGCGGTGCCGGAGGCCTTGGCCACCGCGCCGTCGAGCACGTCGGGCAGGGCGGTCAGGACCAGCAGCAGCAGGCCGGCACGGAGGGCGCCGGCGCCGATGGCCACCGCCGCGGCCGCAGCCATGGCGATGCCGAGCAGGGTCAGGTGGTCGGCGCGGATGCCCGTCCGCTTGATCTGCGCACCGACTGGCTTCAGGGTGCGCTCGGCTTCGGCGCGGAAGCGGCCGTCGAACATGGGTGGCTCCTCGATGAGACCAGAGAGTGCTTGCAGAAGTTAGCAGTTGCGCTGGTCGGTGGGAAGAGTCTGCCCGCTCGGCGCCCCGCTCACTCGTCCTTCTGCGGCGCGTCCTCGCCCGCGGTGTCGAGGGCCCCGTCGAGGTCGCTCCAGTCCTCGGGGTTGTCCTCGGTGAAGCTGGCGACGATCTCGGCGTCGACGCCGTCGACGAGCACGAGGCCCCGCCGGGTGGGCGGGTTCTCCGCGGAGTAGAGCAGGATCCGCCAGGTCGGGCGGCTGAGGAGGCCCCGCCAACCGAGCTGCGCCGACGCGTGGCCCACGGGGAAGGCGACCCGCTCGGTGGCGGCCACCAGCGCGTCGCGCTCGTCGACGTCGAGGTTCCAGCCCGCCACCAGGTGGTAGGCGCCGATGAGGATCAGGCTGATGCCGGCCGCCAGGTACCCGGCGTTGACCAGCACGCCGTCGGCGCCGACCACGAACCAGGCCACGAGGCAGCCGATGCCGATCATGATGTACAGGTAGCCCGGCACCCGGCGGCGGTTGTTGTTCGGGAAGACGTAGGGGCCGACGAACTCCGAGACGTTCAGGTCCTCGGGCAGCTCGTCGCGCACCTCGGCATCGGAGGTCGCCTCGTCGGTGGGGGGTTCCTCGTCGGCCATCGCTCCCGACGGTAGCGGCGGGGTCAGGCCTCGGGCCAAGCCTCGCGGACCTTGGCCCACGTGACGGCGAGCGGCTCGTTCAGCACCCGGGTCTCGGCGACGGCCGTCATGAAGTTCGTGTCGCCCATCCACCGGGGCAGCACGTGCACGTGGAGGTGGTCCGGGATGCCGGCCCCCGCACCGGCACCGAGGTTGATGCCGACGTTCACGCCCTCGGGCTGGTACACCGAGCGGACCGCCGCGACCGCGGCCTGCACGCCGGTCCAGAGCTCGGCCGACACGTCGGGCGAGAGGTCGGCGAGATCCGGCGCCGCCACCTGCGGCAGGACCATCAGGTGACCGGACCCGTACGGGAAGGCGTTCAGCACCGCGAAGCAGCTGCTCCCCCGCCAGACGATGAGGGTCTCGTCGTCGGGGAGGCCCGAGTGGAGGATGCGCTCGAAGAGGGAGCGGCCGTCCTGGTCCGGGCGGACCTCGGCGTCGTCGGTGGTGATGCGGGCGATGTACTGCGAGCGCCAACCGGCCCAGAGGCGGGCGAGCGCCGGCGACGGGCCGCCGCCGGCCTCGGCTGCCGTGGTCACGAGACGTGCTGCTGGTCGTCGACCTCGTCGGCGACGTGCTGGGCGAACGTGTCGAGCGGGACGCCCCGGTCGACCTCTCCCCCGCGCGGGTTCACGCCCACGGTGCGGGCGGCGACGTCGTCGTCGCCCACCACCAGCACGTAGGGGATCTTCTCGCCCTTGGCCTTGCGGATCCGGTTGCCGAGCTTCTCGGAGGCGTCGACCCAGTCGACCCGCAGGCCGACGGCCTCCAGCTCGTCGACCACCTCCTGGGCGTAGGCGTCGTGGTCGTCGCGGACCGGCAGCACCCGGACCTGGACCGGGGCCAGCCACGTGGGGAAGGCGCCGGCGTAGTGCTCGATGAGCACGCCGAAGAACCGCTCGATCGACCCGAACAGCGCCCGGTGGAGCATGATCGGCGTGTGGCGGGCGCCGTCCTCGCCGACGTACTCCAGGCCCATGCGCGTGGCCATGTTGAAGTCGTACTGGATGGTCGACAGCTGCCAGGTGCGGCCGATGGCGTCCTTGACCTTCACGTCGATCTTGGGGCCGTAGAAGGCGCCACCGCCCTCGTCGACCTCGTAGTCGAGACCCTCGGCCTCGAGCGCGGCGCGGAGGTTGGCCGTGGCCGTGGCCCAGCCCTCGTCGGTGCCGACCGTCTCGGCCTTCGCCGGACGGGTGGAGAGGTTGGCCTCGAAGTCCTCGAAGCCGAACGCCCGCAGCACCGACAGCACGAAGTTCAGGAGGCTCCGGATCTCGTCGTGGGCCTGGTCGGGCGTGCAGTAGATGTGGCTGTCGTCCTGGGTGAAGCCCCGGATGCGCATGAGGCCGTGGAGCGTGCCCGACCGCTCGTAGCGGTAGACCGTGCCCAGCTCGAACAGGCGCAGCGGCAGCTCGCGGTAGGACCGCTGGCGCGAGCCGAAGATCAGGTTGTGGCCCGGGCAGTTCATGGGCTTCGGGTAGTACGTCCCGTTGTCCATCTCCATGGGCGGGTACATGCCGTCCTCGTAGAAGCCGAGGTGGCCCGAGGCCTCGAACAGCTTCCCGTTGGCGATGTTCGGCGTGTAGACGAACTCGTAGCCGCCCTTGGCGTGGCGGGACCGCGAGTAGTCCTCCATGAGCTTGCGGACGATGCCGCCCTTCGGGTGCCACACGGCGAGGCCCCCGCCCAGCTCCTCCGGGAACGACAGGAGGTCGAGGTCGATGGCCAACCGGCGGTGGTCGCGCTTGGCGGCCTCCTCGAGTTGGTGGAGGTGCTCGTCGAGCTCCGCCTTGGTGGCCCAGGCCGTGCCGTAGATGCGCTGGAGCATCGGGTTCTTCTCGTCGCCGCGCCAGTAGGCCCCGGCGATGCGCATCAGCTTGAAGTGGCCGAGGAACGCCTTGGTGTTCGGGACGTGGGGGCCGCGGCACAGGTCGATGAACCCCGGGTAGCCGTTGAACGGCGGGTTCGGCGAGGGCGTCGCCGGCGGGTTCTCGTACGTGCGGACGAGGCCCGACTCCGTGGCGGAGGTCGGGTCATCGGCCTCGCCGTCGATGATCTCCAGCTTGAAGCGGTGGCCGGCGAAGACCTCCCGCGCCCGGTCGTCGGTGATCTCGTCGCGGACGAAGGGCTGGGACTCGGCGAGGATCTCGCGCATGCGCGCCTCGATGCGCTCGAGGTCCTCGGGCACGAACGTGCCCGGCTTCCCGTCCGGGCCCGGCGGCAGCTCGAAGTCGTAGTAGAAGCCGTTCTCGACCGGCGGGCCGATGGCGAACGTGGCGCCCGGGAACAGGTCGAGCACGGCCTGGGCCATCACGTGCGTCGTGGAGTGGCGGATCGTGAAGAGGCCGCGCTCGGAGTCGGCCGTGATGATGGCGACCTCGTCGCCATCGGCCAGCTCCCACACCAGGTCGCGCTCGATGCCGTTGACCGAGCCGATCACGGCCTTCTTCGCCAGGCCCCGGGCGATGGCCGCAGCCAGCCCGCCCACGGTGGTGCCGGCGGGGACCTCCCGGGCACTTCCGTCGGGCAGCTTGATCGTGATGTCGGCCATGGGGCCGAGCGTAGGCGAGCGCCCTCAGACGGGAGAACGGCGAATGGGCGCCTTGAGCGCGTCGGCCGACGAGCGGGCCTTGGTGCTCTCGACGAAGGCGCTGTCGTCGACGTTCACCGCGCCGGGCGCCGGCTCCGGCGCTGCCGCCGGGGCCGAAGGCGCGCTGCCGTTGCCGTTCGAGGTGGCCGCGGCGCTGCCGTTGACCACGGCCGGCTCGGGCACGGGTGCGGGCGCCGCCGCCTTCTTCTTGTTGGCGTACTCGTCGACGTACTCCTGACCCGACAGCTCGCGGATCTCGTACATCACCTCGTCGATCAGCTGCCGCAGGACCATGCGGTCGTTGGCCCGGCCCTGGTAGCGGTCGACGTCGATGGGCTTGCCGAACCGGATCGTGACGGGCAGGCGCAGGGTCGGGAACTTGGCGTCGGGGGGCATGACCTCGCGGGCGCCGACGATGCCGATGGGGATGATGGGCGAGCCGGTGCGGAGGGCCAGGCGGGCCGGGCCGGTGTGGCCGCGGTAGAGCCGGCCGTCGCGGCTGCGGGTGCCCTCGGGGTAGATCCCGAACAGCTGGCCCGACTCGAGGATCTTCTGGGCGGTGGCCAGGGCCCGCTCCCCCGCGTCGCCGCCCTCGCGGTCGATGGGGATCATGCCGAGGGCCGGGAAGATGTAGCGGGTCTTCCAGCTGTCCATGTACTCGGCCTTGCCCACGTAGCTGACCCGCCGCGGCAGCAGCGCCGGCACGAAGAACGAGTCGAGCACGGAGGTGTGGTTCGGGCAGAGGATCGCGCCGCCGTGGGCGGGCACGTTCTCCAGCCCCTCGAGCTGGAACCTCCACCCCGCGCGGAACAGCGGCGTCAGCACGGCCTTGGCGACCGGGTAGAGCTTGCCGACCTCGTCTGCGGGCATCGCCCCTGATCATGCCCCACCGACGGAGGGGCTGCGCGCCGACCTCGGACTGACGCTGGCGTCAGGCGCGGGTGAGGTCCACCCCGAGGAGCGCGGCAGCGGCACTGACGCCCCGACCGGCGGCGGCCGCGGCGTCGATGGCGGCGACGGCGGTGGGCGTGTCGAGGTCGTCGTCGAGCGCGGCCCGGACCTCGTCGAGGGCGCCGTCGCCCTGGCCGGCGGCCATCCAGGCCTCGAGCCGGGCGGCGGCCTCGGGCATGATCCCGTCGTGCCACTCCCACGGGGTGCGGTAGTGGTTGGCGACCGCGGCGAGGCGGATCGCCCGGGTGTCCCACTCCTTGCGGAGCTCGCTGACGAACACGAGGTTGCCGAGCGACTTCGACATCTTCTCGCCGTCCATGCGGACCATGGCCTGGTGCATCCAGTGGCGGACGAACGGCTCGCCGGTGGCGGCCTCGGACTGCGCCGTCTCGCACTCGTGGTGCGGGAAGACCAGGTCGCTGCCACCGCCGTGGAGGTCGATGGTGGTGCCGAGCTCGCGCATGGCGAGGGCCGAGCACTCGATGTGCCAGCCGGGCCGGCCCGGGCCCCAGAGCGACTCCCAGAACGGCTCGTCGGGCGCCGAGGGCTGCCACAGGACGAAGTCGAGCGGATCCCGCTTGTTCGGGTCGTCGGGGTTGCCGCCGTGGATGGCCGCGAGCCGCAGCATCTCGTCGCGGTCGTAGTGGCTGATCTCGCCGAAGCGGTCCCAGCTGCCGACGTCGAAGTAGACGGAGCCGCCGGACTCGTAGGCGTGGCCGCGGTCGAGGACCATGCCGATGAACCCGCGGATGTCGGGGATGGCCGACGTGGCTCGGGGCTCGCTCCAGCTGGGGAGCAGCTCCAGTGCCTCCATGTCGTCGTCGAAGCGGGCGATCTCGCCGGCCGCCAGGTCGAGGTAGTGGACGCCGAGCTCCCGCGCCTTGCGGAGGAGGTCGTCGTCGACGTCGGTGATGTTGCGCACGCAGCGGGTCTCGTGGCCGCGGTCGCGGAGCCGGCGCTGGAGGACGTCGTAGGTCAGGTAGGTGGACGCGTGGCCGAAGTGGGTGGCGTCGTACGGCGTGATGCCGCAGGTGTACATGGTGACGAGCGGGCCGGGCTCGAAGGGCACGACGGCCTTCCGAGCGGTGTCGTAGAGGCGCATCGGCGCCGCATCGGACACGGCCGGCTCACTCACCGTCGGCGTCGACCTGGTCTGGTGCCGCCGGAGCGAGCTCGGGGATGCCCGTGAACTTCACGGCGACGCGCGTCTTGTAGTGCACGTTGAGCTGGAGCAGCACGGCCGTGAACGACTCGATGGGGGTGGCCTGCGAGAGGCCGCCGGCGTCGAGCGGGCGCATGTTCGGGACCGATGCCACGATCTTCGAGGTCACCTCGGTGGCCCGGGGGAAGTCCGAGCAGATCAAGACGTCGGACTCGATCGGGTGGTCGAGGTCGCCCAGCTCCTTGGCCGGCACGTGGTGGAAGCCGGCGGCGACCTGGCAGCCGGGCACGGCGGCCTGGACGCTGGCGGCGACCGAGCCGCGCGGCGGGACCAGCGGCTGGAACTCCTTGCCGATGCGGGTCAGGGCGTTGGCCATGCAGATCACGACCTTGCCCTTCAGCTCGTCGGCCACCGAGGTGGCGGTGCCGTAGGCGCCGTCCCAAGGCGTGGCGATCACCACGACGTCGGCCGAGGCGGCGGCCGCGTTGTCGCCGGCGACGATGCGCAGGTCCCGGCCGGACCACTCGGCCAGGAGCTTGTCGACGGTCTCCATCGCCCGGTACTTCGAACGGGACCCGATGATGGTCTCGTAGCCGACGGACGCCAGGCGAGCAGCGAGCGCGCTGCCGGCCGGGCCGGTTCCTCCAAGGATGCCGATCTTCACGGGCGACACCCTATGAGGCAGCACCGCTGACCGGGCAAACCTCCGGCAGCCGGGCCCGATCTGCTGGCGTAGCCTCGGCCCATCGGGGAGGCACGGTGACGACCATCGACGAGTTGTTCGAGGCGATCGCACGCGGCGACGGCGCCGCCGTGCGCGAGGTGCTCGCGGGCCAGCCCGGCCTGGCGAACGCCGAGGCCGAGGGGATCTCGCCGCTGCGCGCGGCCGCCTACGCCGGGCGCCGGGACCTCGTGCCGCTGCTGCTCGAAGCGGGTGCCGTGCCTGATGCCTTCGACGCCGCGGCCCTGGGCGACGTGGACGCGCTGCGCGCCCACCTCGACCACGAACCCGGGCTCGCCACCGCCCTGGCCGGCGACGGCTTCAGCGCCCTGCACCTCGCGGCCTGGTTCGGCCAGGTCGGTGCGGCCGAGGTGCTCCTCGCCCGCGGCGCGGACATCGAGTCGGTGGCAGACAACGGCACCGGCCTGCGCCCGCTCCACAGCGCCGCCGCGGGCGGCCACACCGTGATCGTCCACCTCCTGCTCGACCGAGGCGCGGACATCGAGGCCGCCCAGTCCGGCGGCGTCCGGCCGATCCACTCGGCCGCCCACCGCGGCGACGAGGCGATGGTCCGCCTCCTCCTCGAGCGGGGCGCCGACCCGGCGGTGGCCACCGACGACGGGCGCAGCCCCTCTGACCTCACGGCCGATGCCGCCGTGCTGGCCCTCCTGCCGCCGAGCGGCGACCAGACCTAGGGGCGGTCGACCAGGAGCACCAGGCCGGGCGGCTCCACCTGCAGCCGACCCTCGACGGGGTCCGTCGGCGGCCGGTCGCCCCGGGCGTCGGCGCTGTCGAGGGCGACCCACCACGGGCCGTCGGGCAGCACGAAGTCGGTGGGGTGGACCGGTGCGGCGAGCACGAGCACGGACGCGTCGCCCTCGTCGAGCCCGGCGAGCAGCGCCGCCATGCCGGTCTCGGCGGGATCGGTCCAGGCGCCGTCGTCGAACACCGCGCCCGCGGCCGTGAGCCACGTGATCTGCGGGTCCTCGGGCGACACCCACCCGGGTCGGCGAAGCGCAGGGTGCCGGCGGCGCAGGTCGACGGCCGCCGCGACCCAGGCCGCCAGGTCCCAGTCGGCCTCGGGCCAGGGCAGGCCGGCGGCATCGGGCTCGAGGGTGTAGCCGTCGGCCACGCCGCCCTGGGAGCGGCCGATCTCGTCGCCGCTGCTGATCATCGGGACCCCTTGGGCGCACAGGACCGTCCCGAGCAGGGCGCGCTGCCGGCGCCGGCGGCGAGCGGCCACCTCGGCATCGGCGGTCGGGCCCTCCAGCCCGGAGTTCGACGATCGCTGGCCGTGCCCGCCGCCGACGGGCTGGGCGTAGGTCACGAGGTCGGCCACGGTGAAGCCGTCGTGCGTGGCGACCGCGTTGATGCCGGTGACCGCGTCCCGGCCCCCGTCGCCCTCAGCCCGACGGAACAGGTCGGCGCTGCCGGTGAGGCGGGTCGCGAGCGCGGGCCAGCGGCCGGGCTCACCGCGCCAGACGTCGCGCACGTCGTCGCGGAACCGGTCGTTCCACTCGCGCCACGGCGCAGGGAAGGCGCCGACCGCGTAGCCGCCGAGGCCGGTGTCCCACGGCTCGGCCACGAGCCGGGTCCCGGCGAGCCGCTCGTCGGCGGCGAGGTCGGCCAGGAACGCAGAGCCCGCGGTGGGGCCGTCGTCCTCGCGGATGAGCGTGGCGGCCAGGTCGAAGCGGAAGCCGTCGATCCCCCACTCCTCCACCCACCGGACCAGCAGCTCGCGCACCAGCCGGCGCACGGCCGGCGACCGGGTGTCGACCGCGTTGCCGCACCCGGTGACGTCGTCGTCGACCAGCCCGTCGGGGCCGGGGATCAGCCGGTAGGTGGCGGCGTTGTCGAAGCCCCGCCACGACAGGATCGGCCCCGAGCCGAGGCTGCCTTCGCACGTGTGGTTGACGACGACGTCGAGCCACACCTCGATGCCGGCCTCGTGCAGGGCGGCGACGGCGGCCCGCAGCTCGGTGACGGGGCTCGCACCAGCCGAGGCGTACCCGGCGTGCGGCGCGCCCCAGGCCAGCGGGTTGTAGCCCCAGACGTTGCGGCGGCCGCCGACGACGAGGCCCTGCTCGCTGACGAAGTGCTGCACCGGGAGGAGCTCCACCGCGGTGACGCCGAGCCGCTGCAGGTGGTCCACGACCGCCGGCGCCCCCAGGCCGGCGTACCGGCCCCGGGACTCGACGGGCACCAGCGGGTGGCGGGCGGTGAGGTGACCGACGTGGGCCTCGTACACGACCGTCTCGTCCCATCCGCGGTGGCGGGCGACGGGCGGAGGCGGCGCCGACGGCGGCGCGACCACCACCGAGCGCGGCACCAGCCGCGCCGAGTCCACGCCCGGTGTCACGAGCTCCTTGGACCAGGTGAGGTCGCCCACCAGGCGGCGCGCCGCCGGGTCGACCAGCAGCTTCGCCGGGTCGCAGGCGTGGCCCTGTGCCGGGTTGCCCGGGCCGTGGACCCGGAACCCGTAGCGCTGGCCGGCCGTCGCGCCGGTCACCAGCGCAGACCAGGTGCCCTGGTCGGCGTCGAGGTCGACCCGGTCGGTCTCGGCGCCGTCGCCGTCGAAGAGGCACAGCTCGATGCGCTCGGCCACGCCGGAGGTCACCACGAACCGGGTCCCGCCGGCGGTGACGGTGGCCCCCAAGGGCTCGTCGATCACCGCAGCGCCGCTCGTGTCGGCATCGGCTCGCACCCCCCGCTACCCGGCATCCGCGGCGACGAGGCCGAGGAGGCGCTGGCGGGAGCGCTCGATCTCGTCCCGCAGGACGCGCTCGATCAGCGGCTCGAACAGGCCGCCGCCGTAGTGCAGGCCCATCGCCAGCCGGGCGCCGCCATCGACCGGCTCGACCACCGCGGTGAGCGTCCACGGGCTGTGGTCGCGGCCGTCGAGCTCCGCCCGCTCGAACACCACGCGGGCCGGTTCGACCAGCTCGGTGCGCACCATCCGCAGCCGCTTGCTGCGGGCGAACGGACCCATCCGGCCCCGCAGGTCGACCGCCCAGGAGCCGTCGTCCGCGGGCTCGGCACGGGTCACGATCTCGAGCCACTCGGGGTAGCGCACCAGGTCGCGCACCCAGCCGAACAGCTCCTCGGGTGCGCACGGTGCGGTCAGCTCGGCCTCGATCTCCACCCCGCCAGTGTGCTGCGTGCGCCCAGGCACCCGAAACCGACGGCCTCAGGCGCCGAGCGCCTGCAGGAGCTCGAGGCGCTGGCGGACGAACGCCGGGTCGGCCACCAGGTCGGCGGTGCGGGGCCGGTCGAACGCCACGGGCACGTCGGCCACGATGCGCCCCGGCGCACCCGACATCACCACCACGCGGTCCGAGAGCACGAGGGCCTCCTCGACGTCGTGGGTCACCAGCAGCACGGTCCGGGCCTCCCCTCCGGGGCTGGCCTGGAGCACCTCCTGGAGCCAGCTCTGCATCTGGCGCCGCGTGAGCGCGTCGAGCGCACCGAAGGGCTCGTCGAGCAGCAGCACCGGCGCCGGGGTCAGGAACGTCCGGAGCACCGCGACGCGCTGGCGCATCCCGCCCGACAGCTCCGACGGCCAGAGGTCCTCGGTCCCGCCCAGGCCGAACCGCTCCAGGAGCTCGCGTGCCTGGGCCTCGGCCGCGGCGGCCGGGACACCGTGCAGCTCGGCGCCGAGGACCGCGTTCGCGAGGACGCGCCGCCACGGGAGGAGCGCGTCGCGCTGGGGCAGCCACGCGACCGAGCCGGGTCGGCCGGCGACGTCGCGCCCATCGACGCGGACCGTGCCCCCGTCGGGCTCCAGCAAGCCGGCGAGCGCCCGCAGGATCGTGCTCTTGCCGCAACCGCTCGGCCCCACCAGCGACACGAACGAGCCCCGGCGCACGTCGAGGTCGACGCCGTCGACGGCCGGCCTCGGCCCCTGGGGCCCGGGCCAGACGACCGACAGCCCGGAGATCGAGACGACCGCCTCGCCGTCGCTCACGGCTTCGGCAGGAACTCGTTCGTCCACGCCGCGTCCACGTCGATCGGCTTCTCGACGAGGCCGGCCTCGAGGAGGAAGGCCGAGAAGCCGTCCCAGACCGCCGCGTCCTGCTGCCCCCAGGCCGCCGGATCGTCGGCGTACCGGGTGCTGAGGTACTCGGCGCTCGCCTCCACGAGCTCCGGATCGAGGTCGTCGGCCTGGTCGAGCAGCGCGTCGGCGGCGGCCTGCGGGTCCTCCATGGCGGCCTGGTAGCCGCGGGACGTCGCCGCCATGAACGCGGTGAGGTCGTCGGCGCGCGTCGTCTCGACCTCCTCGGACGTGGCGAGCAGCGGCGTGTACCAGTCCGGGATGCAGTCCTCGTGCTCGATGAACGGGATGGTCGACGTGTCGACGCCTTCCTGCTGCAGCCGGATGCCGTCCCAGCCGTCGAAGATCCACACGGCGTCGTACTGGTCCCGTTCGAGCCCGATCCGGTAGTCGGCCTCGCCCACGTCGACCGACCTCACCTTGCTGGGGTCGCCGCCGTCGCACGACACGAGCTTCTCCAACAGGGCCTGCTCGAGCTGGCCGCCGTAGCCCCCGTAGGTCTTGCCCTCGAGGTCCTTCGGGCGGTCGATCCCGTCCTCCGCCAGCGACACGAGGCTCGACGTGTTGTGCTGGACGATCGCGGCGACCGACTGCACCGGCAGCCCGGCCGCGCGTGCGGGGATGACCTCCTCCTGCACGGACACGGCGACGTCCGCCTTGCCGGCGGCGAGCGCCTGCAGGCTGCCCGCCTCGCCGGGCTCGATGAACCGCACGTCGAGGCCGGCGTCCTCGTACCAGCCCTCGGCCTTCGCCAGGTACATGCCGGCGTGGTTCGTGTTCGGCGTCCAGTCGAGGACCACATCGAACCGGCGCAGGTCCGCGGCGTCCTCGCCGCTGCTGCCCCCGCTGGACGAACTGCTGCCGCACGCGGCGAGCGGCAGCGCAGCGAGCGCGAGGGCCAGGAGGAGGGGGGCGGATCGGCGGGTCATGGGATCTCCTTGGGAGGGGGTCGGAGGTGGTGGCGCCGGCTGGGTCGCTCCCACGGCACGGCGAGACGGCCGAGCTGGTCGACCAGGACGAAGAGGAGGCCGCTCAACAAGGCGACGAGCACGACGGCCACGAAGACCTGGTCGAAGCGGTACGACGCGAGCGAGCGGAGGATGGTCTTGCCGAGCCCCTTGTCGGTGCTCGACCCGCCGAAGTACTCGGCGATGACGGCGCCGCCCACGGCGTACGCCGCGGCGATGCGCAGCCCGCTGAAGAACGCCGGCCGCGCCGCCGGGAGCTGCACGGTGCGCAGCACCTGCCGGCGGGATCCGCCCATCGAGCGGACCAGGTCGATGAGGTCGGCGTCGGCCTCCTCGATCCCGCCCACCGTGGCGACCAGCACCGGGAACAGCACGATCAGGATCACCAGCAGGACCTTGGGCATCGCGCCGTACCCGAACCACACGAGGAACAGGGGTGCGAGCACGACGAGCGGGATCGTCTGGCTCATGGCGATCAGCGGGTAGAGCACCTGCCGGGCGACCCGGACCTGGGTCACCACCAGTGCCAGGAGCACCCCCACGGCCGCCCCGACGACGAGTCCGGCGAGGGCCACCCAGAGCGTGGGCCAGGAACGGCCCGGGAGCTCCGGACCGAGGTCCCACGCCGCGGTGGCCACCTGCCCGGGCGCGGGCAGCTCGTAGGAGGGCACGTCCCCGACGGTGACGTACAGCTGCCACAGCGCCACGACCGCGCCGAAGCCCAGCAGCGGCAGCACCCAGCGGCGCCACGTCGGCTCGGTCTCGACGGCAGGCACGGGGACGGGCCCGCTACCGGAACTTGCGGGTGAGGCGGTCCATCGTGGGCCCGCCGTCGTCGACGCCCTCGGCCAGCTTGATGAAGCTGATCGTGAACGTGGCGCCCGCCGCGAGCGTGGCCTCGTGGGCGGCGCGCAGCACGGCCCACACCTCGTCGGGCGAGCCTTCGAGGGTGGTGCCGAGCGCGCTCACCTCGTGGTGGACGCCGGCGGCGCCGATGGCGGCGATGGCGGACTCGACGAACGCGTGCGGGTCGTCGTCGGTACCGGTGGGCCGGGGCAGGACCTGGAGCTCGGCGATCATGAGGGGTTCCCTTCGTTGGGTCGTGGACGGGGGGTCGGGTCGTACGGGGTCGTACGGGGATCGATGGGCGGCGCGGTCGTGCCCGGCTGGATCGCGGCGAGCACGCCGCTCGAGAGCGACACCACCGCGGCCGTGCGCACCAGCTCGTTGCTCATGGCCCGGGTGGTGCCCGCGGCGAGGTGGGCGTCGACGAGCGGCCACCGGAGGCCGGTGGTGGTCACGCCGTCGGCAGGGCCGTGGACCGGCAGCAGCGACACCTGCTCGTGCGGCTCGCCGTGCAGCGACCGCTCGCTGCTCGGCCGCACGACGGTGACCGTCGCCGGTCCGAGCCGGGCCGTGACCTCGAGCGCGGCGAGCGACGGAGCGGTGAGGAGCAGGACATCGGCCAGGAGGTGGTCGAGGCGGCCGGCGCCGGCGCCCACCACGAGGAGGGAGCGCAACCCGGTGGCCGGGACGAGGTGGCCGACGACGAGGTCGATGGCCAGCTCGATGTCGGTGGCGTCCTTGTCCGCCGGATGGCGGTGCACCTCGCTCCCGTGGACCTGCGCGTGCCGGAGCGCCGCGTCGGACACCGAGTCCAGATCGCCCACGACGTGGTCCACCCGCAGCACCCCGGTGAGGCGGTCGAGCCCGGAGTCGGCGGCCACCACCACCGACCCGCGCGGCAGGGCCGCGGGCAGGCGGAGCGCGCCGTCGGGGTCGCCGCCGACGACGAGCAGGATCACAGGTTGGGAGACACCGGAGGTGTCGGTCATCGCATCCCTCCGCTGGCATTACCCAGGTCAGGTTCACGGGTCGGCGGCGGCGCTTCGCAGCGGCGGCCACCCTCTCAGCCCGACTCCTCGAGCTCCCCGGCGTGTTCGTTTCGGGGCCACCCTACCGCCATCACTACCGTGGCTCGACCATGGAACGGCGAGCGGATGCCGCACTCCCCTTCGGCACCTGGCTCGGCGGCCTGGCTGCGATCGGCCTGCTGGTCGTCGTCGCGTTCGCCGCGATCAGCTGGGCGCCCGGCGACCGCTTCCAGCAGCAGGGGCTCGTGGTGGGCATCTCGCACCTCGACCTGTTCGCCGCGTACGACGACCTCTACCAGACCTCCGGGCCGGGCTTCGGCCTGTTCGCCCAACCGGTGTACCTGCTGTCGCGCCCGTTCCTGACCGAGCTCCAGGCGTTCCAGCTCGCCGGCGCCAGCACCCTCGTGCCCCTCGCCGTCGGCGCAGTCGCGGCCTCCCGGGCCATCGGCGTGGTGGCCCGCAGCGCCCACGAGCTGCTGCTGACCGGCGTCGTCGTGCTGGGCGTGCCGACCCTCGCCTGCTTCTGCGAGCTGTGGCACCCGGCCGACGTCTTGGCCACCGCCCTGTGCCTGGGCGCGTTCGCCACCCAGACCCACGGCCGCCGGGTCCCGACCATGGTCCTGCTCGGCGCGGCCATCGCCACCCGCCAGTGGGCCGTGATCCCCCTCGCCCTGACGCTCGTCCTCGCCGACCGGGACGACCGGCTCCCGCTGGTGCTGGGCTCGGGGGCGGTCGCGGCGGTGCTCGTCCTCCCGTTCCTCGTGGCCAACCCGCAGGCCGTCGTCGAGGCCCTCGGCGCGAACGACGTGCTCCAGAACGACCTCACCGTGCCCGGTCTCGTGACCGTGAGCCGCGAGCTCCGCTTCGTCCTGTCGCGCGACCTGCCGCTGCTCTTCACCGCCGTCGCGTGCGGCTGGCTCTACTGGCGGAAGCTCCGCTGGGACCCCGAGCTGGCCGCCGCCGCGTTCGCCGCGGTCCTCCTCTCGCGCTCGCTCGTGGACCCGGCGATGGTGGGCTACTACCTCGCACCCGGCGCCGCGTTCTTCACGTTCATGTGGCGCCGCTCGTGGGCGGGGCCGCTCGGCGGGTTCGCGGCCGGGCTGGTGCTCTGGCTGCGGCTGCACACGACCGACCAGTTCCCCGGGATCCGCGACCGGGCTCCCGACGCCGCCACCTCGCTGACGGTCGGGCAGGGCCTGGCCGTGGCCACCTCGGTCTGCTTCACGGTGTGGGTCGGCGTCGCCGTCGTCCGGATGCGGCGGCGGGCCGGCCAGCTCGCCGAGGCCGGCACCCCGGTCGCCGCGGCGCCCGTCGCTAGCGTGGCGACGCCATGACGCGGCGAACGGAACGCCCCCTCCCCCTGGCCGTGTGGCTCCTCGGCCTGGTGGTGATCGGCGTGCTGGTGCTCGTCGCCTTCCGCCAGTGGCCCTGGTCGGTCTTCGACCGGGACCAGCAGCGGAACCTGGTGGTGGGCATCGCCCACCTCGACCTCCGCTACGCGTTCGACGACTGGTTCCAGACCTCGGGGCCCGGGTTCGGCCTCTACGCCCAACCGGTGTACCTGGCCGCGCACCCCTTCGTGACCCAGCTCCAGGCGTACCAGCTCGCCGGGGCTAGCACGGTGGTCCCCCTCGGGGCGGCCGCCATCGCGGCGCTCCGTGCCGTCGGCGTCGCCCGTCGGAGCGCCCGCGAGCTGTTCCTCACCGCCATGGTGGTGCTGTCGGTGCCGACCCTCGCCTGCTTCAGCGAGGCGTGGCACCCGTCGGACGTCCTGGCGACGGCCCTCTGCCTGGCGGCCTTCGCCACCCGGACCCGCGGCCACCGGACCGCGACGGCGCTGATCCTCGGAGCCGCGCTCGCCACCCGCCAGTGGGCGCTGATCCCGCTCGCCATCACCGTCGTGCTCGACGACGAGGAGCACCGGCTCCGCGTGCTGCTCACCGCGTGCGCGACCGCCGCCGTGCTCGTGCTCCCCTTCTTCGTCGCCGGACCCAAGCACGTGCTCGAAGCCCTCGGCGCCGACGACGTGGCGCGCACCGACGTCGGCGCCGTCGGCCTGCTCCCGCTGGGGCCGGCGCTGCGGCTGATCGTGTCGCGCTACATCCCCTTGGCACTCACCGCGGCGGTGTGCGCCTGGTGCTACCGCCGCCGGCTCCGGTGGGATCCGGAGCTCGCCCTCGGGGCGATGGCGGTGACGCTGCTCGCCCGAGCCGCCATCGACCCGGCGCTCGCCGCCTACTACCTCGCCCCCGGCGCGGCCTGCTTCACGATCATGTGGCGGCGCTCCTGGGCGGCGCCCACCGCGGCCTACGTGGCCGGCTGGCTGTTCTGGTGGCGGCTCGACGTCCTGCAGGACCACCCCGGGACCGCAGAGCTCACGGCCGACCCGGGCACCTGGTTCCACGTCGGACGCCTCCTGACCCTCGCGAGCACGGCGGTGCTCGTCGGGTTCATCGTCGCCGCCTGGCTCCGGACCCGGGCGCGCGGGACCGAGCTGGCCGGCACCGACACGAGCGGTTCCAGCACGCCGCCGCTGCCCGAACCCGTCGCACCGGCCTGACGGCGCACGCGGGCGGGGTCGGTCGGCGAGGCGGGGCCGCTCCCGTCAGTCGGTGCAGGCCAGGACCGCGGCCTGCAGGGCCCGGGTGCGCGGATCGCCCTTGATCTTCGTGGACATCTGGTTCATGACGTAGCCGAAGCCGATCTCGCGCTCGGGCAGCGCCGTGCCCAGCGATCCGCCCATGCCGGAGTGGCCGAACGAGCCCGGTCCCATCATCCGGCTCTCCGGATCGGGCAGGAAGAAGCCCGACCCGATCGCGTTCGGGTCGCCCACGAGGACGAGGTCGTCGCCCTGCGACTGCACCCGCCGGAGGTCGTCGACCCGCTCGGGCGAGAGCAACCGGGTGCCGTCGACCTCGGAGACCAGGCCGCCGTAGATGCGGGCCAGGCCTCGAGCCGAGGTGCAGCCGTTCGACGACGGGATCTGGGCCTTGAGCACGGCCGGGTCGTTGTACCCGCTGGGCAGCAGCGGCGCGATCAGGAACGCCCGGTTCGTCGGCGTGCCCGCGGTGAGCAGGGCGAGCACGACCGCGCTCGGATCCGCACCCGGCTCGATCGGCGCGTCGATGAGCGGCGCCACCTGGCCGACCTGCTCGTCGGACACGCCGATCGTGAAGTCGGACCCGACCGGGCCGGCGACGTGCTCGCGCACGAAGGTCCCGATGTCGGTGCCGGTGATCCGCCGGACCAGCTCGCCGACGAGGAAGCCGAACGACAGCGCGTGGTAGCCGTGCGCCGTGTTCGGCTCCCACAGCGGCTCCGCCGCGGCGAGCGCCTCGACGAACGGGTCCCAGGCGGTGAACTCCTCGACCGAGAGCACCCGGTCGATGCCGACCACGCCGGACCGGTGGCCGAGCACCCAGCGCACCGGGATGTCGGCCTTGCCGTTGGCGGCGAACTCCGGCCAGTACTCGGCGACGGGCGCATCGGGGTCGAGCAGCCCGCGGTCGACCAGCACGTGGGCCGCCGCCGCCACGACGCCCTTCGTCGAGGAGAAGACGAGTTGCAACGTGTCGCCCTCGTAGGGCCGACCGGTGGCCGGATCGGCCACACCGGCCCAGATGTCGACGACCTCCTCGCCGCCGACGCGCACCGCACACGCCGCACCCACCTCGCCGTGCTCGACGAAGTTGCCGGCGAACGCCTCCGCCACCCGTTCGAACCCCGGCGCGACCGTGCCGTGGACCTCGACCGCATCGACCGACATGAAGACCTCCCCAGGTGACGGAACCGGGCCGAGCGTATTCGCCGCCCCCGAGGCCCCCGACCGGCCGGACCCGTACCATCCGGCCATGTCCGATGCCCCCGCCGACGCCGTCCTCTGGCAGGAGCAGGTCGAACTGCCCGTCCTCCCGACCGCCACCGGCGCCACGGCCGCCGACGAGCGCGTCGACGTCGTGATCGTGGGCGGCGGCTACGCCGGCCTGTCCGCCGCCCGGGTGCTCGCAGCGGCCGGGCGCTCGGTCGCCGTGTTCGAGAAGGGCCCGATCGGCTGGGGCGCCCACAGCCGCAACGGCGGGATGGCCATCCCCGAGCTGAAGGCCGGGCCTGCGACCCTCCAGGCGAAGTACGGGCCGCTCGGGTTGCGGATGCACCACGAGGTCAACGAGGCGTTCGACCACCTCGAGGCGCTGATCGCCGACGAGGCGATCGGGTGCGACTACGAGCGCACGGGCCAGCTGTACCTCGCCCACTCCCCCCGTTTGGTGCCCTCGCTCCAGGCGCTGGCGGCCGAGCACGCCGACCAGTTCGGCGAGCCGGTGCGGTTCGTGCCCCGCGACGCGCTGGCGGAGGAGATCGGCTCGGACGCGTGGCACGGCGGGGTCGTCTTCGACCGCACGGGCGGCCTCCACCCCGCCAAGCTCCACGCCGGCCTGCTCCGCCTGGCCCTGGCATCGGGCGCGTCGATCCGCGACCGCACCGCCGTCACCGAGCTGACCGACCGGGGCGCCGGCCACGGAGGCGGCCGGTTCCTCCTGGCGACCGAGCGCGGCACGATCCGGGCCGACGACGTCATCGTCACGACCAACGCCTACGCCGACGCCCTCCTCCCCGAGCTCGCCCGGCGGGTCCTGCCCATCGGCAGCTTCATCGTCGCCACCGAGCCGCTCGACCCCGCGGTCGTCGCCGAGGTCAGCCCCCGGCGGCGGATGTTCGTCAACACCAAGAACCTGCTCTTCTACTGGCGCCTCTCCCCCGACGGCCGGATGGTGTTCGGCGGCCGTCGCAGCCTCCAGCACGCGACGGTGGCCGATGCCGCCGACTACCTCGTTCGGTCGATGCGCGAGGTCCACCCCCAGCTGCGCGACGTCGCCGTGACCCACCGCTGGGGCGGCAACGTCGCCATCACGCTGGACCGCATGCCCCACGTCGGCCGGGTCCGCGGCGCCTGGTACGCGACGGGCTGCAACGGGTCGGGCGTGGCGCTCAACACCTGGCTCGGGCACCGCCTCGGCCAGGTGCTCCTGGGCGAGGCCCCGCCGCCGTCGTTCGCCGAGCTCCGCCACCGCCCGATCCCGCTCCACCGCCTCCGGCGCCTCTACCTTCCCGTCGTCGGCCAGTGGTTCCGCTACCAGGACCGCCCCTGACCGACCACCCCCAACCACAAGGCGAACTTCGTATGCCAGAGCGCCGATCGCGGCGGCCGCACATACGAAGTTCCCGACGGGCGGGCCGCTCCCCCTCGAACTTCGTATGCCAGAGCGCCGATCGCGGCGGGCTCACATACGAAGTTCGCCCGGGGGGGGTGAGTGCCGGGGGGGCGAGTGCCCCGGGGGGGGGGTGCGGGGATGGCGGGGATCGTCAGAGCTTGATCATCACGTGCTTGAGCTCGGTGTAGTGCTCGATGGCGTGGATCGACATGTCCTTGCCGTAGCCCGAGTGCTTGAAGCCGCCGTGGGGCATCTCCGAGACGATCGGGATGTGGTCGTTGACCCAGACGGTGCCGAACCGGAGGTCCCGTGACATGCGCATCGCCCGGCCGACGTCGCGGGTCCAGACCGAGGCCGCCAGCCCGTAGTCGACGTCGTTGGCCCAGACCAGGGCCTGCTCCTCGTCGGCGAAGCGCTGGACCGAGATGACCGGGCCGAAGACCTCGCGCTGGACGATCTCGCTGCGCTGGTCGGCGCCGGCGAGGACGGTGGGTGCGTAGAAGAAGCCGTCGCCGTCGAGCGCCCGACCGCCGGTGACGACCTCGGCCCCGTCGGCCGCGGCCCGCTCGACCATGCCGACCACGCGGTCGCGCTGCTCGCCCGAGACCACGGGGCCGACGGCGGTCGCCTCGTCGAACGGGTCGCCGGTGGCGAGCGCGCCGGCAGCCGACGCGAGCGAGCCGACGAGGTCGTCGTAGAGGCCGGGCCCGGCGATCACCCGGCACGGGGCGGTGCAGTCCTGGCCCGAGTTGTAGTAGCCCGCCTCGGCGAGGGTGGCCACGACGGCCTCGAGGTCGGCGTCGTCGAACACCACCACGGGGGCCTTGCCGCCGAGCTCGAGGTGGATGCGCTTGAGCGAGTCGGCGGCGTTGCGGGCGATGAGCTTGCCGGTGCCGACGTCGCCGGTGAGCGAGAGCATGGCGACGTCGGGGTGCTTGACCAGCCGGTCGCCCGCAGTCTCGCCCTGGCCGCAGACCACGTTGAAGACGCCGGCCGGGAAGATGTCGGCCGCCAGCTCGGCGAGGCGCAGCGCGGAGAGCGGCGTGAGCTCCGAGGGCTTGAGGATGAAGGTGTTCCCCGCAGCCAGCGCCGGCCCCAGCTTCCACGTGGCCATGTTGAGCGGGTAGTTCCAGGGTGCGATGCCGGCCACGACCCCGAGCGGGTCGCGCCGCAGCATCGACGTGTGGTCCTCGAGGTACTCGCCCGCGGCGGCCCCGGCGTCGAGGCACCGGGCCGCCCCGGCGAAGAACCGGAGGTTGTCGACGGTGAGGTCGAACTCGAAGTCGACGATCGATGCCGGCTTGCCGACGTTCTCCATCTCCAGGCGCTTCAGCTCCGGCAGGTCCTGCTCGACGGCGTCGGCCAGGGCCAGCAGCTTCTCGCTGCGCTCGCGAGGCGTCGTCTTGCCCCACGCGTCGAACGCCGCGCTCGCGGCGGCCACCGCGGCATCGACGTCGGCCGCGTCGCCGGAGGGCACCGCGGTGATGACCGCACCCGTCGCCGGGTTGACGACGTCGTCGGTGGCCCCGCTGATCGCCGGCCGCCAGGACCCGTCGATGAAGTGCTGGCCGTCAACCATCTGCGCTGCCTCCGAGGCTCGATCCGATCGGGCCATCCTGCGCGGTCCACGTCGAGATGGCAAGGGATTCCGTCGCGAAACACAATGGAAACGATTGATTCCTTGCCAATCAGGGGCATCCGTGGAATTGTTCCCCCAACGTGCGGCTGGGCGTGACGCCCGGCACACGGTCGACTGGACTCCCATCGCAAGCGAGGCCGCCCCGTGACGATCGCCGAAGCCGACGAGACCGCCACCGAGACCGGCCGCCGGCCGGTCATCGAGATCGACCACGTGTCGAAGGTGTTCACCGACTTCACCGCCGTCCGCGACGCGTGCTTCAGCATCGAACAGGGCGAGTTCTTCTCGATGCTCGGCCCGTCGGGATGCGGGAAGACCACGACGTTGCGCATGATCGCCGGCTTCGAGACGCCGACGTCGGGGGCCATCCGGCTCGAGGGCCAGGACGTGTCGAAGGTCCCGCCGAACAAGCGAGACGTCAACACCGTCTTCCAGCAGTACGCCCTCTTCCCCCACATGAACGTGTGGGACAACGTGGCCTACGGGCCCCGGGCCAAGAAGCTGCCCAAGGACGAGGTGAAGAAGCGGGTCGACGAGCTGCTCGGCGTGGTGCGCCTCACCGACTTCGCCAAGCGCAAGCCCAGCCAGCTCTCCGGCGGCCAGCAGCAGCGCGTCGCCCTCGCCCGGGCCCTCGTGAACTACCCGAAGGCGCTCCTGCTCGACGAGCCGCTCGGCGCCCTCGACCTCAAGCTGCGCCAGGGCATGCAGCTCGAGCTCAAGCGGATCCAGCGCGAGGTCGGCATCACCTTCATCTTCGTCACCCACGACCAAGAGGAGGCGCTCACGATGAGCGACCGGATCGCGGTCATGAGCGG
>DATMGQ010000004.1:0-24835 GCA_035555395.1 Acidimicrobiales bacterium
CGCCCCGACGGCAGCACCGTGGCCGTCGAGCTGTGGGTGAAGGCCGAGGTCGACGGCGACACGATTCGCACCTACACGATGATCCACGAGTTCGGCGGCGAGTGGGCCGTGCGCGACGGGCTGGCCCAGCTGGCGCTCACCGACCCCCTGACCCGCCTCCCGAACCGGCTCGCGCTCGACGAGCACCTCCGGATGGCGATCAGCCGCTACGAGCGCCACCCCGGCCGCGGCCTGCTGCTGTTCCTCGACGTGGACCGGCTCAAGGAGGTCAACGACCGGGCCGGGCACGCCGCCGGCGACCTGGTCCTGCGCACCTTCGCGGCCCGGCTGGCGAGCTCGCTGCGCAGCGGCGACACCGCGGCGCGCATGGGCGGCGACGAGTTCGTGGCCCTCCTGCCGGAGCTGGACGATGCCGACCCGTCCGAGCTGCTCGAGCACGTCCGGAGCGCGACGACGTTCGACCTCACGGTCGGCGGCCACGAGGTCCACGTGTCGGCGTCGATCGGCGCCGTCGAGCTGGGCGACCCCACCGCCAGCCGCGCGGAGCTCCTCGCCCGGGCGGATGACCGCATGTACACGCAGAAGAAGCAGCGGAAGGCCCGGCGGGGCTGAGCCCCGCCGGCGCCGCTCAGTCCTGGCGGATCGCAGACCGCACGGCGTCGAGCACCTCGGGGGTGATCTCGGTGATGCCGTGGTCGGCCTCGGCGTGGTCGGCCACCTGCTGGAGCAGCTCGCTCTCGGACGGTCCGGTGAGGACCGCGCTGCAGCCGCTGATCACATCACCGCAGGCCAGGACGTGTGCCATGAGGGGGAACCTTTCGTCGATCGGAGCTGGTCCCGCCGTGCGGCGGACCCTAGCGCCGGACGAACGTCCAGGTTCAGCCGGTGAGCGCCGGCGAGCCGCTCTCCGGCGTCACCGGGTCGGCGGCCGGGGCCTGGTCCACCTGGGCCGGCTCCACGACGGGGTCCTCCGGATCGGTGGTGGCGGTCGGCGTCGAGGTCGACGAGCCGGACTTCACGTCGCTGGTGGTGGATGTCGTCTCCGCAGCCGGGCAGGCGATCGTGAGGTCGCTGTAGCGCGGTTGGAGGTCGATCACCTGGTAGCCGTCCGAGCTCTGGTCGGGCACCTTGGCGTGGATGCGGAGCTGGGCCGGGTAGGAGCCCTCGGCCACTGCGGCCGAGGCCTCCCACCCCGACGCCCCGTCCGCGGTCTGCCCCACCCACGCGAAGTCGGCCGACGTCCCGTCGACGATCTTCCCGGCCGCGCCGAGGCGCACGTAGTCCTCAGCCGGGTCGCTGGTCTGGAGCACCACGCCGGCGCTCGCGGCGACGTAGACGTACAGCACGCCGGTGTCGCAGTCGTAGCGCAGCGACGCCGATCCGAGCGTGGCGTACGGCGGGTCGTTCGAGTTCAGGACCCCGAACACGTCGCCGCCCGACCACTCGCCGGGCGAGCCGTCGACCGTGGCCGTGCCGTAGGTGGGCTCAGGTGGTGCCGCGGCGCTGGCGAAGGGGATGACCGGTCCCACCGAGGCTGCTGCCGCGGCGACCGCTCCTGCGATCCACCGGGCCCTCCGCCTGCTGCTCGGCCCACCGGGCCCTGCCGTCTCGTCGCCGTCCATGCTTCCTCCCGGGCATCTCCTGGCTGCACGCCTCCGTCGGGCGCGGATCCGACGCACCGACGGATCGTGGTCAAGTGTCAGGACTGCCAGGCGGTGCACCCACGGCCAGGAGGGTGAGCGCTCGTCACCCTCCTGGTGGGCAGCGCCTCGCGCCCCGCCGGCGAGCCCTGCCCTACGCAGTACCCTACGTTCGATGCGGAAGACCTCGGTGTACCTGACCGACGAGCTGAAGGACGCCCTGGCCTCAGCCGCGACCCGGTCGGGGCGCTCCGAGGCCGAGTTCATCCGCAGCGCCATCGAGCTGGCCGTGCAGCAGGCGCGCACCGGGACACCCGCCGCGCCCGCGCCCGCTCCCCGGCGGACCGGACCGGCGCTGATCGGCGTCGGCGTCGGGCCGGGCGCAGCCGACCTGCTCACCCCGCGGGCGCACGATGCGATCGCGTCGGCCGACACCGTCGTCGCCGCCGCGATCAGCGCCGACGCCATCGGCCGGGCCGAGTCGATCGCCCGGGCGGCCTCGGACCCCCTGCGGGTCCTGCGGCTCGAGATCGACATCGCCGGCGACGACGAGCGGCGGACAGCATCGTTCGAGGCCGCGGCCGCCACCCTGGTCGAGCACCTCGACCGGGGCGAGGTGCTCGCCTTCTTGACGCTGGGCGACCCCAGCCTGTTCTCCGTGTTCCCCCGGCTCGCGGCTGCGGTGCGCCGTCGGCGGGCCGAGGTCCCCATCGAGGTGATCCCCGGCATCGCCGCCTTCCAGGAGCTCGCCGCCGCGTCGGGCACCGTCGTCGGCGACGAGCACGAGAGCATCCGGATCGTCAACGTGAGCCGGGACCCCGACGAGGTCGCCGGCCTCGTGGCGGACTCGCTGGACCGCCCGGCCGAGTCGCTCGTGCTCTACCGCGGCGGGCGGGCGGTGCCGTCGATCGGGGCCCAGGTCGTCGTGGCCGGCCGAGGCGACCGGTCCGTGGTCGGCGAGCAGCTCGGGCTGCCCGGCGAGCGGTGGGCTCCCGTCACCGACCACCTCGACCAGTCGGCGTCGTACCTGGCGTGCCTCATCGCCCCGGCCGAGCGGACGGAGGAACCGGCGTGATCTCGTTCGTCGGGGCCGGGCCGGGCGCGGCCGACCTGCTCACCTTCCGGGCCGCGGACCGCCTCGCCCGGGCCGACGTGGTGCTGTGGGCGGGCTCCCTGGTGGCCCCCGCGATCCTCGACCACTGCCGGACCGGCGCGGTCCTGCTCGACACCAAGGGCATGACCCTCGAGCAGGTGACCGACGCCTTCGCCGCCCACCCCGACGCGGCGATCGTGCGGCTGCACTCCGGCGATCCGGCCTGGTACTCGGCCATCGGCGAGCAGATCGCGTGGTGCATCGCCCACGAGCGCTCGTTCGAGATCGTGCCCGGCGTCTCGTCGGTGTCCGCCGCCGCCGCCGCGCTGGGCACCGAGCTCACCGTCCCCGGCGTCTCCCAGACCGTCGTGCTGACCCGGCTCGCCAAGCGGACCGCCAAGTCGCTCGGGCCCGGCGACGACCTCGCCGCCTACGCTGCGCGGGGCGGGCTGCTCGCCCTGTTCCTGTCGGCCGGCGACCCCGAACGGCTCCAGGCCGTGCTCCTGGCCCCCGGTTCGGCGTACCGGGCCGGGACCCCGGCGGCCATCGTCCACCGGGTGAGCTGGCCTGACGAGCAGGTCATCCCCACCACCGTCGGCGAGATCGCCCACGTGCTGACCGAGCGCGGCATCACCACCACCGCCCTGGTGCTGGTCGGCGACGCCCTGGCCCCCCACCCCGCCTCGTGCGAGCGGAGCCACGTGTACGACCCGAGCTTCGCCACGGCGTTCCGGGACGCCACCGCGTGATCTCGGTCGTCGGGCTCCACGGCGGCGAGGCGTTCGGTCGGGCGGCCGCCGATGCCCTGGCCGGCGCGCCGGTCGTCGTCGCCGCACCCCGCCACCGCGAGCAGCTGCACCTCGCTGCCGACCAGGAGCACATCGAGCTGTCCGGACCGCTCCACGCGGTGCTCGACCAGGTGGCCGAGCACGTCGTCGCCGGCCGGGCCGTCGCCGTGGCCGCGTCGGGCGACCCCGGGTTCTTCGGCATCGTGCGGCTGCTGGGCGAGCGCTTCGGGCCCGACCACCTGATCGTCCACCCGGCGCCATCGTCCGTGGCCCTGGCGTTCGGGCGGATCGGCACCAACTGGGACGATGCGGTCGTGGTCTCGGCCCACGGCCGGCCGATGGACGCCGCACTGGAGGCGGTGGCCCGGTTCCCCAAGGTGGCGGTGCTCACGGCACCCCAGCACGCACCCGAGCAGCTCGGCAAGGCGCTGGTCGCAGCCGGCGTGCCGCGGCGCGAGGTCGCCGTCGCGACCCGCCTCGGCGAGCCCGGCGAAGCCGTCACCCGCACCGACCTGGACGGGCTCGCCGCCGGCACCTTCGACCCGATGTCGGTCGTGGTGTTCCTCGACCCGCTCCCGCCGGTGACCGGCGAGACCACCGCCTGGGGGCTGCCCGAGCAGGCGTTCGACCACCGGGGCGGCCTCATCACCAAGTCCGAGGTGCGGGCGGTGGCGCTCGGGAAGCTCGCCCTCCCCCGCCAGGGCGTGCTGTGGGACGTGGGTGCGGGCAGCGGGTCGGTCGGCATCGAGTGCGCCCGGCTGTCGCCTCGTCTGAGGGTGATCGCCGTCGAGCGCAACGAGGACGACGCCGAGCGCATCCGCGCCAACGCCAAGCGCCACGGCGTGGCCGTCGAGGTGGTGGTCGGTCCTGCACCCGGTGCGCTCGTCGGCCTGCCGGCACCGGACCGGGTGTTCGTGGGCGGCGGCGGCATGGACGTCGTGCGCGCCGGCTACGAGGCGCTGGTCCCCGGTGGCACCCTGGTCTGCACGCACGTCCTCGTCGACCGGGCCGCCGAGGCATGGGCCCTCCTCGGCGACACCGTGCAGGTCGCGGCCTCCCGCGCCGTCCCCATCGCCGACGGCTTCCGCCTCGACGCCCAGAACCCGGTCTTCATCAGCTGGGGGACGCGTTGACGGACGTCGTGGTCGGCCTGGGGCTCACGCGGGATGCGTCCGTCGACGACGTGCGCACCACCATCGACGAGGCGCTCAGCGCCATCGACTGCGGCTGGGGCGACGTGGTCCGGCTCGCCACGACGCTCCGCCGGCGCGACCACCCCGCGGTCGCCGCCCTCACCGCCGACGGCCCCGTGCCCCTCTCGCTCTTCGAGCCGTCGGAGCTCGCCCGGGTCACGGTCCCCAACCCGTCGGCGGCGGTCGGCGAGCGGGCCGGCACCACCAGCGTGGCCGAGGCCGCTGCCCTCCTGGCGGCCGACGCCGAGGTCCTGCTCCTCCCCAAGCAGATCGGCCCCGGCGTCACCGTCGCCCTCGCCGAAGCCGACCCGGAACGGGTCAGGAGACCGCCGCGCAGGCGTCGGTGAGGTCCTGCTTCTCGAACTCGTCGACGATGCCGCGGTCGTAGTCCCGGGCGATCTCGCGTGCGAGGCCCGGCGCGGAAGGTAGCAGCCGGGCCGCAGCGCGCGAGAACCTGTGGTCTCGAAACCCCGCTACCCCGCCTCGGCCACCAGGGCGAGCAGGGCGGCGAGGTCGAGGTGGGTCTCGAGGGCGTCGGCGATGCGATCGAAGCGGGCGGAGCGGGCGTCGGCGAAGGCCGCGTCGGCGGGGACGAAGCGCGCGCTGCGGCGATCGGCGAGCTCGACGAGGAACCGGCGCCGGAAGCCGTCGTGCTCGAACAGGCCGTGGAGCGTGGTGCCCCGGACCCGGGCGTCGGCCCGGACCGTGCCCTCGTCGCCGTCGTCGAGCGGGACCCAGCCCGCGCCCTCGGGCCCCGACACCCGGCCGTGGTGGATCTGGTAGCCACCGGCGTGCTCGCCGTCGTGCTGCCGGAGGACCTTCTCCGTGCCGAACGCCGTCGTCACGCCGGGGAGCCACCCGAGGCCCGGGACCGTCCCGGCCCGGGACTCGACGTCGTCCACGATCGTGTCGCCGAGCAGCTGGTAGCCGGCACAGATGCCGAGGACGTCGGCGCCGCTCGCGAGGATCGCCTCGTCGATGCCCTGCGCCCGCAGCCATGCCAGGTCGGCCACCGTCTCCTTCGAGCCGGGGAGCACCACGAGGTCGGGCCGTCCGACCGAGGCGGCATCGGCCACGTAGCGGACCGAGACGCCCGGTTCGAGCGCCAGGGCGTCGAGGTCGGTGTAGTTCGAGAGCTGCGGCAGGCGGATGGCGACCACGTCGAGCGGGTCGGCGAGGGGCGGGCCGGCCGAGGGGATCGGCTGGTCCAGCGCGACCGAGTCCTCCCCGTCGAGCCACATCCCCGCGAGCATCGGGAGCACGCCGAGCGTGGGGACGCCGCAGGCCGCCTCGAGCTGGGCGGTGCCGTCGCCGAGCAGTGCCGGGTCGCCCCGGAACCGGTTGATCACGAAGCCCCCGACCGTGGCCCGGAGGTCGTCGGGCAGCAGGGCGACGGTGCCGTAGAGGTGGGCGAACACGCCGCCGCGGTCGATGTCGCCGACCACGATCGACCGCATCCCGCCGTCGCGGGCGATGCTCAGGTTGACGATGTCGTGGGCCAGCAGGTTGATCTCGGTGGGCGAGCCCGCGCCCTCGCAGAGCACGACGTCGAACTCGGCCCGGAGCCCGGCCAGCGCCTCCAGGACCAGCGCGCGCAGCTCGGGCTTGTGCTGGTGGTAGCCCGCCGCGTCCATCACGCCGATCGGCTGGCCCATCACGATCACCTGCGAGGTCCGCTCGCCGGTGGGCTTCAGGAGGATCGGGTTCATGGCGACCGTGGGCTCGAGGCCGGCGGCCAGCGCCTGCGCGCCCTGGGCCCGGCCGATCTCGTCGCCGGTGCGGGTCACGTACGAGTTGAGCGCCATGTTCTGGGCCTTGAACGGCGCCACCGACACGCCGTTGCGGGCGAGCAGGCGGCACAGGCCAGCGACCACCGTGGACTTGCCGGCGTCGCTGGTGCAGCCGCTCACGTGCAGCGCGCCGCGCAGGCCCGAGGCGATCACCGCAGCTGCATCCGGATGGTGCGCTCGAGCGAGCCGTCGACCAGGCCGTCGAGCGGGAGGCACGGCCCGCCGGCCGCCTCCGCCAGGTCGGCGGCGAGCCCCAGGCGCGTCCCGCCGGTCTCGGCGTCGATCACGACCGTGGCGACGCCGGCGGCGGCGAGGCGCGCCGCGCTGGCCTGCCCGCGGGCGACCGCGTCGTCGGAGCCGGTGGCCCGGCCGTCGGTGACCACGACGACGAGCGGGTCGAGGCCGTGGTCGCCGGAGCTGCCGCTGACGAGCTGGTGCACGGCGTCGAGGCCCTCGGCGATCGGCGAGGTGCCGCCGGTGGGCAGGTCCGTGAGCCGGGCCTTGGCGATCTCGACCGATGCGGTCGGCCGCAGGGCGACGTGGGCGCCAGCACCGCCGAAGGTGACCAATGCGACCCGGTCGCGGCGCTGGTAGGCGTCGGTCAGGAGCCCGAGCACGGCGCCCTTGGCCACCTCGATGCGACGGTCGGCGCCCATCGAGCCGGACGCGTCGACGCACAGCACCACGAGGGCGCCGGTGCGCTGCTCCCGCACGGCCCGCCGCAGGTCGGCGGGCTCGACGGCGGTGCCGCCCTCCTCGGCTCGCCGCGCCGCCGTGGCGACCGCCGTGGCCGCGACGGCGACGGTGCCGGCGGTGACCGGCCGTTCGGGCGTGGGGTCGGTGGCCCGGACGAAGCGGCCCCGGTCGGCCGGGCCGCTCCCCCGGCGTCCTGCTCGGGCGTCCCGCCTGGCCGGCGCGCCCTGGAGCACCGGCGGGGCGAGCGGGCTCGACGGCGGCGCCGCCGGTGCCTCGCCGGCGCCGTCCGGGTCGGGGCCGTCGGTTGCGGAACCGGCGTCCGGTTCCGGCTCACCAGCCCGGTCGAAGGCCTCGTCGAGCTCCTCGGGCGGGATGCCCGGCGGATCGAGCGGCGACCGCCGGCGCCGGTGGCCGAGCACCAGTGGTGCCACCGCCCGGAGATCGTCCTCCTCGGGGGCGTCGGCCCCGCGCCAGAGGGCGTGCGCGGATGCGGCGCGGCACAGCACCAGGTCGGCCCGGAGTCCCTCGGCGCCGACCTCGAGCGCGACGGCCGAAGCCAGGTCGATGAGGTCGTCCGATGGCACCGGGGTCGCTCCGGCTGCCGCGAGCCGGGCGGCGGCCTCGGCGTCGGCGGCGCGGTGCGCGTCGAGGCTGCCGTCGTCGTGGTCCGCGAGCAGCCGCCGACGGACGGCCTCGGCCCGCTCGCGGCGGTCCGTCGAGGCCTGGACGTCGACCACCAGGCCGAAGCGGTCGAGCAGCTGCGGCCGCAGCTCGCCCTCCTCCGGGTTCATCGACCCGACCAGCACGAAGCGGGCCGGGTGCTCGTGCGCGATCCCGTCGCGCTCGATGCGGTTCACGCCGCTGACGGCGACGTCGAGGAGCACGTCGACCAGGTGGTCGGCCAACAGGTTGATCTCGTCGACGTACAGCACCCCGCCGTGAGCGGCGGCCAGCAGCCCGGGACGCACCTCGGGTGTGCCGTCGCGCAGCAGCGCGGCCAGGTCGATGGAGCCGACGACGCGGTCCTCGGTGGCGCCGAGCGGGAGCTCCACGAACGGCGCGTCGCCGGGCAGCAAGGCGGCCAGGCCGCGGGCCAGGGTGGTCTTGGCCGAGCCCTTGTCGCCCCGGAGCAGGACGCCGCCCAGGTTCGGCTCCAGGGCGGCCAGCACCAGCGCGAGCTTGGCGTCGTCCTGGCCGACGACGGCGGAGAACGGGAACGGCTCGCTCACCGCGACTCCTCCCACCCCTCGGCCTCGAGCAGCGCGGACCGCAGGGCGGCGAGCGACTCGGCCGAGGCGTCCCACATCTCCCGGTCGTGCGCTTCGAGGAGGCGCTCGGCGATGGCGGTGAGCGCCCACGGGTTCGACTGCTCGAAGAACTTCCGCACCGCCGGGTCGGCCACGTAGCGCTCGGTGACCCGCTCGTACATCCAGTCGTCCACCACCTTGGCGGTGGCGTCGTAGCCGAACAGGAAGTCGACCGTGGCCGCCATCTCGAATGCGCCCTTGTAGCCGTGGCGCTGCATGGCCTCGATCCAGCGCGGGTTCACGACCCGGGTGCGGACCACCCGCGCCGCCTCCTCCGCGAGGCTCCGGACCTGGGGGCGGGCCGGGTTCGACGAGTCGCCGAACCAGCCCTTCGGGTCCTTGCCGGTGAGCGAGCGGACCGTGGCGATCATGCCGCCGTGGTCCTGGAGGTAGTCGTCCGAGTCGAAGATGTCGTGCTCGCGGTTGTCCTGGTTCTTCACCGCCACCTCGATGGCGGCGAAGCGCCGGCGCATGGCGTCCTCGTCGGCGACGCCGTAGCCCGAGCGGCCGTACGAGTAGCCCGACCAGGCGATGTACACGGCGGCGAGGTCGTCGTCGGAGCGCCAGTTGCGGCTCTCGATGAGGGCGAGGATGCCCACGCCGTACGCCCCGGGCGCCGGACCGAACACGCGGGCGTCCGCGGCGCCGTTGCGCACGACGTAGTTGTCCTCGGGCCCCTCGTCGAGGCCGCCCACCAGCTCGACCGCCTCGTCGAGCAGGGCGACCAGCCCGGGGAACGCGTCGCGGAAGAACCCGGAGATGCGGAGCGTGACGTCGATGCGGGGCCGTCCCAGCTCGGCGAGCGGGATGACGTCGAGGCCCACGATCCGACGGGACTCCTGCTCCCATCGGGGGCGGACGCCGAGCAGGGCGAGGGCCTCGGCCACGTCGTCGCCCTGGGTCCGCATGATCGCGGTGCCCCAGAGGACGAGGCCGACGGTGGCCGGGTAGGCGCCCTCCTCGGCGAGGTGGCGTTCGAGGAGGGCGTCGGCCAGCTTCACCCCGACGTCCCAGCTCAGCTCGGTGGGCAGGGCCTTGGGGTCGATCGAGTAGAAGTTCCGCCCGGTCGGCAGCACGTGCGCGCCGCCCCGGGTGAGGGTGCCCGACGGACCGGCCGGCACGTAGCGCCCGTCCAGGCCGCGCAGCAGGTTGGCCAGCTCGTCACCGGTCTCCCGCAGCTTCGGCACCAGCCACTCGCACACCCAGACGAGGGTGGGCAGGTCGCCGTCGACGGCCGTCCACCCTCGGTCGGCGGCGCCCTCCACCAGCTCGCGGCACCGGCCTTCGAGCACGTCGAACGACTCCGGGCGCGCCGGGTCGATCCCCAGCTGCTCGGCGACGCTCGTGCGCAGCGACGGGACCGTGCCGTGGCCGAGCCGGGTGATGGCGAGCACGAGGTCGACGAGCGCCTCGCCCTCGGGCACGTCGCCCAGGATGTGCAGGCCGCCGCGGATCTGGGCGTCCTTGAGACCGCACAGGTAGCCGTCGACGTCGACGATCACGTCGTCGAAGCCCTCCTCGTCGTCGGTCTGGTCGACGAGCCCGAGGTCCCGGTCGATGGCCGAGTCCGTGATCTGCTCCCAGATCTTGTTGCGCAGCGTCGCCAGCTTCGACGGGTCGAGCGACTGGAGCGTGGCGTACTCGTCGAACAGCTGCTCCAGCCGGGCCAGGTCGTCGTAGGTGTCGGCGCGGGTCATCGGCGGGAGGAGGTGGTCGATGACGGTGGCGTGGGCCCGGCGCTTGGCCTGGGTGCCCTCCCCGGGGTCGTTGACGACGAACGGGTAGAAGAACGGCACGTCCCCCAGCGCCAGGTCCGGGTAGCAGGAGGCAGACAGGCCGACGGCCTTGCCGGGCAGCCACTCGAGCGTCCCGTGCTTGCCGAGGTGCACGACCGCGTCGGCGCCCCAGCCCTCGTCGAGCCAGCGGTAGAACGCGAGGTAGTGGTGGGCCGGGGGCAGGACGGGTGAGTGGTACACCGCCACCGGGTCGTCGCCGTAGCCGCGGGGCGGCTGGATCACCACGAGCACGTTGCCGAGGTCGACCCCGCTGAAGATCAGGGCGTCGTCGTGGACCCGCTGGGTGCCGGGCGCCGGGCCCCACTTGGCCTCGAGCTCGTCGCGCACCTCGTCGGGGACCGTCGCGAACCAGTGGACGTACCGCTCGACGGGCATCGACCCCACGGCCTGGGCGATCTCGGCGGCCGTGAGGTGCTCGGCCTCGTAGACCAGCCCGTCGGCCAGCTCGGCCATCAGCTCGTCGCTGGTCTCGGGGATCCGGTCGACCACGTAGCCCTGGGAGCGCAGGGCGTGGAGCATGCGGATCGCGGAGGCCGGCGTGTCGAGTCCGACCGCGTTGCCGAGGCGGCTGCGCTTCGTCGGGTAGGCCGACAGCACGATGACGACCTTGCGCTCGGCGGGCGGTCGCGCCCGCAGGCGGGCGTGGCGCACCGCGATGCCCGCGACGCGGGCGACCCGGTCGGGGATCGTGCGGTACGCCTTCACCTCGGTGCCCATGTCGTCGCCGTCGTCGACCACCTCGGCGAACGCGAACGCCGGCGCGACGATGCGCCCGTCGAACTCCGGGATGGCGACCCCCTGGGTCACGTCGAACGGCCCGAGCCCGCCGTCCGACGCCGCCCACGTGGCGGAGCTGGTGGTGCAGGACGGGGCCTGGATGATGGGCACGTCGAGCTCGGCGAGCGCCGACACCTCCCACGCCTCGCCGTCGAGCCCGCCCGGGCCGCCGTCGATCCCGGCGGCGGCGGCGACGCCGCCCGCCGCCAGCACGGTGGTGACCAGCACGTCGACGTCGAGCGACCGCAGCAGCTCGATCGCCGGAACGCCGTCCTCGCCGCGCAGCGAGTAGCAGGACACGGCGACGGCGTCGGCGCCCTGGGCCTCGATCTCGTCGCACAGGTCGGCGATGAACTGGGTGTTCCCCGCCACCAGGTGCGCCCGGTAGAACACCACGCCCACGAGCGGCCGGGCCGGGTCGCGCCGCTCGGGGGACCGCCAGACGGCCACGTCGGGCACGGCCACCGGCGCCTCGAAGCCGAACCCCTCGAGCAGGACGGTGTCGGCCACGAAGCGCACGAGGTTGGCCAGGTTCTGCGGCCCGCCCTGGACGAGGTACCCGAATGCCTCGGCCACCAGCGAGGCAGGGGCGGTGGACAGGGTGGTGAGCTCGGCGTCGGGCACCGCCTCGCCGGCGAAGGCCAGGAACGGGATGCCCCGCTCGACGCACCCGGCACGGAGGGCGTCGAACCCGTCCTCCCACGCCCGCCGCCCGCCGAGCAGGCGGACCATCACGCAGGAAGCGGCGTCGAGGTCGACGTCGGCGTCGTAGGGGGACCCCGCGCGGACGGCGGGGAAGCCCTCGGGCAGGTCCTCGGCCGCGGTGCGCAGGGCGAGGACCTCGGTGGCGGCGGTGGTGAGGAAGACGATCACGACGCCACCGCCTGGAGCGAGCAGTCCTCGCACCGCGAGGCGCCGTCGCAGCGGTCGTAGAGGCAGCAGTTCGTCCGGCCCCAGCGCCAGCCCTGCTCCCCCAGCTCGAACGACCCGAGGCCGGCGATCCACGGCTGGGCGGCGTCCACCAGCTCGCCGGCTCGAGCCCGGACGACGGCACGGTCCGCGCCGGGCGCGCCCTCGACGGCTCGGAGGACGGCCGCCACCGACGCGGCGGCGTTGCCCCAGAGGAGGCGGTGCCCGACGGTGTGCGATGCGGCGACCGCCTCGGCCACCGGCTCGAGGTGGCCGGCGAGCAGGTCCTGCGCCGCAGCCTCCGCCGAGCGGTCGCGCACCGCCGGGTCGGTGACCGCGACGGCGGCCGGCCGGCTCCGGGCGATGCGGATCGAGGTGGCCTGCGGATCGGCCGAGAACCCGGGGAGGCCGAGGGCGAACGGGGCCACGACCGGCACCGCCGCCCGGAAGGCGTAGGCCTGGAACCACAACGACGCCGCCACCTGCAGGTCCGGCGCACCCCGGCCCGCCTGGGTCGAGGCGATCGACCCCCGCAGCAGCGCCGGCTGCTCGATCAGGGCCGCGCTGGCCAGCCAGCCCTCGTCCGGCGGCGCCGCGAGGGCGATGCGCAGGTAGTGCACGTGGCCCTCGACGGCGGCGACGACGCTCGATGCATCGTCGAGGTGGACGGAGGGGGACTCCATGGGTGACTGCTCCCGGTCGTTCGCTTGGCGGCGGGCACAGGTGTCCTGGCTCCCGGATCAGCACTCCCCTCCGGCCTTCCAACCCCGAGGGGCCGTGACCATGGGTGGAGGATCGCTCCCCGGTGACAGTTGCGGGTACAGCCTCGGATTCGCACCGATGTTCCCCGTGTCGCACCGGGCAAGCTACCGGAGTCCCCGTGGCAGGATCGAACGGTGCGCCACATCCACGTCATCGGCATCGGAGCCGGCAACCCCGACCACGCCTCCGTGCAGGCCATCGGCGCGCTGCGCGCCACCGACGTGTTCTTCGTGCTCGACAAGGGCGAGGCCAAGGCCGACCTGCTCGCCGTGCGCCAGGAGCTGTGCGACCGCCACCTCGAGCCCGGCTCGTACCGCTGGGTCGAGGTCGCCGATCCGCCGCGGGACCGCGACCCCGCGGACTACGACGCCGAGGTGCGGCGGTGGCACGCAGCGCGCGCCGACGCGTTCGGCGACGCGTTCGCGGCGGAGCTGGGCGACGACGGCACCGGCGCCTTCCTGGTGTGGGGCGATCCGTCGCTCTACGACTCGACGCTGCGGATCCTCGACGACCTCCACGAGCGCGGCACCGTCGCGTTCACCCACGACGTGATCCCCGGCATCACGAGCATCGCCGCCCTCGCCGCCGCCCACCGGATCCCGCTGCACCGCATCGGCGAGTCGATGCTCATCACCACCGGCCGCCGCCTGGTGGCCGAGGACGGGTGGCCGGCCACCGCGGCGAACGCCATCGTCATGCTCGACGGCGACTGCTCCTTCCGGCGCCTCGCCCCCGAGGGCATCGAGATCTGGTGGGGCGCCTACCTCGGCACGCCGATGGAGCTGCTCGCGCACGGACCGCTCGCCGAGGTCGGGCCCGAGATCGAGCGGGCCCGAGCCGCCGCCCGCGAGGCGCACGGCTGGATCATGGACATCTACCTGCTCAGGCGCTCGGCGCGCTGAGGGGGCACTCGTCGCAGGGCAGGAGCCCGGCGAGGTGGATCAGGCAGCACGAGTCGCGGACGAACGACGCCGGGGCCTCGCCCGCGGCGACGAGGGCGGTGTGCACCGCGGCCCGCTCGTTGCCCACGAGCAGGCGGCCCGGGAGCGGGACGGGCAGCACCGCGTTGATCGCATCGGCGAGGGAGCCGGTGATCTGCTGGTGGAAGCGGTCGAGCACCGCCGGCGTCGGCATCGGGCCGCCGCGGACCAGTTCGCTCAGGCCGTAGCGGACGACCCAGTCGTCGGGCCGCCAACGGACCTGGTCGACGGTCGGGTAGAGCCCGACGCCGAGCACCCGGTGCGCCAGCAGGACCGGGTTGAGGATCTGCGCGACCACCGCCTGGAACGTGATGGAGCCGGCCACCTCCCGGCGCTTGTCGGGACCCAGGTCGGTGGCCGGCGAGAACGGGCTGGCGAACAGGCCGCGCTCCACGTGCGCGACCAGCGCGGCGACGTCGTCGGGACCGGTGACGCCCCTCCCCTCGGCTCGCGCCACCTCGGGTGGGTCGAGCGTCGACCGCAGCGACAACGGCGCCAGCGCCGCCACCAGTTCGTCGTCGGTCATCGCGTCGGCCATCGCCCGCCATCTTGGTCGTGTGCCATGATGACCCCGCGCAAGCAAGGGAAGTCCGGTGCGATTCCGGCGCGGTCCTCGCCACTGTGACCAGGGAGCAACCCATCATCTGCCACTGGACCTCGGTCTGGGAAGGCGATGGGGAGCGGTGATCTGGGAGCCAGGAAACCTGTTGCGCCTCACATACCACGAGCGATGGAGGCCCCTGATGGCTGCAATCACCACCACCCCTGCGCCGGTCGGCGCGCACATCCAGGTCCCCGCGTGGGCCTGGGCCGCGATGGCGTTCGCCCTGTTCTTCGGGTACGTCGTCCTCCAGGAGAACGGGCTCATCATGAGCAACTGGATGACCGTCCACGAGTTCTTCCACGACGGCCGCCACGCCCTCGGGTTCCCCTGCCACTGAGCTGACAGGACCCCACAAGTGAACCTCACCATGAAGGACTTCCTTCTGCGCGGCCTGGCGGCCGGCGCGGCAGGGGGCGCAGCCGCCGCGCTCTTCGTGCGCTTCGTGACCGAGACCCAGATCGGCTGGGCCATCGGCTTCGAGGACGCGTCGGGCCTCGGCGGACCCGCCGGCGAGGCGGCCGAGTTCGCCCGCTCGACGCAGCACTGGGGCGGCATGATCGCCGCCGTCCTCTACGGCGTCACGCTCGGCGTCGTGTTGGCCGTCATCGCCGCAGCGATGCATGACCGCATCACCGGGCGCGACGAGTTCGGCCGGGTGATCAAGATCGCCGCGGCCGCGTTCCTCGCCACCTGCCTCATCCCGGCGCTCAAGTACCCGCCCAACCCACCGACCGTCGGGGACCCCGACACCATCAGCGAGCGGACGGCCTCGTACCTGCTGCTCGTCGTCGCCAGCGTGGCGATCGTCTTCGCCGTCCGCTGGGTCTGGGGCCAGCTCACCGCCCGAGGGTTCGAAGGCGGCTCGCGGTTCCTGATCGGCGGCGGGGTGGCGCTGCTGCTCGTGACCACCGCCTACCTGGTGTTCCCGCCCAGCCCGGACCGGATCGAACCGCCGAACAGCGATGCCGACCCGGCGCTCGTGGTCGCCGACACCGCCCCCGACGCGGTGCTCGACGCCATGCTGGCGAACGCCAGGGAGGTGGGCGACGAGTCCTACCGGGACCCGAGCGACCCGTCCGAGGCCCTCGACCTCGCCGAGGTGGCCGAGGGCCGTGACCTGGTGGGCGCCCCGGTCGCGATCAGCACCACCAAGCTCGAGCCCCACGCGTACACGACGATGGTCTGGAGCTTCCGCATCCGCTCCATCGCCGGCATCGCCCTGATGTGGGCCGTGATGGGCGGCGTGCTCGGGCTCCTGCTCGACCGCAAGGCCCGGGCCGCCACCTGAGCCACCTCGTACGCTCGGCCTCCGTGGACCGCCGCCCGACCCTCCTGGTGCTGGGCGGCACCACGGAGGCCACGCAGCTCGTCACCCGCCTCGCCCCGTTCGTCGGGGACCAGCTCGATCTGGTGGTGTCGTTCGCCGGACGGACCGCTCGTCCCACTGCGCCCGCCGGCACGGTCCGCGTCGGCGGGTTCGGCGGTGTCGACGGGCTCGAGGCCTACCTGCGGTCCACTCCCGTGGACCTCGTGGTCGATGCCCTCCACCCGTTCGCCGCGGTGATGCCGTTCCACGCTGCGGCCGCCTGCGAGCGGGCCGGCATCGAGGTGCTGAAGCTCCAGCGGCCGCCGTGGACCGTGACCGCGGGCGACCGGTGGATCGAGGTCGCCGATGTGCCTGCCGCGGCCGATGCCGTGCGCCGGGAGGCCCCGGGGCGGGTGCTGTTGACGATCGGCCGCCAGGGGCTCGAGCCGTTCCGGTCGATCACCGGGCCCACGTTCCTGGTCCGCTCGATCGAACCGCCCGACCTCAGCGGCGCGTGGTCGGCCGAGCCCCGGCTCGACCGCGGACCGTTCGACGTCGCCGGCGAGCGGGAGCTCCTGCAGCGCGAGGCGATCGACCTTCTGGTCGCCAAGAACAGCGGGGGCACCGCGACGGCGGCGAAGCTCACGGCGGCGCGGGAGCGGGCGGTCCCCGTCGTGGTGGTCCAGCGCCCGCCCGTCCCCTCGGTGCCCACCGTCTCGGGCGTGGACGACGCGGTCGCCTGGGTCGTGGGGCGGGTTCAGGCGCCGGGGTAGCTCCGGGGCGTGAACACCCGCGGCTCGCCCGCCGCGCCGGGGACGATCTGCGTCGTCGTCGACCCGACGATGATCACCGTGCGCATGTCGCAGACCGAGAGGTCCAGCTCGCCGAGCTCGACCACGCGCACCTGCTCGTCGGGCCGGCCGACGTCGCGCCCCAGCACCACCGGCGTGCCCGGTGGGCGGTGGGCCCGGATGAGGTCGAACGCGGTGGCGAGCTGCGTGGGCCGGTGGCGCGACACGGGGTTGTAGAGGGCGAGCACGAGGTCGGCCTCCATCGCCGCGCGCACCCGGCGCTCGATGATCGACCACGGCTTGAGGTTGTCCGACAGCGACACCAGGCAGAAGTCGTGGCCGAGGGGTGCGCCCGCGCGAGCCGCCGCGGCCAGGGCTGCGGTCACCCCGGGGACCACCACGATGTCGACCTCGCGCCACGCCGGTGCGGCGTCGGGCGCCTGCTGGGCCTCGAACACGGCGGCGGCCATGGCGAACACGCCGGGGTCGCCCGACGAGATCACCGCCACCCGCTCCCCCGCCGCGGCCAGGTCGAGCGCCAGCCCGGCCCGGGCCAGCTCGACCCGGTTGTCGGACCCGTGGAGCTGCCGGTCGCCGACGAGGTCGGCCGGCACCATGTCCAGGTAGGTGTGGTAGCCGACCAGGTGGCCGGCCGCCTCGATCGTGCTGCGGGCCTCGGGCAGGAGCCACCGCGGATCGCCGGGACCGAGGCCGACGACCGCGAGCCAGCCGTCGGCGCTCACCGGTTGCAGGCGGTGGCGCTGGGGATGACGACCATCGAGAAGTACGGCGCCCCGGACTCCGGGGCCTCGGCCAAGGGGGCGGTGGCCTGCTCGGACCAGGTGGCCCGCTCGACGTAGAACGCCCGGTCGCCGAGCCCGACGCCCGCGACCACGGAGCGGACCTTCGCCAGGTTCCGCCCCACCTTGATGATCACGGCGGCGTCGCACGCGGCGAGCGCCGACTTCAGCTCGTCGTCGGGCAGCACCGCGCTCAGCACGCTGACGATCTCGGTCCCGCACACGAGCGGCCTCGACAGGGCCGCCGACCCGGCGACCGGCGACGAGATGCCGGGTACCACGGTGGTGCCGTACCGCTCGGCCAGGCGGTTGTGGAGGTACATGTACGAGCCGTAGAAGAACGGGTCGCCCTCGCAGATCACGGCGACGTCGTCACCGGCGTCGAGCACGGCCGCCACCCGCTGGGCGGCCTCGTCGTAGCACTCGATCAGCAGGTCCTCGTAGGACTGGTCGGGCCGGAGCACCTCGACGGTGACCGGGTACTCGATCCGGATCTCGCGGTGGTCGTCAGTCAGCAGGTGCTCGGCGACGCGCCGGGCGTTGCTGGGCCGGCCCTTCGCCGCGAAGTAGGCGACGGTCGTGGTGGAGCGGATGAGCCGGTCGGCCTTCACGCTCATCAGCTCCGGATCGCCGGGTCCGACGCCGATCCCGTACAGGTGTCCGCGGGGCACGGTCACTCCTTCTCGCAGGCGACTGCGTTGATGGCGGCGGCGGTCATGGCGCTCCCGCCGCGGCGGCCGACGACGGTGATGAACGGGGTGCCGGCGGCGTGGTCGGCGAGCGCCTGCTTCGACTCGGCCGCGCCGACGAACCCGACGGGGATGCCGATGACGGCGGCGGGCCGGGGGGCGCCGGCGTCGAGCAGCTCGAGCAGCCGGAACAGCGAGGTCGGGGCGTTGCCGATGGCGACGACCGAGCCTTCGAGGTGCGGGGCCCAGAGCTCCATCGCCGCCGCCGACCGGGTGGTGCCCAGCTCGGCGGCGAGGCCCGGCACGGACGGGTCGCCCAGCGTGCAGAGCACCTCGTTGGCGGCGGGGAGCCGCGAGCGGGTGACGCCGTTGGCCACCATCTGGGCGTCGCAGAGGATGGGGGCACCGGCGGCGAGGGCGCCGCGGGCAGCGGCGGCGAAGTCGGGCGAACAGCGGATGTCCCGGGGCAGGTCGGTCATCCCGCACGCGTGGATCATGCGGACGGCCACGCGCTCCGCGTCGGCGGGGATCCCGCTGAGGTCGGCCTCGTCGCGGATCATGGCGAACGACTGCCGGTAGATCTCGGCGCCGTCGGTGACGTAGCGGTAGGCGGTCACGGCGCCACCAACGGGTCGAACCCGGTCCCGTCGACCTTGCCCAGGAAGGTGACGGCGACGCGCCCCCGGGTGGCGCACCGCTTGTCGCAGCCCGACACGTGCACCAGGCCCGGCTCGACCCGGCCTCCGGCGCTCCGGCGTGCGGCGACCCGCTCGGCCTCGGCCCACGTGTCGGCCTCGGTCTGCCAGCAGCCGGCGGCGCCGATGCACGACACGATCCCGGCCGCCGGATCGCCGGCGTCGACGATGAGGCCCAGCTCGGCGAGCTCGTCCTCCCAGCCCGTCCGGCCGTCGGCCGGAGGCTGGAGGGCGAACGACCGCCACGGCGTGACGCGCAGGTCGGCGCCTCGCGCTGCCAGGCCGGCGAGGGCCCGGGCGTCCAGGCGACCGAAGCGGGCCGCAGCGAGGAGCACCTCGCCGTCGGGGCTGCGCCACGGCCCGGCAGCCGGAGGCGCCGCGACCGGGCGACGGCCAGGGCCGGCGTCGAGGTCGGCGGGCAGCACGGCGTGGAGCCAGGCCAACCCGTAGGCGTCGACCACGTCGGCGACGCGGGCGTCGTCGGCCACGCTCCGGCAGGCCGCGGCGAGCGCCCGCACCAGCTCGACCGCGCCGGCCGCATCGGTGGTGGCCCCGCCGAGGGCGTCGATGGCCACCCGGATCTGGCTGCCGACCGCGGTGAGCGTGGCCTCGGACCGGCGAGCGGCGGTCGTGCCGGCGGCGTCGTCGACGTGGACGACGAACTTGGGCGAGATGGGCCCGCCGTCGGCCAGGAGCTCCCCGATGGCGTCGACCAGCTGCTGGCGGAGGGCGTGGTCGGCGTCGGATGCGAACGGCGAGATCGTCACCAGGCCTGCGCCCCCATCGCCGAGCCCGTGGTCGCGGAGGGCTGCGACCGCCGGGCCGACCGAGGCCTCGCGCAGGCCTCGGACCTGCAGGTTCCCGCGGTTCGTCAGCTCGATGACGCCCGAGCCGTGCTCCTCGGCCACCGCCGCGACGGCCGCAGCCTGGGCCGGCGCGAGGCCGCCGCCGACCAGCGGCACCCGCAGCAGCAGGCCGTCGCGCTGGAGGACCGGGTGCTCGAACGTGGGGCAGGCGCCGGTGCGCTTGTGACCGGTCGCGAGCGGGGGCATCGGGCCACCCTACCCAACCGCCGGACCCACGTAGGGCAGCGTGCCCTACGTGGGGGTGCGGCCGCGGATCGCCGTGGCCACGAAGGCCTCGGCGAGATCGGGGCGGCCGGCGAGGTGCACGTGGAGGTAGCTGGCCAGGAGCCGTGGCGAGCCGTGGCCGCCGCTCGTCGTGCCGGTCCGACCGGTGAGCTCCAGCGCGGCGCCGGCCGGTGCCAGGGCGGTGTAGTGGAACTCGTGCCCGCGCAGCTCGGTGCCGGCCGGACCCAGCGGCGTGTCGACCTGGAGCACGGCGGAGCGGTACCCGAGGGTGAGCCGATCGGTCATCGCCGCCACAGCGGGCACCGCCCCGACCATGGCGTGGCCGTCGAGCGCCTCCGCGAGCCAGAGCAGGCCGCCGCACTCGGCCCACACGACGAGGCCGCCGTCGATCTGGGCCCGGACGTCGCGACGCAGCGGCTCGTTCGCGGCGAGCTGCTCGACCATCACCTCCGGGAACCCGCCGCCGACGACGAGCGCGTCGACCTCCGGCGGCAGGGCGGCATCGACCAGCGGATCGAACGGGACCACCTCCGCACCCGCAGCCTCGAGCGCCTCCACGTTGTCCGGGTAGCTGAACGTGAACGCCCGTCCTCCAGCCACCGCGATGCGGGCCGGACCGACGTGAGCCGGTTCGGGCACCGCCTCCACCGCGCGGGCCGGCGCTCCCCGGGCGACCTCGAGCAGGGCGTCGAGGTCGCAGCGCTCGGCCACCAGCGCGGCGAGGGCGGCGAGCGATGCCGCCACCTCGTCGGGCCGCTCGGCGACGGGGATGAGCCCGAGGTGCCGGTCGCGCCAGCCGAGCCGCTCGTCGCGGTGCAGCGCGCCGAGCACGGGGACGGGCGCCGGCGCGCCCGCGAGGGCGGTGCGCACCATCGCCTCGTGGCTGTCGGAGGCGAGCTTGTTCAGGATCACCCCGGCGAGCGGCACGCGCGCGTCGAAGGTGGCGAAGCCGTGCACGAGCGCAGCGACCGACGCCGCCTGCGACGAGCAGTCGACGACGAGGACGACCGGGGCGTCGAGCAGCCGGGCGATGTCGGCGGTGGACGACGGCGTCGCGTCGGCGGCGCCGTCGAACAGGCCCATCACCCCTTCGACCACGAGCACGTCGGCACCGGCAGCCGCCCGGCCCGCCAGCGGGGCCATCAGGTCCGGGCCGCACATCCAGGCGTCGAGGTTCCGGCCCGGTCGACCGGTCGCCAGCTCGTGGTAGCCGGGGTCGATGAAGTCGGGCCCGACCTTCGCCGACGCCACCTCCAGGCCGCGGGCGCGCAGCGCCGCCATCAGCCCGGTCGCCAGGCTGGTCTTGCCCGATCCGGAACTGGTCCCCGCGACCACCAGCCGCGGTCCGAGCATCAGAACTCGATGCCCTTCATGGCGGAGATGCCCTCGTCGTAGGCGTGCTTGACCTTGACCATCTCGGTCACGGTGTTGGCGATCTCGATGATCTCCGGCGGGCAGTTGCGCCCGGTGAGCACCACGTTGGTCCGCGGCGACCGGTTCCGCAGGCCCTCCACCACGTCCTCGACCGCCACCCAGCCGTACTTCACCGCGTAGGTGGCCTCGTCGAGGATCAACAGGTCGTAGTCGCCCGACGCCAGCATGCGGTTGGCCACCTCCCAGGCGTGGCGGCCCTTGGCGATCGTCTCGTCCATGTCGGTGGACTCCCACGTGAACCCGTCGCCCAGCGTGTGCCACTCGATGCCGAGGTGCTCGGCCAGCTTCTTCTCCCCCACCTTCCACTTGCCGCTCTTGAGGAACTGGACCACCCCGACCGTCCAGCCCCGGGCCCACCCCCGGTTCATCACCCCGAACGCGGCGGAGCTCTTGCCCTTCCCGTTCCCGGTGTTCACGACGATGATCGACTGGCGGGGCATCGGGCCATCATGACCCAGCCCGCGGAGCGGCCAGGTCAGGCGCTCGACCTGCGCCGGAGCCACCGCGCCGTCCCGACCGGCTCGGCGCAGCAGCAACCGGACGACGCCGCCGTGGGTCACGACGACGTGGCGGCCCGGCGCCAGCTCGTCGAGGAACGCCCGGACGCGGGCCTCCAGCTGGGCCACCGACTCGCCGCCCGGCGCGGCGAACGCGTCGAACTCGAGCAGCGCCTCCTGCACCGCCTCGGACAGCTCCGGCCAGGTGGCACCCTCCATCGTCCCGAAGTCCAGCTCGCGCAGCCGCCGGTCGACCGTCGGCCGCAGGCCGGCCAGCCGGGCGGTCGCCCGGCACCGGCCCAGGTCCGACGACCACGCCGCCACGTCCGGCCCGTGCGGCAGCAGCCGGCCCAGCTCGCGCGCCTGGTCCTCGCCGGCCGGGGTCAGGCCGATGTCGGCCCACCCCGCGTAGCGACCGGCCTCGCTCCACTCGGTCTGGCCGTGCCGGACCAGCCACAGCTCGACGAGCGCGGGCGCTTCGGGCGTCGTCGGCTCACCGGGTTCCATCAGGCTCCTGTCGCTCCGGCGGGCGGGCCCGCGCCCGGAGGGTAGGGTGCCGGCGCGGTTCAGGGACGAAGTCCGGTGCGATCCCGGCACTGTCCCGCAACGGTAGAGCGCCTCCCCTCGGGGACGGTGCGAGTCCGGCCGAACCTGGACCGCGAGAACCACGCAACCCTCGAGGCTCAGGGTCGGTTCCACGGTCCTTCCGTCGATCCGGCTGCTGCGCCAGGACGACAGGTGAGACCCAGATGAGCGAACCCGGCACGGCCACCGAGGGCCTCACGCTGGTGCTCGGCGGCACCCGCTCCGGCAAGTCGCGCCTCGCCGAGGACCTGGCCGCCCGGACGGCACCGGGGGTCACCTACGTGGCCACCGCCGCGGTGCAGGCCGGCGACGCCGACCACGCCGCCCGCATCGCCGCCCACCGCGACCGGCGGCCCAGCACCTGGGCCACCGTCGAGTGCCCCGATCCGGCCGAGCTGCCAGCGCTGCTCGGGCGCATCGAGGCGACCGTCCTGCTCGACTCGCTCGGGAGCTGGATCGCCGCCCACGCCGACCTCGACGCCGACGGCCCCGCGCTGGCGGATGCCCTCCGCGCCCGCACCGCGCCCACCATCGTCGTCGCCGAGGAGGTGGGCTGGTCGCTCCACGCCCCGACCCCGGTGGGGCGCCGCTTCGTCGACGCGGTCGGGACGCTGAACCAGCAGGTGTCGGCGGTGGCCGACCGCGTCCTGCTCGTGGTGGCGGGACGGGCCCTCGAACTGCCCCCGAGAGGGGCGGGTGGCCCGTGCTGAGCGCGCTCGGGTTCCTCAGCATCCTCGGTCGGTCGTCGCCGCCGACCGACCGCACGTTCCGGTGGTTCCCCGCCGCCGGCGCCGTGATCGGCGGCCTGGTCGCGCTCGTGTGGTGGGGCGCGCAAGGGGTCTGGCTGCTCCCCGTCGCCGCCGCGCTCGTCGTCGCCGCCGACCTCGCGGTCACCGGGCTGCTGCACGTCGACGGCCTGGCCGACTCGGTCGACGGCCTGCTCCCCCACCTGGACCGGGAGCGGCGGCTCGAGGTCATGCGCCAGCCCGACGTGGGCGGCTTCGCCCTGGGCGTGGTGCCGTGCGTGCTGCTCCTGCGCTGGGCGTCGCTGGCCTCGGGCGGCCCGTCGCCGTGGTCGATCGTCGCCCTGTGGTGCCTGAGCCGGACCGTGGCCGCCGCAGCCCCCTCGTTCCTGCCGTACGCACGGACCGAGGGCCTGGCGACGCCGTTCCTCGGGCAGGCCAACCGCTGGGTCCTCATCGCCGTCGCACCCGCGGGTGCCGTGCTCGTCGCGGCGCAGGGGGGCATCGGCGTCGCGGCGCTCCTCGGCGCGCTGGCCGGCGCGGGCGCCGTGCTCTGGGTCGCGGTGCGGCGGCTCGGCGGCTTCACCGGCGACGTCCTCGGCGCCCTCATCGTCGTGTCCGAGACGGTCGGCCTCGTCGCCCTGGCGGCCCGGTGACGGCGCGCCCCGCCGCCCGGTCGGCCGCCGCCGGTGCCGGCCTCCTCGTGGACCGCCTCCTGGGCGAGCCCCCGGCGTTCCACCCGGTCGCCGGGTTCGGACGGGCGATGGGAGCGGTGGAGCCGGTGCTGTGGCGCGACGCCCGCGGCGCCGGCCTCGCTTACACGGTGACCGGCGTCGGCCTGGGGGTGGCCGCCGGCGCGGCGGTCCGCTCGACCACGGTCGCGGTGGCGGTCACGTCGGCGGGACGCGAGCTCCGGCGGGTTGCGGCCACGATCGGCGAGCGGTGCACCGCCGGCGACCTCGACGGCGCCCGGGCCGCGCTCCCCTCGCTCGTCGGCCGGGACCCGAGCGAGCTCGACCACCGGGGCATCGCCGCCGCCGTGATCGAGTCCCTGGCCGAGAACTCGGTCGATGCCGTCGTCGCCCCCGCCCTGTGGGGCGCGGTGGCCGGCGCGCCTGGCGCCGCCGGGTACCGGGCGGTCAACACCATGGACGCCATGGTCGGCCACCGCAGCGACCGCTACGAGCGGTTCGGCTGGTCGGCCGCCCGGCTCGACGACGTCGCCAACCTCGTGCCGGCCCGGGCCTTCGCCCTGCTGGTGCTGGCGGTCCGACCCACCCGGGCCCGAGCCATCGCCACCGCGATCCGGACCCAGGCCGGCGCCCACCCGTCGCCCAACGCCGGCGTCGCCGAGGCGGCGGTCGCCGCCGCCCTGGGGGTGGAGCTGGGCGGCACCCTGCGGTACGGCGACCGGATCGAGGAACGCCCGCGCCTGGGCGCCGGCCCCCGACCCGAGCCGGCCGACATCGGCCGGGCGATCGCGCTGGTGGACCAGGTCGAGCTGCTGCTCGCCGCGCTCCTGATCGCTCCGGCCGCCGTCCGTGCGGCCCGGCGGCGCCGGGCCACGAGGTGCGAGCTGTGAGCGCCCTCGACGCCGCACCGCACGGCGGCGACGCCCACGCGGTCGCCGCCCGGCTCGGCATCGACCGCCGCGAGCTGCTCGACCTGTCCGCGAGCCTGAACCCGGTCGCGCCCGACGTGCGGCCGGTCATCGCCCGCCACCTCGACGCCCTCGGGGACTACCCCGACGACCGGACGGCCACGGCGGCGCTCGCGGCGGCGATGGGCGTCGACCCCGAGCGCCTGGTCCTCACGAACGGCGGCGCCGAGGCGATCGCGCTCGTCGCCCAGCTCCACCCCCGGGGCTGG
>DATMGQ010000005.1:0-2246 GCA_035555395.1 Acidimicrobiales bacterium
AAGCTCGCGGCGCTCGGCGTCGCAGGCGCCTCGTTGTCGATTCCAGCATCGGCGGCGTTCGCTCAGGAAGCGCCGACCACCGGCGGGCGCCCGCTCACGATCGACGACATCAAGTCGATGAAGTTCATCTCCGGCCAGGAGTCGGACAAGAAGGGCCAGTCCGGGACGCTGGCGGAGACCCGCCCCGAACTGCCCGACGGTGTCGTCCCCCCGGAGTACCGCTCGTCGAAGGCGCTCGCCGCCGCGGTGACGCCATGCCCCGATGGGAAGCAGTGCATGTGGACCGGCGGCTACTTCGCCGGACCTGGCCGATGGCTGACCGGCGGTCACACCGGGACCTACTGGAACTGGGCCGAGTCCAAGTGCACCGGCTCCGGCAACCCCGATGGCAACTGGAAGAACTGCGCGAGCTCGGTCCGCAACGACAATGGCTCGTACGGGTTCACCCTGTTCAACAACTCCGACACGGCACCCGCCGGCTCGTACAAGAACGTCCCAGCCACGGAGGAGCGCGACCAGCTCGGCACGTTCAACAACAACGTCGAACGCTCCGTCGGCGTCGGCGTCTGACCGGCGGTGCACCGCTGGCAGCGAGCACTCTGGCTCGGTGTGGCCGCTGTGCTCGCTGCCGGCTGCACCAGTTCGCCAGAGCCCAAGAACCACCAGGGGTCCGCCACGAGCGCTCCTGCTCCCATCGCCGTCGAGCCAGATGACGCGGTGATGCGGCCGGAGAGGTTCTTCGACAACTTGGAGACGATCGGGCGCGCCACGAAGCGCCTCGAAGACGCCTGCATGACGCGCAAGGGCTTCCGTCCGGCCGATGCGGCGCAACTCGTCGACCGGATCCAGGGTGAGATAGCGCCGGACATGGCCTTCCGGCGTTCGGAGGGGTACGGCTTCTCCCACTACCTGCGGCCGATCTGGCAGGTATCGGACGACGAGGCTGCCGATTGGTACCGGGCGTTCCGAGGCAACCGCTCCGACACGGTGGAGTGGAGGACCATCGGCGGCACCGGAGCCACCGCGGGAGGCGGCTGCGTTGCGGAGGCACGCAAGGCGGTGGCCGGCTCGGTGCTCGACTGGTTCTGGGCAGCGAGCGCCCAACAGGACTACTGGCTCGTCGTGGCAGCGGCCACCGCCAATGACCCGCGGTGGGAGCCCGCAGCCGCCCTTTGGGCCCAGTGCATGGCCGACAGCGGCTACCCCGGCCTGGGCGGCCCGCAAGGGGCCTGGGCGCGGGCGCGGTCGGCCCTCTTCGCCGACCACGAAAACGGATCCGCCGTGCCGCCGGAGGCCCGGTCCTTCGAAATTGAGGTCGCCACCGCCGACGGCGACTGCCAGACCTCGACCGGCATGGTTGACGTCCAGCGGGAGATCCGCAGCGACTTCCTCGCCGACGCCTCACCCAAGTACCTCCGCGACCTGGACCGGATCGCCGCAGCCCAGACCGCTGCGCTCAAGACGATCCGATCCGAGGGGCTCGACCGGTGACTCCGGCGGCTACCGCCTGACAACACCCATCTCGAACAGCAGGCCCGACATGCTCACCCAAGAAGAGTTCACAGCTGCGCTGGCTGCCCGGCTGTCCTGGGACCCGGGCGACCTCGACCCGAGCGTCCGCCTCAACCAGCTCCCACAGGATCGCGCCGCCGTCGCCTACCTGTACCGAGCGCTCTCCGACCTCCTCGGAGGCCCGCCAGCTGGTCTGCTCCGCAGCATCGAGACGATCGGCGAGGCGTACGAGTGGTACACGCAGCGCAACGCGCAGGGCGAGCTGACCGACGTCCCGATGGCAAGCCAGCGGGTCTACCTGCGCCCGATCGAGGAAGGCGACTACCGCGCGATCTACCAGGCGTCGATCCGCCCGGAGTCCGCGTTCCGGTGGCGCTACCGGGGCGCAACGCCCAGCATCGAGCGGTTCGTGGCGGGCCTCCACGACGGAGTGCTGGCGCAGCACATGATCCAGGCGGTCGACGGTCCCACCGTCGGGCTCGTCGTCGCCTACCAGGCGAGCATGGAGAGCCGCACCGCGTACTTCGGCTTGCTTCGAACAGCCGAGAGCTCCCAAGAGGGGCGGATGTTCGAGGGACTGATGCTGTTCATCAAGTTCCTGTTCGACACTTGGGACTTCCGCAAGCTCTACGCCGAGATCCCTGAGTTCAACTTCGACGGGATCCTCTCGGCTGACACGCGAGGAATCGACATCGAGGGGATTCAGAGGCAGCACATCTTCCACGGCGGCCGGT
>DATMGQ010000006.1:0-23771 GCA_035555395.1 Acidimicrobiales bacterium
AGTGGCGCTGGATGAAGCGCATCGCCTCTTCGCGGGTGGCCACGTTGGTGCGGAACAGGCCCCGGACCGCCGAGGTCACGGTGGTGGACCCGGCCTGCTTCACGCCCCGCATGGACATGCACAGGTGCTCGGCCTCGATCACCACCATCACGCCCTTGGGGTCGAGGCTGTTCTGCATGGCGTCGGCGATCTGGCTGGTGAGCCGCTCCTGGACCTGCAGCCGCCGGGCGTAGCCGTCGACGAGCCGGGCGAACTTGGACAGGCCGATGACCCGCCCGTCGGTGCCCGGGATGTAGGCCACGTGGGCCTTGCCGATGAACGGGGCCAGGTGGTGCTCGCACAGCGAGTACAGCGGGATGTCCCGCACCATGACCATCTCGTCGTGCTCGGCCTCGAACGTGGTCTGCAGGTGCTCGTCGGGGTTCTGGTGGAGCCCGGCGCAGATCTCGGCGTACATGCGGGCGACGCGCCCGGGCGTGGCGAGCAGCCCGTCGCGCTCGGGGTCCTCGCCGATGGCCGCGAGGATCTCGCGGACGGCGGCCTCGATGCGGGGCTGGTCGACCGGGTTGTCGGTCTCGCTCACTGGATCTTGTCCAGGCCGGACGCCGCGAGCAGCTGCAGGGCGGCGAGGTCGACGGGCTCGAGCTCGCCCTCGGCGCGGCTCGACAGCGTCAGCAGGTAGGGGCCGGACTTCACCTGGAGCAGCGACGTCTCGTCGGACTCCGAGGAGAAGGCGCCGTCGCCGAGGCCCTCGACGTCGGTGGCGCCGAGCGTCCCCTCCTTCAGCGCGGCGTACTGGGACAGGAGCCCGGCCGCGTCGTCGCCGAAGTCGCGGACCTCGATGCGGAGGCTGGCGGCGTCGCCGTTGGGCTCGGTCCGCTCCCAGGCGCACGACTCGCCGTGGACCTTGTCCTTCTCGGTGCCGATCGCGGCCGGCGGGAGGCGCTTGAACGTCTCCTCGCCGCCGATCAGCTCCTTGATCTGGTCCGTGTTGTAGGCGTAGCAGAGGCCCAGGTCCATCGACCCCTCGGGCGGGTCGGCGAAGGAGATGGGAGCGCGATCGCTCTTCTTGGCCGAGTCGTCGCTCTTGCTGCAGGCAGCAGCGCCGAACAGCACCGCCGTGGCCAGCACGCCCAGGCCCAGGGTCCGCATCCGTGACATGGGGGGCGACGCTAGTGCTGCGGGCCGCGGCTTCCCACGTCGGCGCGGTCGTGACCGCTGCGGGCGGCGGGTCACTCCTGGTACGAGGCGACGTACGGGAGGTTGCGGTAGCGGTCGCCCACGTCGAGCCCGTAGCCCACGACGAAGTCCGGCGGGATCCGGAAGCCGACGTACTTGAGGTCGGGGTCCTTCTTCTGCAGGCCCTCGCGCACGAGGAGCGCGCACACCTCGACGCTGGCGGGGTGGCGGGCCAGGAGGTTCTTGCGCAGGTAGGCGAGCGTGAGGCCGCTGTCGATGATGTCCTCGACGATGATGACGTGGCGTCCGCTCAGGTCGAGGTCCAGGTCCTTGACGATGCGCACCACGCCGCTCGACTTGGTGGCGTTCCCGTAGGACGACACGGCCATGAAGTCGAACTCGACGGGGAGGGCGATCTCGCGGGCCAGGTCGGCCATGAACATGATGGCGCCCTTCAGGACACCGACCAGGAGCGGCGCCCGGCCCTGGTAGTCGGCGGTGATCTGGGCACCGAGCTCGGCTGTGCGGCGCTGGAGCTCCTCGGTGCTCACGACCACCTTGCCGATGTGGGGATCGCCCTCGTAGGGCCCGGAGGGGGCGTCAGTCATGGGCGGCATCCTGCCATGGCGCAGGGCACGCGGCCGACAGCCGGCCGCGCGACCGGGCGACCCGCCAGCCGCCCACGACCTCGGTGGCGACGTGCTCGCCGCGTGCGACCGCCAGCACCCGGGCGACCGCGGCGGCGTCGACCCCGTAGCCGTCGCCGACCCCGGCCTCGACCAGCCAGGCGCGCACCGCGGCACCGGCGACCGCCGTCGGTGCCGCCGCGAGCGCGGCGGCGTCGGTGGGGTCGAGCTGGGCGGCGGCGAGGCCGAGCGCGACGTCGACCTCCGCGAACAGGTCGGCCTGGCGGACCAGGACCGGGACCGGGTCGCGGTCGCCGATGTCGGCGAGCAGGGGGAGCAGCTCGTGGCGGACCCGGTTGCGGCGGAACCGGGGATCGTCGTTCGAGGGGTCGTGGAGCGGATCGAGGCCGAGCGCGGCGCAGAGCGCCTCGGTCTCGGATCGGCGCAGGTCGAGCAGCGGGCGAGATGCCGAGCGGGCGATCCCGATCGCACCGGTCGGGCCTGCGCCCCGGAGCAGGTGGAGCAGCACCGTCTCGGCCCGGTCGTCGGCCGTGTGACCGGTGAGGACGCCCTCGGGCAGCGCGGCGTAGCGGGCCGCACGGGCCCGGGCCTCGAGGTTCGGGCCGTCGCCGACCTCGACGCCGCGGGTCTCGAACGCAGCGCCCAGGCGCTGCGCGGCATCGGCCACCCGGGCGGCCTCGCCGGCGGAACCGGGGCGCAGGCCGTGGTCGACGTGCACGGCGCGCACGCGCCCGCCGGCGGCGACGGCCAGCGCGAGCAGCGCCAGCGAGTCGGCGCCGCCGGAGACGGCGCAGGTCACGTCGGTGCCGGCGTCGGGGAACGACGCGCGGGCCAGCAGCTCGCCCACCAGCGGGTGGGCGAGGTCGACCGGGTCGTTCAGGCCGCGACCGTGGGCACGACGCGGGCGATCCACGCCTGCGGGTCCCGGATCTCTTCGATGCTCGGCAGGTTGGCCGGGTCGACCCAGGCGACGTCGAGGAGCTCGGTGCCGCCCTCCTTCTCGACCGCCTCGATGAACCGCTCGCCCTGCTCGTACTGCTTCATCTTGGCGTCGAGCCCGATGAACTTCTGCAGGAACTTGGCGAAGGGGTTGGCCTGCGCCCGGCGGGCCCGGAGCACCGCACCGAAGCGCTCGGCGCTGGGGATCTGGTCGGCCCCGGCGCGGTCCATGGTGACGTCGCCGTGGCCCTCGAGCAGGCTCATCAGCCCGGCCACCTGGTCGAGCACGAGGCGCTGGTCGGGCGAGGCGAGGATGGCCATCACGCCGCCGTCGTCGAGCGGGTTGCGGCCCTTGCGGGCGTCGGCCGCGACCCGGGCCAGCGCGTCGAGGAAGCGCTTGGGATCGGGGTCGACCGCATCGACGGTCTGGCCGACGAGGCCGAGGAAGTGCTCGCGCATCCACGGGATGCCGGTGAACTGCGCCCGGTGCGTGACCTCGTGGAGGGCCAGCCAGTGGCGGAACTCGCGGGGCGGGAAGGCGAAGCGCTTCTCGAGCCCGATGATGTTCGGGCCCACGTAGTACACGATGTCCTGGTCCTCGGGGTTCTCGTCCTCGACGACCAGCAGGTCGTACTGGCCGAGCACCCGGGACGACATCCAGCCCAGGACCATGCCCATCTCCGCCGCCGCCACCCGACTGGCGACGGGGGCGAACGGGTTGTGCGACAGGTTCTCCTCGAGCCGGTTGGTGATCGGCCGCAGGAGGCGCTGGAACGAGGCGATGTTGGCCCGCACCCAGCCCTCGCGGTCGGTGACCCGGGCGCGGGCGAGCCCCGAGGCGCTGCGGAGCCCGGTGGCGTCGGCGACCTGCTGCTCGGCGAGCGCGGTCAGCTCCTCGAAGTCCGAGGTCAGCGACGGGTAGTGGTACGACTCGGCGAACGGCTCGCGGCCGGCGGCCCTGACCGCGACCTTCTCGGCCAGCGCCCAGTCGACCGCAGCAGCCACGCTCAGCCCTGGCCGCGCGGCGGGTACTTCGGCTTCACGACCTTGTTGAGGTAGCCGACGATGATGGCGACCCCGAAGAGCACGGCCCCCAGCGTGAGCGGCACGGCGATCCAGAAGTGCCAGACGTTCGCGAACAGCATGGGGAGGATCCTACGGTCGGACGGGGCGGGCGCGGAAAGCGGGCACGGTCAGCCCGGCTGCTGCTCGCGCTCGAGGGCCTTGGCGATGCGGGCGCGGAGGGCCTCGGGCACCTCTTCGAAGCACCGGCTCTTCACGACGATCCGCAGCTCGGCCTCGAAGTCGTACGCCTCCAGGCACGGCGAGCAGTCGTCGAGGTGCTGCTGGATGTGCACCCGGTCCTCCTCGGTGAGCTGACCGTCGAGGAAGAGGTACAACTCCCGGAGGGTTTCGTTGCAGTCGCTCATCGGAAGATCCTGGTCAGTGGTCCGTGCCGGGGGCACTCGGGACAGGGGTGGGTTCGGGGTCGCCGTCGGGCCGTTCGGCCAACCCGTGCGTGACGGCGTAGTCGTACAACGCCTTCTGGAGCGCCTTTCTTCCCCGATGCAGCCGGCTCATCACCGTGCCGATCGGGATGTCGAGGATCTCGGCGATCTCCTTGTACGAGAAGCCCTCGACGTCGGCGAGGAGGACCGCCATGCGGAAGTTCTCCGGCAGGTCCTCGATGGCGCTCTTCACCTCGGCCTCGCTGAAGGTGTCCATCAGCTCGTCCTCGGCGCTGCGCCCCGAGCGGGCGGCCTCCAGCCCACCGAGGCGGCGGTACAGGTACAGGTCCTCGACCTCGTCGAGGTTGGTCTCGTCGGGACGGCGCTGCTTGGCCCGGTACGAGTTGATGTACGTGTTGGTGAGGATGCGGTACATCCACGCCTTGAGGTTGGTGCCCTCCTGGAAGCCGCCGAAGCCGCGGTACGCGCGCAGGTAGGTCTCCTGGACGAGGTCGTCGGCGTCGGCGGGGTTGCGCGTCATGCGCAGGGCGCCGGAGTAGAGCGAGCTCATGAGCGGCATCGCCTGCTCTGCGAACGTCGCCTGGTCAGCCATGGCCCAAACCTAGCGCCCGGCGGCCCGACCGCCCCCGGGAACCGGCGGCTGCGACCCGGGCCGCGGCAGATCCCTGGACGTTCGTCTCAGGAGACGGCGGAGGGTGGCCGATGGCACACTGTGCGAGGCGACCCCGGAGGGAGGTGAGGGTGGAGGAAGCCAGCGAGCGCAACGATCCGAGCGCTTCGGAACGGTGGTTCCGCAGCCTGCTGACGAACATCAGCGACACCGTGTCGATCACGGACGCGGAGGGCCGGCTGCTGTTCACGTCGGGAGCGCCCAACAACCTCCTCGGCTACGACGCGGGGTTCTGGGCCGGGCGCGAGCCGATGACGCTCGTGCACCCCGACGACCTCGACCGGGCACTGGCCGGATGGCACCGCTCGCTCGCCGAGCCGGGGATCGAGATCTCCGAGGAGGTCCGGATGCGCTCGGCGAACGGCGCCTGGCAGGACATCTCGGTCACCGGCGTCAACCTGCTGCACGATCCCGACGTCCGCGGCGTGGTGGTCACCTCGCGGAACATCACCGATCTGCGCCGGGCGCAGCGGCTCGCGTCGAGCCAGGCGGGCGTGCTCGAGCTGATCGCCCGCAGCGAACCGCTGCCGGTCGTGGCCGAGGCGTGCCTCGAGCTGCTCGCCGAGAACGGCGTGAGCGGCCGCTCCTCGATCTACCTCGTGGACGAGGACCGGCTCGAGCTGAGCGCCGGCGCCGCGCCCGCCTCGCTCGTCGAGTGGATGCGCGAGGCGCCGCCGGCGCGGAACCGGAGCCTCTGCGACGAGGCGATCGCCACCGAACGGCCGGTCGTCGCGCCCGACGTGACCCAGGCCGACCTGTCCGACGGCCTGGCGTACATCGCGGCGAACGAGGACATCCGGGCGGCCTGGTCCCAGCCGATCCTCGCCATCAGCACGGGCCGGCCCGTCGGGTCGCTGTCGACGCTCTACGACGAGGTGCACGACCCGTCGCCCCACGAGCGCCAGGTGGCCGACGTCAGCTGCAGCCTCATGGCCATCGCCCTGGAACGGGCCGAGACCGAGACGCGCCTCGCCCACCAGGCCCTGCACGACGGACTGACCGGCCTGCCGAACCGCACCCTGCTCCTCGACCGGCTGGACCACGCGCTGGCCCGCCGCGAGTCGAACGGCGCCGACATCGCCCTGCTGTTCTGCGACATCGACCGGTTCAAGGTCGTGAACGACAGCCTCGGCCACAACGTCGGCGACCAGCTCCTGGTGGCGTTCGCGCAGCGCTTCCGCTCCGTGGTGGCGCCCGGCGACACGGTCGCCCGCTTCGGCGGCGACGAGTTCGTGGTCCTGCTCGAGGACATCACCTCGCCGACCCATGCCAGCCAGGTGGCCCAGGAGCTGGCGGAGTCGCTGAGCCAGCCGTTCCTCCTCCCGGCCGGCCACGAGGTGTTCCTGACCGTCAGCATCGGCCTGGCCGGGGCCACCGACCACCGCACCGGCCACGCCTGGCTCCGCGACGCGGACGCGGCGATGTACCGGGCGAAGGAGGCGGGCCGGAACCGGCTGGCCGAGTTCGACACCGAGATGCGCGACGCGGCGGTGGTGCGCCTCCAGATCGAGAGCGACCTCCGGCGGGCGGTCGACCGCGGCGAGCTGGTGGTCCACTACCAGCCGGTGGTCGACCTCCGCAGCGGGCGCATCTGCGGGGCCGAGGCGCTGGTCCGCTGGCAGCACCCCGAGCGCGGCCTGCTGGGACCGGCCGACTTCATCGCGGTGGCCGAAGACATCGGGACGATCCACGAGCTGGGCCGGCACGTGCTCGAGGTGGCGGTGACGGCGATGGCCGACCTCCACCCGATGCGGCTGGGCCGCCCGTTCCAGCTCGGGGTCAACATCTCGGCCCGCCAGCTGACCACGGAGGACCTCGACCGCATCGTGCACTCGGTGCTCGAGCGCACCGGCTGGCCCGGCGAGGCGCTGCTCCTCGAGATCACCGAGAGCGCGCTGCTCCACGGCCTCGACGGACCGGTCGACGTGATGACCCGCCTGCACGAGCTCGGCGTCTCGCTCGCCATCGACGACTTCGGGACGGGGTACTCGTCGCTCGCCCGCCTCGGCCACCTCCCGGTGGACCAGGTGAAGATCGACCAGTCGTTCGTCGGGGCGATCGACCGCGACGACGACCGGCTCAGCCGCATCGTCGATGCCGTGCTCGCGATCGCTGACGCCCTCGGCCACCAGACCACCGCCGAGGGCGTGGAGACCACCGCCCAGCTCGACTACCTCCGTCGGGGCCACTGCGACTTCGGCCAGGGCTACCTGTTCTCCAAGCCGCTCCCGTTCGACGAGTTCGCCCGGCTCGTCGAGTCCGACCCCCGCTGGTAGCGCGGCTCCGGAGCCGCCGGCCCGCCCTCCGGCCGTGACCGCCCGCGACGTCCTCCCCCGAACGGGTGGAGCATCGACGGTGACGGGCGATCCTCCTGCGTACGCTGGGGCGGTGGCAGGGCCGGAAGGGGCGCCCGGCATGGAGCAAGCGGACGGTGCGGAGGGGTCGCACCGACAGACGGCGATCGTGGCAGCACTCGCGTTCGTCGCGTACCTGGCCACGGCCGTGTGGGCGCGCGAGATCAGCCTCGAGGGCCCGGCGCTCATCTGGTTCCCGCCGGCCGCCGTCGCCATCGCCGTCTGCTACTTCCGACCCCGCCTCGTCTGGGTGATCGCCGTCGCCGAGCTGGTGAGCACGCCGATCGTGATGGGCCTCGGCGACGAGTACGGACCGGTCCTGCTCGTGGCGAACTCGCTGGGGCTGGCAGCCTCGTACGCCTTCGGTGCCTGGGTCCTGCGGCGGCTGGCGCTCGACCCCCGGCTGCGCGACCCCGAGGACCTGGCGGTGCTGGCGCTCGGCATCGGCGCCGGCGCGGCGGCCGCCACGGTGATCGGCGTGCTGGTGCAGTGGGCCGGGGACCTGCTCGCGCCCGACGACCTGGCCCGGGCCGCCGCCCTGTTCTGGGTGGGCGACATCGTGGGCGCCGCCTGCCTGCTGCCCGCCCTGCTCATCGGCGGCGACGACCTCATCCGGCATCGACGGCTGCGCCTGGCCGACGACGAGGACGCCCTCCCCCGCTGGCAGCTGCACGCCGAGCTGCTCGCACCGGCGGTGGCCGGGCTGGCGCTGATGGAGGCCGGCGAGGCGCCGATGCGGTTCGTCTACCTCGCGTTCCTGCCCGTCGTCATCGTCGCGGTGCGCCACGGCGTCGCCGCGGCCGCGGTGTCGTCCGCCGCGCTCGCTGCGGTGATGACCGCGGGTGCCCACCTGCAGCTCGGCGACGCGCTCGACCGCTCGGACTTCCAGCTGCTCCTGCTCGTGCTCGTGGCCACGGGGGTCACCACCGGGTCGGTCGTGAGCTCGCGGCGCGACGTGAGCGCCGCCAAGGCGCGGGTGAGCGAGATCATCGAGGCGACGCCGGACCTCGTGGCGTCGGCGTCCCGCGACGGTGCCATCCGGTACCTGAACCCGGTGGGCCGCCAGCTGCTCGGCTTCTCCCCCGATGCCAGTCCGGCCAGCCGAGCCTTCGACTTCTTCCCCGACGAGCTCGCGCGGGACCTGGTCCGCGAGGGCATGCGCACCGCCGAGCGGGCCGGCACGTGGACCGGCGAGAACCGCCTCCGCCGCCCCGACGGCCACGAGATCCCGATCTCCCAGGTGCTCGTCGCCCACCCCGACCTCGATGAGGACGGCCAGCGGATCTACAGCACGATCTGCCGGGACATGACCAGCCAGCACGCGCTGGAGGACCAGCTGCGGCGGGCCGCCCTCTACGACGAGTCGACCGGCCTGCCCAACCGCGTGCTCCTGGTCGAGCAGCTGGCCCGCGCCGTGCAGGCGGTGGACCGGGAACGGCGGGTCGCCGTGCTGTTCGCCGACCTCGACCACCTCCAGCGGGTCAACGAGACGTTCGGCTTCGCCGCCGGCGACCACGTCGTGACCACCATCGCCCACCGCCTCGCGGACGTGGTGCGCGCCCAGGACCTCGTCGCCCGGCACGGCGGGTCGCAGTTCGTGATCGTGCTGGCCGACGTGCCCGACGAGTTCGAGGCGATCCTCCTCGCCGACCGCCTGCTCGGCTGCTTCTCGGAGCCGGTCGTCACCGAGGGCCGCGAGCTGATGGTGAGCGGGAGCGTCGGCATCACGCTGGTCGAGGCCGGCCAGGACCACCTGGAGGCGCTGCGGAGCGCGGAGATCGCGCTGCACCGGGCGAAGGAGGCGGGCGGCGGGCGCTACGCCCTCTTCGACGACGACCTCCAGCGCCGCTCGCTCAGCCGCCTCGAGCGGGAGGCCGACCTGCACGACGTGCTCACCAAGCAGACGTGGACGCTGGCGTACCAGCCGATCTTCGACTCGCGGGAGCGGCACGTCGTGGGGGTCGAGGCGCTGCTGCGGTGGACCCACCCGACCCGGGGCCCGGTGCCGCCGTTCGAGCTGATCCGGCTCGCCGAGCACACCGGCGCGATCGTCTCGCTCGGCCGGGAGATCTTCCGGCGGGCCTGCCACGAGGCGACGCAGTGGCACGCGATGGGGTTCACCGTCCCGGTGAGCATCAACGTGAGCGCCCGGCAGCTGCGCGAGCCCAGCTTCCTCGCCGACGTCGAGTCGGTCCTGCACGAGACCGGCATCGCGACCGACCAGGTCGTCGTCGAGCTCACCGAGACGGTGCTGACCACTCGCGAGCACGGCGAGATCGAGACGCTCCACAAGCTCCGCGAGCTGGGCTGCCGCGTCGCGCTCGACGACTTCGGCACCGGCTACTCGTCGCTGAGCGAGCTGCGCGACCTGCCGATCGACGTGTTGAAGGTCGACCAGTCGTTCATCACGGACCTGACGACGTCCCCGCGCGCCGCTGCGCTCGTCGACGCGGTGGTCCGCCTGTCCGCCGCACTGGACCTGACGGTCGTGGCCGAGGGGGTCGAGCACGACGACCAGATCGACGCGCTCGCCGCGCTCGGCTGCCACCGGATCCAGGGCTATGCCCTCTCGCGCCCCGTGGAACCGGCCATCATCACGGGGATGCTGCGAGACGCCCGGCGATGACGGCGACCGGCTTGGAGGCCGCCCGGAGCACCCCGCTCTGGTCGCAGCCCAAGCGGCTCCGCCTGTACTCCTCGACCCGGAGCGGACCTCGGGCGCGGCGGGCCACCGACGTCCTGCTGATCATCCTCGCCAGCGGCGGGATCGCCGGGCTCGTCACCGCGGCCGAGCCGCCGAGCGCCTTCGAGCAGGCGCTCGTGGACCTGGCCCACAGCCTCCCGAGCTTCCTCGACGTGGTGTGGGAGGTCCTCGCCGGGCTCCTCCTCGCGTGGGCGCTGTTCCTCGTGGTCCTCTCGGTGCTGCGGCTGCGCCTGGACCTCGCCCGGGACCTGCTGCTGTCGTCGGTGGGCGCGACGCTCCTCGCCACCGGCGTCGACGACGCCTTCCTCGGCGGCCGCAGCTCGAGCACCTGGGATGCCCTGCTGGCCACCGGCCCGCCGGCCGAGTCGGTGTCGGTCCGGCTCGCTGCGGTCGTCGCCGCCACCGTCGTGGCGTCGCCGCACATCACCCGTCCGTTCCGGGCCATCAGTCGCTGGCTGGTCGTGGCCGGGGCGCTCGGCCTGGTCGTGCTCGGGGCCACCACCCCGAACGGCGCGCTGCTCGGCGTGCTGTGCGGCTCGGTCGCCGCCGCCGCGATCCACCTGCTGCTCGGCTCGGCGGCCGGCCGGCCGTCGCTCGCCGAGGTGGCCGACGCCCTGGGCGAGCTCGCCGTCGAGACGGGCGAGCTCTCGGAGGCCCACCGCCAGACCGCCGGTGTGTTCCTCGTGGACACCGTCGACGCCGACGGCCACTCGCTCCTGGTCAAGGTGTACGGCCGCGACGCGTGGGACTCCCAGCTCCTCGCCAAGGCCTGGCGCGCCCTCTGGTACCGCGACACCGACGCGCTCACGCTGACGCGGCTCCAGCAGGCCGAGCACGAGGCGTTCGTGACGCTGCTGGCCGAACGAGCCGGCGTCCCCGTCGACCACGTCGTGAAGGCCGGCCGCAGCGCCAACAACGACGCGCTGATCGTGCTCCAGGACCCGGGCAGCGCCATGCCGGTCCTCGACGGCCACCCCGACCGCCAGCCGCTCCTCGAACAGGTCTGGGACGCGATCCTCGCCCTCCAGGCGGCGGGCATCGTGCACCGGGACCTGGCACCGCAGCGGTTCCGGCTCGACGGCGACACGGTGCGCGTCGCCGGGTTCGAGGGGGCCACGGTCTCGCCCACCGGCGACCAGCTGCACAGCGACCTCGCCCAGCTCCTCGTTACCTCCGCGCTCCTCGGCGGCACCGAGGAGACGCTCGAGATCGCCGCCGACCGCCTGGGGGCCGACGGCCTCGCCGCAGTGATCCCCTACCTCCAGATCGCTGCGCTCGGCCCCACGCTGCGCACCGAGGTCCGCACCGCCGACCTCGACCTCGACGACCTCCGCGCCGCCACCGCGTCCGTCGCGGGAGCGGACGAGCCGGCGATGGCCAACCTCCGCCGGGTCTCACGCTCGACGCTGCTCCAGGCCGCCCTGCTCTCCGCCGCTGCGTACATCCTGATCAGCTCCCTCTCGGGCATCGACTTCGCCGAGGTCTGGGACCAGCTCCAGGACGCCACCTGGGGGATCTTGATCATCGCCCTGTTCCTCGGCCAGACGCCCCGGTTCTCGCAGGCCGAGTCCACCCGCGGCGCCTGCCCACGGCCGGTGGCGTACGGGCCGCTCGTGCTGCTCCAGTTCAGCATCAGCTTCATCAACCTCGTCCTGCCCTCGACGGCGGCGCGCGTCGCCGTGAACATCCGCTTCTTCCAGCGCCAGGGGATCCCGCCGGCGTCCGCGGTCTCCATCGGCGTGATCGACAGCGTCGGCGGGTTCGCCGTCCAGCTCCTCATCCTCGCCACCGTCTTGCTGTTCGGTTGGGGCGACGTCGACCTCCACATGCCCGAGGACAGCACCATCGGCCACGGCAACATCCTCACGGTGCTCGTGGCCGCGGTGGGCGTCGTCGTCCTCGCCGTGCTCGTCGGCCTGGCCTTCCCGAGCGTGCGCCGCCGCATCCGCGAGAAGGTCACGCCGTGGATCCACGAGGTGCGCGAGACGGTCGGCAGCATGCGGTCGCCCACCAAGGTCCTCCAGGTCCTCGGCGGCAACCTGGGCGCCGAGATCCTCTTCGCCCTCACCCTCGCCCTGGTCCTCAACGCGTTCCACTCGCCGGTGCCGCTGGGGACGCTGCTCGTCATCAACGTGTGCGTGTCGCTGTTCGCCGGGCTCATGCCGGTTCCCGGCGGCATCGGCGTCACCGAGGGCGCGCTGATCACCGGCCTGAGCGCGGCAGGCGTCGACCAGGCCACGGCCTTCGCCGCCACGATCTGCTACCGGATGATCACCTTCTACCTGCCCCCCATCTGGGGCGCGGCGTGCTTCCACCGCCTGGAGCGCGCCGGCATGCTCTGACGCCGCCGGGCGCCGACCTGCTCAGGTGGCCACGGAGTCCGGGGCACCGGGGGCCGGGGGCGGGGCGAGCGGCCCGCCCTCGTCGTCCACCGTGCCCTCCTCGACCGGGGCCCGGCTCGCGAGCTGGGCCACGAGCACCTCCCAGCCGGCCACCACGAGGGCGATGAGGAAGAACCGCACCCAGGTGAGGTCGAAGAACCAGAGGGCGAGGGCGCCGACGACGAAGCCGCCGATCCGCAGGGCGTCCACGTTCCGGGCCACCCAGAGGCGCGTCTCGTCGTCCTGCGCCCGGTCGCTGACCACCGTGCTGGCCGACCGGAAGAGGCTGGCGACCCGGGAGCGCAGCGAGACCACCCAGCCGTAGGGCCCGGTGATGATCGCGATGAAGGCCACGATGGCGATGATCCACAGCGCCGTCGCCGCGCCGTCGGTGAGCGGGTGCACGAAGGTGCGGACGATCACGTTGGCCGCCGGCCGGTTGACCTCCACCTTGATGAGCCCGTCGACCTGGTCCTGGAGGATGAAGCAGATCCGCCGGATCAGGATCGCCCCCACCGCGGCCACCCCGAGCAGCTGGAGCAGCGTGCGACGGCGGCGGACCGAGACGGCCAGCGCGCCGACGAACGAGAGGATCGCCACGAACGTGGTCAGCGGCACGACCGCATCGAAGATCCGCACCGCCTCCTGAGCCGTGCTCAGCTTGCCCCCGTCGTAGACGGTGAAGGTGCCGAAGTCCGACCCGAGGTCGACGCCCAGGGCATCGCCGAGCTTCTCGCGGGCCTCGGCCGGGATGTCCTCGACGGTGACCTTCGGGAGCTTCACGTCGCTGCCCACCAGGCCCGGAGCCTCCTTCAGGATCTCGGCCAGGACGGCGTTGATCAGCGGCAGGAAGTTGATCGTGACCTTGTCGCCGTCGGCCGTGACCGCTGGCGCGTCGCCGCGCAGGGTGCGGATCGCGGCGTCGTGGGCCCGGGTGGCGGCCACCTCCCAGATCTTCTCGAACGCGTCCGATTGGTAGAACTCGAGCACCTTGTCGGACACGAAGCCCTCGACCGCGCTCGTGAGCGGGACGGCCAGGATCTGGGCCCGCTGGGGCAGCGCCTCCTTGAACAGCGCCTCCGGGTCGACCACCTTCATCAGCTCCGACGTGGTCCACGCCGCCAGGGCCTTCTGGACCTCCGGGTCCTGGCCCAGGGGCACCACCCGCTCGTTCCAGACATCGTCGTTGAGCGTGTTGCGGTGCAGCCAGATGCCCACGCCCGACGCCACGAACGACAGGGCGAACACGACCACAAGGAACACCGCGACCACCTTGCGCACGCGGTGGCGGCTCACCCGTTGGCTGGAGAGGTGGTCGACCTGCTGCTGCAGCGCGTCGACCTCGGCCTTGAGGGCATCGACGTCGGGTTCGCCATCGACCGGTCCCGGCGCAGGGGTGGGATCAGGTGCGTCCATGGGGTGCCGTCCTGGTGAGGTGGTCTGGGGTCCCGCCGACGCCCGTGTATCCGCGCGGCGACACCGCGAACCGTAGCCCTCACCTGGGCATCACCTCGTCCGAACGGCACCGCCCGGCCGCCCGACCCGGCGCCGGTTCGGGCGCGTCAGGGGTGCGACGGCGCCGGCGGGGCGCCGTGGACCTCGAACATCAGCTCGTCGGGGTAGCACCACCACCAGTCCTCGCCCGGTTCGAAGGACCGCACGATCGGGTGGCCGGCGTCGCGCCAGTGCGCGGTGGCGTGGCGGTTCGGCGAGCTGTCGCAGCAGCCGACGTGCCCGCACTGCTGGCACATGCGGAGGTGGACCCAGCGGCCGCCGATGGCCAGGCAGTCCTCGCAGCCCTCCGCCGAGGGTCGGACGTCCTCCACCGTGTCGAGGTGGTCGCACTGGTCGGTCATGCCCTGCTCCTGGCTCGATCGCTCGGAGCGCCCACGCTACGGGCGATCGGAAGCCGCCGCAGGCGGACGGTCTACGCTCCGCCGGGTGCCCAGCCTGATGCGGACGGCCCGCCAGCTCCGGCGGCGGGTGGAGCTCACCCGGCGGACCGGCCAGCTCCGACCCGACCACATCCCGCTCGCCGCGTCGGGCCACGTGATCCACGTCGACCGCAGCGACCGCCGCGGCCTCGAGATCGTGCGGGGCTTCGGCCGGGGCCACCAGCCCGCGCTGATCGCGCTGTGGCGCCGGGCGGTCGAGGTGCTCGAGCCCGCGCTCGTCATCGACGTCGGTTCCAACTACGGCGAGCTGGTCCTGAACGCCACCTACCCCGCCGGCAGCCGGGTGCTCGCCGTCGAGGCCAACCCGCGCATCGTCCCGCTGCTCCGACGTTCGCTGGCGTCCCACCCCGACGCGGCGCGGCTGGAGCTGCACGACGTGCTCGCCGGCGACGTCGACGAGGGCTCGCAGGACCTGCACGTCGACCCCGGTTGGAGCGGGTCGGCCGGCACCTCGCTCGACCGGACCGCCGATGGCGCTGCGCTGATCGACGTCACCGTGCCGGTGCGCACCCTCGACGCGCTCGTCGGCGACGACCCCGAGCACTCGGCGGGGCCGCTCCTGGTGAAGATCGACACCGAAGGCTCCGAGGCCCAGGTCCTCGCCGGCATGCCGCAGCTCCTCACCGCCGCGGCCTCGGTCGTCGCCCTCGTCGAGTTCGAGCCCCCGCACCTCCAGCGCCAGGGCACCGATCCCGGTGCGCTGTTCGCCGTGCTCGCCGGCATCGGCCGCTGCTGGTCGATCGCCTGGGACGGCGATGCCGCGCCGGTCGCGTCGGCGCCCACCGAGTCCGGCGACGTGCTCGTGGTGTCGGACCCGGAGGTCGCCCGGAAGCTCGGGCTCCCCGGCGCCTGACCCGCTGGCCTAGGCGTCGGCCGGCGCGGCGCTCGACGTGTCGACGCCGAGCGAACGGGGGCGGCGGAACGGGTGGGGCCGCAGCTCGACGTGCAGGACGAGGCGGTCGCCCGGGGGCTGGCCCTGGATCCGGCCGTGGTACCCGAACGTGTTGGCGATGACCGCGGTGCCCCGTGGGCAGGTGAAGACCTTCGGCTCGAGCTTGCGGGCGGCGATCTCCTTGTCGCCGATGGCCCGCGAGGCCCGGCTGCCCGAGACGCTGGCGCCGTAGACGCCGCGCAGCTGCCGGGGCGAGAGGTGCTGGGAGCCGGGGTAGTAGACGAGCGGGCCGTCGTCCTCGGTGACGTCGCTCAGGTAGAGCCAGAGCTTGTGCGTCGGGTGGAACGTGTCGCTGTGGACCTCGGCCTCGCGGTCCGGCTCGCCCTCGCACTGGACGAGGCGCTGGATCGTGCAGCGGCCGGCGCCGGGCTCGACCCGGAGGCGCTCGGCCGCGGACAGGAGCGCGGTCACGGTGGGGTGCAGCCAGAACTGGTCGAGCACCTTCCGCTCGTCCTCGGGGACGTCCTGGCGCCAGGTCCCCTCGAGGCGGTTCCCGCCGAGCTGCTCGGTGAAGTGGGGCACGTCGTCGCGCTCGTTGATCCGCTGGGCCACGTCGGCGACCTCGCTCACCGTCGCCGGCGTCAGGAGCCGGGGCAGCAGCGCGTACCCGTCGGTGCGCAGGCCGGTGAGCGGGCTGTCGAGCTCCCGCGGGATCGGCCACCGGCGCATGCGGACGCGTGCGGTGGCCGCCACCGTGCGACCGACCTGCAGGCCGAGCCGGTTGAGCACCGGCGCATCGACGGTCTTGTCCCGCCCGAGCGCCTGCTTGATGACCGCCACCATCGCCCGAGTCTGACACGGGCCGTCCGGGCCGAGAAAGAGGCCGCCGGCCGCGCCGTGGGCGTGACCCCGGATTCACCCGTCGTGACCTGGGCTGGAGTCCGGGACGCGAACGCGGATCGCTGGCGTACAGTCCCCCGCATGGGCATCTCGAACGACGACATCAACGTCTCCTCCGACGCCGAAGAGGAGCTGCCGGTCTCCGGTGACACCGATGGGACCGATGGTGGGGACACCGACGGCACCGATGGTGGCGACACCGACGGCACCGATGGTGGCGACACCGACGGCACCGACGGCGGGGACACCGACGGCACCGACGGTGGCGACACCGACGGCACCGACGGCGGGGACACCGACGGCACCGACAGCTGATCCGGGCCCGCCGGACTGGCTGGTCCGGCGGCAGCCCCATCCCGAGGCCCCCGGCCTCGCCGATCTGGTCGACGACGTCGGGCGCTTCCGCGCCCACGACGTCGACCGGTGCCCGCGCGTCACCGCACCCGGCAGCCGCCGGGATCCGGACCGCTTCGCCCGCACCGACGCGCTGTGGGCCGACCTGCTCGGCCGCTCGATCCGACGCCCGGCCTTCCGGCTGGTGCGCACCGGAGCCACCATCGACCCCCGCACCGTCACCCGCCCGGCCCGCCTCGGCGACCGGGACCTGACCGACCTCGCTGCGCCGAACAAGGTGATCGACGGCTACCGCGACGGCGCCACCGTGGTCCTCCAGGGCCTGCACCTCACCGATCCGCACCTGGCGCGCTTCGCCAACAACGTGGCGCTCGAGCTGGACCAGCCGGTGCAGCTCAACGCCTACCTGTCGCCGGCCGCCGCCCAGGGCCTCGACCTCCACTTCGACTACCACGACGTGTTCGTGGTGCAGCTCGAGGGCACCAAGCGCTGGCGAGCGTGGGCGCCGAACGACCGCACCCGCCAGCCGATCGGCGGGAAGCACGCCATCCCGAGGCCGACGTTCGACGAGGTCGGCGATCCGCTGCTGGACCTCGTGCTCGAACCTGGTGACGTCCTCTACCTGCCGCGCGGCCACCCCCACGTGGCCGAGACCACGGACCGGGCCTCAGCCCACCTCACGGTGGGATTGCTCGCCATCACGTGGCACCGGGTCATCCGGCGGGCGCTCGACGAGGAGATCGCCGCCGGCCGCCTCCGAGGCGCGATCCCCCTCTCCACCCTGGCCCCCGAGGCCGCTGCCGGCGCCGACGGGTCGACGGCACCCGACCTCGCCGGCCTCCCGCTCGACCTCGGGTCGGTGGCGGTCCGCCGGTGGGTGGCGCGCGAGATCTGGTCGCGGCAGGCCTCGACGCGCCTCCGCCCGCTCGAGCCCCTCGATCCCGCCGCCGCCGACGGGCGGCTGGCGTTCGCGCCGGGCCCGCTCATCACGCTGAGCCGATCCGGCGACCGCTCGGTCCTCTGGGTCGGCGACCGCACGATCACCATGCCCGACGAAGCCCACCCGTTCCTGGCTGCGCTCCTGGCGACCGAGGAGCCGTTCGACCGGGCCTCGCTCCCGGGCCTCGACGACGACTCGTCTCGGGTGGTCGTCCTCCGCCTGCTCGACGAGGGCGTGCTCCTCACCCACGCGCCTGAGGCGGAGCGGTGACGGAGCGGTTCGTCTGCTCCGCAGCGTCGGCTGCACGCGGCGAGGGCGTGCTGGCCACCGCATCGCAGGTGCGGGGCTGGCTGCTCGTCGAGGTGCACGGCGCCTGGGGGCGCGACGCGATCCACGACAGCCACCTGGGCGCCCACCTGCCCGAGGGGTGGAAGGCCGACCTGCAGCTGCGCGGCATCCGCGCGATCTGCATCCGCCCCTCGCTGGCCAACCGGCCCGAGGACACCGAGACCGCCCGCGTGTTCTTCGTGCAGGGCACCCGACCGGGGCGCACGGACGGGGTGGTGTGGACCCGCACCCTGCCGACGCTCGCGGCCGTCCGCCACGTCACCGACGACCTCCGCCTGGGCGCCGACCCGGTCGGGTGGGAGCGCCACGACGAGCGGGTCGTGCTGGTGTGCACGAACGGCAAGCACGACCCGTGCTGCGCCACCGAGGGCCGGCCGGTGGTCCGCCACCTCCGCGCCTCGCGCTGGGGCGACCAGGTGTGGGAGTGCTCGCACATCGGCGGCGACCGCTTCGCCGCCAACGTGGTGGTGCTCCCCGACAGCCTCTACTTCGGCCGCATGGAACCGGCCGAGGCCGAGGCCCTGCTCGATGAGCACGCCGAAGGCCGGATCGCCGCCGACTGGTACCGCGGCCGGTCGACGCTGCGCTTCGCCGAGCAGGCCGCCGAGCACGCCCTACGGGGCCAGCTCGGCGTCGACGGAGTCGACGCCATCGAGCTCGGGCCCTCGCCCGTCGCGGGGCTGCTCCGTGCACGCGTGCACGGGGTCGGCACCTTCGACGTGACCGTCGAGCGGACGGTCGTCGAGCTCGACGAACCGCTCACCTGCCACGGTCGCCCCGGCCAGCAGGTGCCGCGGTTCACCGTCACCGACGTGACCGCGGTGGACGACGGGGACGGGAGCGCCTGAGCGGTCGCGCTACGACGGCCGGAGCGCCGCACCGGAGGCGTCGGCGACCCGGAGGTTGGTGCGGGCCAGCACGATCGCCAGCTCGGTGGCGAGCAGGGCGCGGCCCTGGGCCGAGCCGATCGCCGTGTCGGCCGACGGCACCTGCAGGAGGCGGAGCCCCTCGAGGAGCTCGTCCTCGGTGAAGAGGTCGGCCAGGTGGCTGGCCGCCTGACGGGCTTCGCGCGAGGTGGGCGTCCACGTCTCCGGCGCCGGGGCGGCGGCCACCATCGCCAGCGCCTCGTCCCGGACCAGGCTGGGCAGCTCGGCGGGCATCCGCCCATCGAATCGCGCGAGGTGAGGGGCGCGCCACCCCGTGCCCCCTGACCTGCGGCTTCAGGTTCGCCCGACGGCCACCACCGGTTCAGCCCGTCGCCACCTGGCTCGGCTGGACTCGGGACGGTCCCGATGAGGAGGTCCCATGCCCGGCCGACGTACCCGCTCACCCCACGACTGGGCTGCCCGCCTGGCGCCCGAGTGCGCCGCCTACGAGCGCCGGCTCCAGCGCGCCACCGGACGGCGGGCCACGCTCCGCTGCGACCGCGACCACGACGAGCTCGTCGCCGAGGTGCGGGACCTGCACCCCGCCCACGTCGGGACGGTGGCCGACGAGCTCGCCCCGCTCTGGCCCGGGTTCCTCGCCCCGGCCGGCGTGACCCTGCACGTCGTGGACGGCGACTCGTGGGACCACGAGGCGATGGCGCTGCGGTCCTTCGCCCTGCGCGGCGACGACGCGTGACGGGGTGCTCGCCCCGCGCGCTCGTCACCTGCCGGCGCCGGACGCCGGCTACCAGGGCCCGCGGACCTCGTAGGTCGCGCCCGGGTTGCGCTGGGAGCTGAAGTACATGCGGGTGCCGTCGGGGCTGAACGCCACGCCGGTGATCTCGGAGTCGGGCACGCGGCCGAGGTGGACCACGGCTTCGACCGTGCCGTCGGTCTTGATGCGCACGACCTGCATGTCGCCGCCGTCCTCGCACACGTAGAGGTGGCCGCGGAGCTGGGTCACGTTGTCGACGCCGCGCAGGATCGGGTTCGACGAGGTGGCCACGTCGTACACGACCGAGAGCCGGTTGGTGCCCGGCGAGTACCGCCAGACCCGGTTGTCGCCCTTGGTGGTCCACACCACGTCCGAGCCGACCATCACCGTGCCCTCGCCGCCGTTGAACACCTTGGTGCCGGCCACCTGCTTGCGGGTGGCGGGCGCGACACCGATCGGGTTCGGCACGTCCGCCCACCCCAGCACGCCGCCGGCCTCGGTCATGATCTGCAGCCGGCCGGCGGAGAGGTCGCCCCAGGTGGTGGGCAAGAAGCGGTAGAAGCCGCCGTCGGGCGCGTCCTCGGTGAGGTACACCGCCTTCGTGACCGGGTCGACGGCCGCGGCCTCGTGCTTGAACGCACCCATCGCCGGGCGGGCGACGGCGGCACCCTGCCCGAGCGGGTCGCACTCCCACACCTTGCCGCCGTCCCACTCCTCGCACGAGAGCCAGGTGCCCCACGGCGTGGCGCCGCCCGCGCAGTTGGCGATCGTGCCGCTCAGGATCCGCTTGGCGTCGACGATCGCCCCGTCCGTCCCGAAGCGCACCATCGAGGCACCGCCGAAGACGTTCTCCGAGTTGGACACGTAGATCCAGCCCCCGCCGGCGACGGGGAAGCACGCGCCGCCGTCGGGGTCGGCGTGCCACGTGTACCCGGTGGAGCCCACCTGCTTGCCGGTCGTGGCGATCAGCCGGGACGTGAAGCCGGGGAGCAGGCTCAGCCCGTTGGCGTCGGGCGGCTGGAGGCAGGCGGTCAGCACGTTGCCGAGGCCCACGGCCAGGGCGGACGCACCCGAGATCCGGAGGAACGTGCGGCGGTCGAACGTGGTCACGGCTCCAACGGTACGGATCTCAGCTGAACGCTGCTCGGCCGACCGGCGACCCGCGGCCGAGCACCCGGTGAAGCTTGCGGCGCCCACCTCGGCCGCGGCCGCTGACCGCCGTCGGTGCAGGCCGCCCCCAGGGGTTCACCTCGGGGCCGAGCAGGCGGCACGGGCGAGGGGTACGGTTCGGGGCGCACGCCGTTCACGGTGGGCGGCGGCGGACAAGGGGGAGATCCATGGCGGATGCAAAGCGGCGCGGCTCGATGCTGCGCGCGTGTGCGCTCGCGGCCTGCGTGGTCGCGGGGGTGGTCGGGACGGTCGGTGCGCCTGCATCGGCCGATCCGACGAACTACACGGTGACGAAGATCAACGGCACGGTCGTCGACACCGGGATCCCGACCACGTGCCACAAGACGGGCACGGGACCCGGGACCAACGTGAACGGCCACTGGCTGAACGTGCCGATCAGCTACGCGGCGACGACGGCGGAGCTCGACTGCGCCCACGCCGTCTCCGACTTCATGCTGTACCTGGCCCGCTACGAGGACGAGTTCAGCTCGACCGCGCCGCAGGCCCTGCGCGGCGCCATCCTCAGCGGCTCGGTGAACCTGAGCAGCCCCTACGAGGTATTCCTCGACAACATCTACGTGACCACCTCGGCCCTGGCGACGCTCGACACGTCGGCACCGGGCTCAGGCACCGGGCTCGGCAGCTGCGGGTTCGTCGACTACATGCTCCTGGTGCGGTGCTCCGACGACGCGCTCGGCTCGGTCATCCTCCGCGACGACTGGGGGAACCCGTACCGCGACTGGGCCGGCAACCCGATCTCGTTCAACCTCAACGGCCTGCTCAGCCAGCGGGGCGGGACGACCTACGGGAACCTGTTCCTGACCAACGACGACGCCTACGGCCTCCAGTACTTCGACGACCGCACGCTGCACCACGAGCAGGTGCACTCGCAGCAGTGGTCGCAGTGGGGCTGGGACTTCGCCCGCCGGTACATCCAGGACTACGTCGACTCGGCCGGCAACGCCAACTACAACCACTGGCTCTACGGGCCGACGCAAGGCGTGCAGGTCCCGGCGCAGTGCTACCAGCAGTTCGAGAAGGCGGCCGGGTTCCAAGACGGCGGGTACGCCTTCCGCGACCCGCTGCACGGCGGTCCCACCAGTGCGGCCCAGGCGGCGCTGCTCGGCACCCAGTACGTGCCCAACGGCCAGGCCTACCCGACCGGGTGGACCACGAGCCTGAACAACGCGGCTGGCGGCAAGTGCCCCTCGACCTGGCAGGCCACCACCGCCTAGCCCCCGTCCGACCGGACCGCCGTGCCACCCACCCGGTGGCACGGCGGGCCGCCCGACCGACGTCGCCTCGACCTCGTCGTCGTGGAGCGCGGCGCGCACCGCGAGCTCACCGGAACCCGCTCGATCAGGGAACGACCGATGGCAGTGCGGCCGTCGCACGTCGGCCGCGAGCGAGCGCGACGGCGAGCACCACCAGGGCGATGGCGACGACGACCGGACCCACGGCACGGACGAGCGGCCCGCCAGGCGGGTCCGCCAGAGCCGAGCCCGGTGCCCCCACCCGATCCCGGTAGTACGCAACCGACGGCGACTCGTGGACCTGCAGGACGGCGGACCCCACCACCAGCGCGAACCCGGCCCACCAGAGGCGGAGGCGAGCCAGGGGGAGCATCACCGCCACCACGCCGATCGCCAGCGCCGGGAAGAGGTAGCGCGGGTGGATCATCCCCCCGCTCACCCAGTGCGCGGCGGCAAGGGCGATCGACACCGCGGCGACGGCTCCCGCACCGAGCCAGGCCAGCGCCGGCGTCCTCGCCGGCGCCCCGTGGCGTCGGGCCACCACCTGATCCGCCACCACGATGCCCACCGTCGCCACGAGGGCGGCCACGACGATCCCGCGCGTCGCCGTCCACAGCCAGAGGGGTGGACCGGGCACGACCTTCGGCGCCCGCCGGTTGAACAGCGTGCGGACGGGTTCGGCCCACACGCCGTCGTGGAGCACCTGACCGATGGTCCGGCCGGCGGGCAGCCCGAACTTCCGGTTCAAGGAGGCGGTGCCGGTGAGGTCGCCGTACCTCGCCCGGTTCCGGGCGTAGAACCACCCATCCAGCAACAAGGTGGGCGCGGCGAGGACGCCGGCGCTCCACACGATGGAGGGAGGATCGGCACCCGGCGGCGAGCCCCACCGCGCTCGGATCGTTCGGATGACGACGATCCCCAGGGCGAACGCGGCCGCCACACCGGCGAGCGCCGCCGACATGGGCCGGATCCCGACCGACACCGCGCACCAGGCCGACAAGATCGCGAGGGACCGCCGAGTGGGTCTGCTGACCGAGACCGTGGTCAGCGCATCGACCAGCCCGACCGCGCAGAACAGCGCCACCCCGTCGATGTAGCCGGCTCCCATGATCGTGCTGGTGTGGGGCAGGGCCGCAAGGAGGGCCGCAGCGAGGAGCCCAGCCGCCTCGTCTCCCCCGGCGAGGCGACGACCCGCTCGAGCCGTCAGGGCGACGGCCCCGGCGAAGAAGGCGACGTTCGTGAGCCGCAGGCCGAGCAGCGGCCCGCTCGGGGCCCCGCTCGATCGAGCGATCGCCGCTGGCACCAGGAAGGGGAGGTAGCCGACCGGCGGGTTGTTCGCGACCCAGACGTCGCCGTGGCGCTCCCGGGTGCGGGCCACCCGCTGCTGCAACAGACGTCCGCCGTCGTCGACGGGGATCGGCTGGTCGATGACCGGCAGGTGCCCGTCGAGCAGCGTGAGCACGTACCCCACGTGCGCCTGCTCATCGGCGTTCAGGTAGGCCGGGACGGTCCATGCCTGGTACCAACCCGCTCCGAGCGCGAGGAGCGCCACCGCCACCAGCCCGAGCCGGTACCCCGACGAGACCGACCCCCGGGATCGCGGTCCGTCGGGTCGCGTCGATGCATCACGGGAGCGGAGGGCCACGCGGGAAGAACCCCACCCAGCCGGAGATCATGATGACGCCACGTATAGGTAGCGGGTTGCTGGGGATCAGGCCCGAGATGGCGACGGATGGTGCCGCACGGCTCGGCGGCCACGGACCCACGCCGCGAGGACGAGAACCAGGGACTGCCGCGTGATCCGGTGACAGGTTGGGTGTGGGGTCAGGCCGCCTGAGCGGCGGGGTTGGTCATGATCGTTTCGAACTCGATCGGGGTCAATCGACCGAGGGCGACTTGGCGGCGCCGGCGGTGGTAGGTGCGCTCGATCCAGGTGACGATCGCGAGCCGCAGCTCGTCGCGGGTGGCCCAGCGT
>DATMGQ010000007.1:0-25330 GCA_035555395.1 Acidimicrobiales bacterium
GTTGCCCTCGACGGCGAGGAGGCCCAGGTGGTGGTCTCGGTGGTGCCGGGAGCAGAGGCAGACCAGGTTCCAGGACTCCGTGGGCCCGCCGTCCTCCCAGTGCCAGATGTGGTGGATCTCGAGGCCGACGGTGGACCCGCAGCCGGGGACCCGGCAGCCGCCGTCGCGGTGCTCGATCGCTCGTCGCAGGCGGCGGTTGATGGCACGGGTCTTGCGCCCGGCGCCGAGCGGGGTGAGGCCGTCGTGGACGAGGGCGCGCAGCGAGGCGTCGCACAGGAGGTGCCGGCGCTGGTGGTCCGGCAGCGGGAGCCCGAGGTGGGTCAGCAGCTGGAGCCCACCGTCGGGCCCGGCCTCGAGGTGGACGTGGACCAGGAAGCGGTCCGAGCCGGGCCGGGCCGCCTGGCCGGCGGCGAGCGAGTCCTCGGCCAGGGCGACCAGGGCGTCGGCCTTGGTGACCGGCGGGACCTCGGCCCCCTTCGGCAGGGCGGCCTTGCGCTGCTGGTAGAGGTCCTCCTGCTTGGCGCGGATGGCCTGGTCGACGAGGGCGCCCTCGTCCTCGGGCAGGCGGCCGCCGAACCAGTACGACAGTTCGTCGGTGCCCGACGACACCTCCCGCCGCTCGGTGACCACCCCGTCGTCATCCGGCTCCGGCCGCTCGAACCCGTAGCGGGGCAGGGCCTTGCGCAGCTGCGACACGGTGGCCTGCTTGGCGAACGCCGTGCAGGCCTCCTCGTAGGGCGACGGGACGTGCCACGCGATCATCGCCGCCTGGTCGATGGTGAGCTCGCCCGCCACGAGCGCCGCGACGCAGCACGGCAGCTGCTCGGCCCGCTTGGCGAGGTGCACGATGTCCTTGGCGTGGCGGAGCGAGAGACCGGTGCGCCACGCCACCCAGTGCGCCGCCGAGCGGATGCCCGTGCCCTCGGTCTGGCCCTCGTCGATGGCGAGCTTGGCCAGCTCGATCAGCCGTCCGTACCCCACGTTGATCGCACCCATCACCGCCGACACCTGGTCGCACAGCTGCCGGTACCGGCGCATCCCATCGGGATCGGGTGCGGTGGGCGGCGGGAGCATGGGATCACCATACCACGTGGTATCGAACAGGTGTTCGCGATCATCCACCACTTTTGATGGTTTCCAGCGATGGCCGAGCGTGGGTCCATCGGTCTCGTGCATGTCCGGTTCGGGGCGCGACCCCTGGCGAGCCGCCGCCGCCTGGCACCCTGGCCCGATGGCGAGCGAGGAGGGCGAGCGGAGGCGCCGGTGGCCCTGGGTGGCGGGGGCAGCGGCGCTGGCCGTGGCGGGTGCGCTGGCTGTCGCCTGGACCTGGTACCTCCCGAACCACCGCTCGGCCCTGCGCACCGGGGAGCGGTACGGCATCGACGTGTCCCGTCACCAGGACGCGATCGACTGGGAGCGCGTGGCCGGCGACGACATCGACTTCGCCTACATCAAGGCATCGGAGGGCGGTGACCTCGTCGACGCCCGCTTCGCCGACAACTGGGAGGGGGCCGGCGCCGTGGGGCTCGACCGGGGTGCGTACCACTTCTTCACGCTCTGCCGCCCCGGCGCCGAGCAGGCTGCCAACTTCCTGGCCACCGTCCCGCCCAGGGAAGCCGAGCTGCCGCCGGCGCTCGACCTCGAGATCGCCGGCAACTGCTCGGCTCGCCCCGGCGAGGCTGCCGTGGCCGACGAGGTGGCGGCGTTCGTCGATGCCGTGGAGGCCGAGACCGGCGAGGCCGTGGTCCTCTACATCGGCGACGACTGGGAGCAGCGGTACCCGGTCGCCGATCGCGACCAGCGGCCGCGCTGGGCCCGGCGCCTGTTCCGCCGTCCGATCACCGACGACTGGTGGATCTGGCAGTTCTCCGGCACCAGCCGCGTCGACGGCATCGCGGGCCGCACCGACCTCAACATCATGAAGGGCGACGAGCCGCCGGCCTGACCGCCCGTCGGGTCAGCTGCCGCCGCTCTGGGTGGTGGGGCCGCCCTGGCCCGGACCGGTGACGGTGCCGGGCTGGGCGCCGAAGCCGTCGGAGGGGTCGCCCGGGAGGACCTGCGTCTGACCCGAGCCGTCCGACGAGCCCGAGCCGGGTGGTTGGAACGGGCCCTGGTCCGATCCCGAGAACGGGTCCTGGCCCGAGCCGGGGAGCTGCGGCTCCGTCCCCGTTCCGGGGTCGGTGCCCTGCGTCCCGGTACCGGGGTCGACGGTCGCGCCGCTGGTGGTCCCGGTCGGCGTCGCGCTGGTGGTGGCGGGCTCGGCCTGGTGGCCGTAGCCGTACCCCGCAGCCGCGGCGACGACCACCGCGCCGGCCACGCCAGCGGCGGCGACCCACGGGCGCCGGGCGAGCACGTTGGTGGGCCGGGCCGGCGCGCTCGGGGCCGCCGGGCGCGCCGCTGCGCTGGCGGTGGTCGGGGTGGGTGGGGTCGACGCCGACGCGGTCCGGGAAGCGGAGGCGGCCGGCTGGGTGGGCGCGTCGGGCGTCCACTGGCTCGGTGGCGGCTCGAAGTTCGGCATGCCCGGCGGGGCAGCGGGCGGCTGGTCGGGCATGGGGCTCCTCCGTGGATCGGGCGCAGGGCTCGGAGCCGACCATCGTGGCCACCGATCCTCAAGGCCACCTGGGAACGAGGCGGGAGTTCCGTGCGAGCCGAGACCGGGTCTGACCGCCTCGTCGCCCGCTGATCACGGGCGTTTCGTCCGAACCGGCGGCGGTGCCGCGTGTGGCACGATCCGTCGGTCACGACGGGGGACCAGGGGGAGTGGAGCCGATGGCGACGGATCGCAGGGTGACGCGGCGGCGGTTCCTGGGCGGCTCGATCGCGGCGGCGGGCGCGGGCCTGCTCGCCGGCTGCAGCAGCTCGGCGCCGTCCGTGGCGACCACCGCGCCGACGCGCGACGAGCGGCGCAAGGTGATCGTGATCGGCACCGGGTTCGGCGGTTCGGTCACCGCCCTGCGGCTGGCCCAGCGCGGCGTCGACGTCACCCTGATCGAGCGGGGCAAGCGCTGGAAGAGCGGCGAGCGCGACACGTTCGCGACGTTCGCGAAGCCGGACCGACGGGTGTCCTGGCTCAGCGAGACGAACTCGGCTGCCGGAACGCTGTACCCGTCGGATCCGTGGAAGCCGTACACGGGCCTGATGGAGCGCATCCCCGGCGACGGCATGGACGTGGTCTGCGCCGCAGCCGTGGGCGGCGGGTCCCTGCCGTACCACGGCATGACGCTGCAGCCCCGTGGCGACCTCTTCGACCAGGTGATGCCCGACGAGCTCGACTACGACGAGTTCGACGAGCGGTGGTACCCGCTGGTGCGCAAGGCCTTGAGCGCCACGCCGATCCCCGACGACGTGCTGGCCTCGGACCAGTACGAGATGAGCCGCCGGTTCATCTCGTACGTCCAGGCCGCCGGCCTGCCTGACGCGGCGGGCGTGCCCATGCCGATCGACTGGGACGCGGTGCGCCGGGAGATCAACGGGGAGCTGCCGCCCAGCATCTCGACGGGCGACGTCATCTACGGCGTGAACGGCCCGGGCAAGCACTCGCTCGACACCAACTACCTCCCCGCCGCCGAGGAGACCGGGCACGTCGACCTGCTCCCGCTGCACCGGGTGGAGCGGATCCGCCGCACCGCGAAGGGCGACTGGGAGGTGCAGGCGGACCGCCTCGACACCGACGGCAACGTCCTCGAGCACGTGACGATGACCGGCGACGCCCTCTTCCTCTGCGCCGGGTCGCCGAACACGACCAAGCTGCTCGTGCGGGCGGCCGGGAACGGCGACATCGGCGACCTGCCCGACGACGTCGGCGGGTGGTGGTCCACCAACGGGGACCTGCTCACCACCCAGTTCCTCGCCTCGCCGACGGGGGCGTTCCAGGGTGGTCCGGCGAGCATCGGCTCGCTCGACTGGGACAACCCGGCCGGGCCCGTGACGGTGCTGTTCGCCCCGGTCCCGTTCGGGAGCGAGACCCGCAGCATGGAGACCATCGGGATGTTCATCCCCGACGGGCACGGCACGTGGTCCTACGACCAGACGAAGGACCAGGTCGGGCTCCGCTTCCCGGCGAGCGCCCACGGCGCGGCCATGGCCGCGGCGCGGGCACGCGTGACCCAGGTGGGCAAGGCGGCGGGCGCCACGGGGGCGCTCGACATCACCGAGCAGGACCCGGCCACGTTCCACCCGCTCGGCGGGGCGGTCATCGGCAAGGTCTGCGACGCCTACGGGCGGGTGCTCGACCAGCCCGGCCTGTACGTGAACGACGGCGCCCTCATCCCCGGGTCCACGGCGTGCGCCAACCCGTCGCTCACGATCGCCGCCCTCGCCGAGCGGAACATCCGCCAGATCATCCGCCAGGACCTCGGCACCGTCTTCTGACGGCGGGCGGGCCCGACCGCTCGCTCGCCGGAGAACGCACCGGGCCGGTCCCTGAGGACCGGCCCGGTGGTTGTTCTGGTGGTCGGAACCGGCGTCGATCCGGTGACCTTCCGCTTTTCAGGCGGACGCTCTGCCAACTGAGCTACCCGACCATGGTGTTGCTTTGAAACTCTTTGGCGGTCCCGACGGGATTTGAACCCGCGACCTCCGGCTTGACAGGCCGGCGTGCACTCCAAACTGCACCACGGGACCTACTGGAACCCCGTCTCCGAGGCGAGTGGGCACGCTACCGGTCGTGCTCTCGTGCCCGCAAACACGATGGTCGCGGTCACCCCGGGAGCGCCGGCTGGGGTGACGTGTCGAGCCACTCGCCGAAGAAGCCGGACAGGTCCCGCCCGGCCTCGTCGGAGGCGATGACGACGAGGTCGCCGGTCCCGGCGGACCGCCCGTCGTAGGTGCGGACCCAGCGGCGGACGATGCGGAAGAACGCGTCGTCGCCGACCGTCTGGCGCAGGGCGTGGAGGGCGAGCGCCCCGCCCTCGTACACCGAGCTGCCGAACTGGCCGGCGGCCTCAGGGTCGCGCACGGACGCGTGGTCGGCCGGTCCGAGGCGGGCGGTGCGGGCGGCCTGGTCGTCCACCGACCGGCCGCCGACGTGCTCCTGCCACATCCAGTCGGCGTAGGTGGCGAACCCCTCGTTGAGCCACACGTCGGTCCAGGTGGCGGGGGACACCGCATCGCCGAACCACTGGTGGGCGAGCTCGTGGGCGAGGGCAGGGGCGGAGTCGCCGGCGGTGCCGTCGGTGCCGAAGAGCGGCCGGCTCTGCGTCTCGAGGGCGAGGCCGAGCGCGGTGGGCACGACGATCGCGCCGGCGTCGTCGTTCGGGTAGGTGCCGAACTGGGAGGAGAAGAAGTCGAGGATCTCCTCGATCGGGTCGAAGGCCCGCCGCTCCTCGTCGCCCAGCCCGGTGGGGAACGCGCGCACCACGCGGACGTCACCGTGGTCGCTCGCCACCAGGTCGTAGCGGCCGACCGCGACGAGCACCAGGTAGGAAGCCATCGGCTCCGCCTCGACCCACGTCCAGCGCTGGCGCCCGTCCTGGGTGGCCTTGGCCTTGCCGCCCTGGAGCCGGCCGTTTGCGATGGCGGTGACGCCCTTCGGCACGTCGACCGAGATGGTCCACCACGCCTTGTCCGAGGGGTGGTCGTTGACCGGTGCCCAGGTGGCGGTGCCGTCGGGCTCGGATATGGTGAACCAGCCGCCCTCGTCGTCCTCCTGCCAGCCGACCGGCATGCCCCACCCGGGGAACTCGGTCTGGTCGGGGACGCCCGCGTAGGAGACCGCCACCTCGACCTCGGTGGCGGGCGGGATGGGGGTGGCGGGCGTGATCGTGAGCTCGCCGTCGGCCACCGTCGACCGGGCCGGCTCGCCGTCGACCGTCAGCTTCGTGACCTCGGGGCCGCGGAGGCCGAGGGTGAAGCTGGCGAGCGGCTCGCGCACCGTCGAGCGGAGGGTGAGGACCGCTCGGCCGGTGATCGTCGCCTGGTCGGGGGCGGCGTCCAGGGCGACGCGCTCGTGGACCACGTCGATGCGCGGGTCGCCGAGCCCGGGGAAGGTCCGGTCGGGCACGTCGTCGGGCAGCGGGTCACCCGAGGCGGGGGTGTCGCCGGACGCGGCGGTCGTGGTCGTGGTCGTGGCGCGTCCGGACGAGGTCGGCGTGGTGCTCGTCGTGCGCGCCGGGCCGGAGGACGCGTCGCCGCCTCCGCTGGTCGTGCACGAGACGGCGGCCAGGCAGGCGACGAGGGCGACGGCGATGCGCCGCCGCACGTCAGGACGACCCGTCGGTCTGGAACACGGTCTTCAGCTCGAACGCGGGTACGACCTCGAGCTGCTCGAACGTGCACGACTCGGGGGTGCGGTCGTGGCGCCAGTGCTGGAAGCGGCAGCTGTGCCGGAAGCGGCCGTTGTCGACCCGCTCGTACGCCACCTCGGCCACCAGCTCGGGTCGCAGCGGCGTGAACGTCAGGTCCTTCTTGGCGTTCCAGCGGGACTGCCCGCCGGGGAGGCGGGCCTCGCCGGACTCGTGGGCCTCGGCCTCGGCCCAACGGCCCCACGGGTGCGAGGACCAGTCGTCGGTGATGTACGGCGCCAGCTCCTCGCGGAGCTCGGCGCGGCGGGCCACCGAGAAGCTCGACGCCACACCGAGGTTGTGGAGGTTGCCCTCGTCGTCGTAGAGCCCGAGCATCAGCGAGCCGGGGCCGTCGCCGTTCTTGTGCTCGCGGAACCCGGCGACCACGCAGTCCGCGGTGCGGAGGTGCTTCACCTTGAGCGCCGCCCGCTTGTTGGGCTGGTAGGTGCCCTCGGCCGGCTTGGCCATGACCCCGTCGAGGCCGGCGCCCTCGAAGCGGGAGAACCAGGCCTCGGCGAGGGCCCGGTCGAACGTGCCCGGCGTGAGGTGGACCGACGGCGCCGGATCGGCGAGGGCGCCCTCGAGCTGGGCCCGTCGGCTCGACAGCGGCGCGTCGAGCAGCGACTCGTCGCCGACGGCGAGCAGGTCGAACGCCACGAACGCGGCCGGCGTCTCCTCGGCGAGGCGGTCGACCCGCGACTTGGCCGGGTGGATGCGCTGCTGGAGGGCGTCGAAGTCGAGGCCGTCGGGGCCGGCCACGACGACCTCGCCGTCGACCACGCACCGCTCCGGGAGCGAGGCCTTCAGCGGCTCGAGCAGCTCCGGGAAGTAGCGGGTGAGCGGCTTGTCGTTGCGGGAGCCGAGCTCGATCTCGTCGCCGTCGCGGAACACGATGCAGCGGAAGCCGTCCCACTTCGGTTCGAACCAGTACGCGCCCGGCTCGGCCTCGGGAAGCTGGGGCGACGCCTTCGCGAGCATGGGGAGCAGGGGCGGCATGACCGGCAGATCCATGGGGGCAGCGTAGGAGCGCGTCCGGTTTGACCGCCGTCACAGCGGGGAAGCGCTGGTCCGGAGCACCCGCCGACGGGCGCTCACCCGAGGGCCGCCGGGCAGTGCGGCTCCCACCGAACGGAGGCAGGGGATGATCGCTCGAGCGTTCGCCGTCGTGGCGGCGGCGTGCGTGCTCGCCGGGCTCCTCGCCTCGTGCAGCGGCGGCAGCAGCAGCGACGGATCGGCGCCGGTCCTGAACTGGTACGTCTACAACGAGCCGTCCGGCGCCTTCCGCACCGCGGCCGAGCGGTGCACGAAGGCGGCCGACGGGAAGTACTCGATCAAGACGGTCGACCTCCCGAACAACGCCGACGAGCAGCGCGAGCAGCTGGTGCGCCGGCTCGCGGCCGAGGACAGCTCCATCGACCTCCTCGGCATGGACGTCATCTGGACCGCCGAGTTCGCCGAGGCGGGGTGGGTCGAGCCCTTCCCCGAGCAGGAGGCGGAGGAGGTCACCGACGGGCGGCTGGAGCCGGCCGTCCAGACCGGGACCTACCAGGACCGCCTCTACGCCGCCCCCTTCAACTCCAACGCCGAGATGCTCTGGTACCGCGAGGACCTCACGCCGAAGCCGCCCACCACCTGGGACGGGGTGATCGACCAGGCCGCGCAGCTCCGGGAGGCGGGCAAGCCGAACCAGATCCTCGGGCAGGGCCAGCGGTACGAAGGGCTCGTCGTCTGGTTCACGAGCCTGCTCGAATCAGCCGGCGGCCACGTGCTCGACGAGAGCGGTACGAAGGTCTCGCTGGAGACCGAGCCCACCCGCAAGGCGCTCCAGATCATGCGGGACCTGTCCCGCTCGCCGTCGACGCCCGACAACTTCGCCACCGCCCGCGAGGACGACGGCCGCCTCGCGTGGGAGCGGGGCGACGCCGCGTTCATGACGAACTACTCCTTCGTCTGGCCGAGCGCGAACGAGAACGCACCGGACCTCGCGAAGGAGATGCGCTGGGCCCGCTTCCCGGGCGTGAGCGCCGACGTCCCGTCCAAGGTGGCGATCGGCGGCTTCAACATCGGCGTGGGCGGCTACACGAAGCACCCCGACGAGGCCTTCGACGCCGTGTCGTGCCTGGTCGGCGAGGACAACCAGATCACCAACGCCACCAAGGGCGGCCTCCTCCCCGTGACCGAGGCGCTCTACGACGACCCGAAGCTCACCGAGGCGACCACCGAGATCGAGGTCGACGGCAAGAAGACCGAGGTGAAGTCGTTCCCCTACGCCGACGTGATCAAGGAGGAGCTGGCCGACGCGATCGTCCGGCCCCAGACGCCGTACTACAACGACGTCTCGCTGGCGATCGCGCGCACGCTCCACCCCACCCGGGACATCGACCCGGACCAGGACGTCCAGCGCCTGCGCGACGCCATCAGCCGGGCCCTGAAGGGGGAGGGCCTCCTGTGACGGCCACCGCGGCGCGGTCGTCGACCGGTGACGGCACGGAGGCGGCCGAAGCAGGCCGGAAGGGGAAGCGGGCCACGTCGCGGGCGCGGTCCGAGCGGCGGCTCGGGTGGATGCTGTGCGCACCGGCGGTGACGGTGATCCTGCTGGTCACCGCGTACCCGATCCTCTACGCGCTGTGGCTCTCGCTCCAGCGCTACGACCTCCGGTTCCCCGACGACCGCGGCTTCGTCGGCATCGACAACTACCAGGCGGTCCTCTCCAACGACGTGTGGTGGCAGGACCTGGTGAACACGCTCGTGATCACCGCGGCGTCGGTGGTGGTGGAGCTGGTGCTCGGGTTCGCCCTGGCGTTCGTGATGTACCGGGCGTTCTTCGGCCGGGCCGTCGTCCGCTCCGCGATCCTCGTCCCGTACGGGATCATCACGGTCGTCGCCGCGTTCGCGTGGCGCTTCGCGTTCGACCCGACGACGGGCTTCGTCAACGGGCTCACCGGCACCGACCGCAGCTGGTTCACCGAGCAGTGGTCCAGCTACGTCGTGATCATCGCGACCGAGGTGTGGAAGACCACGCCGTTCATGTCGCTGCTGCTGCTCGCCGGCTTCATGCTCGTGCCGCAGGACGCCGTGAACGCTGCCCGGGTCGACGGCGCATCGGCGTGGCAGCGGCTGTGGAAGATCATCATCCCGCTGATGAAGCCGGCGATCCTCGTGGCCGTCCTCTTCCGCACGCTCGACGCGTTCCGCATCTTCGACACGATCTACGTCCAGACCCGCGGCGCGCAGAACACCGAGTCGGTGTCGATCATCGGCTACCAGACGCTGATCAGCCGGTTGAACCTCGGTCTCGGCTCGGCGGTGTCAGTGCTGATCTTCGCCTGCGTGCTCGTCATCGCCTTCGTGTTCGTGAAGGGCTTCGGCGCCAACCTCGCCCAGCAGCGGGGGGAGAACCCGTGAACCGCCGCCGCACCTCGGACAAGGTCTTCTGGGCCGGCGGCATCGTCATCGTGGTCGTCTACGCCCTGCTGCCGGTGGTGTGGATCCTGTCGCTGTCGCTCAAGCCGACCGACGAGATCACCAACGGGAAGTTCCTCCCGCAGGACCCGTCGTTCGACAACTTCTCGGCGATCTGGAAGGACCCGCAGTTCCCCTCCGCGCTGCGGAACTCGCTCGGGATCGCGCTGATCGCCACGCTCCTCGCCGTCGTGCTGGCCACCTTCGCCGCCTACGCGATCGTGCGGCTCGACTTCCCGGGCAAGGCGCTGATCATGTCGGGCGCGCTCGCCATCGCCATGTTCCCGCCGGTCGCGATCATCGGCCCGCTGTTCAACATGTGGCGCTCGCTCCACCTGTTCGACACCTGGTTCGGGCTGATCATCCCGTACATGACCTTCACCCTGCCGATGGCGATCTGGACGCTGTCGGCCTTCTTCCGCGAGATCCCGTGGGACCTCGACAAGGCCGCCCGCGTCGACGGCGCCACGCCGTTCCAGGCCTTCCGCAAGGTCATCGCCCCGCTCGCCGCACCGGGCATGTTCACCTCGGCGATCCTCGTCTTCATCTTCGCCTGGAACGACTTCCTGTTCGCCACGGCGCTGACGTCGACCAACCGGGCCCGCACCGTGCCCGCGGCCATCACCTTCTTCACCGGCTCGTCGCAGTTCGACTTCCCGACCGGTCAGATCGCGGCGGCCTCGGTCGTCGTCACCATCCCCATCATCGTGATGGTCCTCGTCTTCCAGCGCCGGATCGTGGCCGGGCTCACGTCCGGCGCGGTGAAGGGCTGAGGACCCGAGCAGGAGGCGCACCCCATGGCCCAGATCGTCCTCGACAAGCTCTCGAAGCGCTTCGGCGACGGCACCGTCGCCGTCCACGACGCCGACTTCACCATCGAGGACGGCGAGTTCTTCATCCTCGTGGGCCCGTCGGGCTGCGGGAAGTCGACGCTGCTGAACATGATCGTCGGGCTGGAGGACATCACCGACGGGGACCTGCTGGTCGACGGCGACCGGTTCAACGACCGCGACCCCAAGGACCGGAACATGGCGATGGTGTTCCAGAGCTACGCCATCTACCCGCACATGACCGTGCGGGAGAACATGGCGTTCCCGCTGAAGATCAAGAAGGTGCCCAAGGACGAGATCGAGTCCCGGGTGGCCGATGCCGCCAAGATCCTCGAGCTCGAGGAGCTGCTCGACCGCAAGCCCGCCAACCTCTCGGGCGGCCAGCGCCAGCGCGTCGCCATGGGCCGGGCGATCGTGCGCGAGCCCGCCGCGTTCCTCATGGACGAGCCGCTCTCCAACCTCGACGCCAAGCTCCGCGTCCAGACCCGCACCGCCATCGCCAAGCTCCAGCAGCGCCTCGGCACGACGACCGTCTACGTCACCCACGACCAGACCGAAGCCCTGACGCTCGGCGACCGGGTGGCGGTGATGCGCCGCGGCGAGGTGCAGCAGGTGGGCACCCCACGGGACCTCTACAACGAGCCGGCCAACCTGTTCGTCGCCGGGTTCATCGGCTCGCCGGCGATGAACCTCCTGCCCGCCCACATGGAGGGTGACGAGCTCCACCTCCCGATGGCGTCGGTCCCCGTCCCCGACGAGATGCGCACCCGGCTGCGCGGCCGCACCTCCGACCGGCTCGTCGCCGGCATCCGGCCCGAGCACTTCGAGGACGCCGCGTTCGTCTCCGAGGAGGAGGGCACCCACATGGCGTCGTTCACCGCGCAGGTCGACGTCATCGAGTGGATGGGCTCGGAGCTGTACGCCTACTTCACGGTCCACACCGAGGAGTCCCGGGAGGAGCTCAAGGAGATGGCCGAGGACCTGGGCACCGTCGAGTTCGGCAGCGAGGGCCCGCAGGTCGTCGCCCGCCTCGACGCCGGCAGCCAGGCGGCGGAGGGGAAGGAGGTCGAGCTCTGCCTGGACATCGATCGCATCCACCTCTTCGACGCCGAGACCGGCGAGAACATCCAGAACCCCACCGGCGAGACCGGCGAGGTCCCCGCGGTCGGCGCGGCCGAGGCCGCTACCCCTGCGTGACGGCGTCGGGGTCGGCCGTCGGGATGGCGATGCCGATCGACCGGAAGTCCACGCTGCCGGGGTGCACCGGGACGCCGTAGGCGGTGGTGGCCGACACGATCTGGAGGGTGAGCCCGTGGCCCGGGGTGAGGTGGTGGGCGATCATCTCGAGCGGCACCTCGGCCTCGTGGGTGGTGCCGTCGAGCGTGACCGCGATCGGGGTGATCTGGTTGCCGAGGACGAGCCCGGTCTCGTCATCGACCAGCTGGGCGAAGACCCGCCCGTCGGTCCGCTCCGGATCGTCGGTGAACGCGCCGGAGTAGGTGAGCACCACCTTCGGCGCGCCGATGGCGAGCGCGTCGGTGTCGCCGGGGTCGATGGCCACGTCGACCGCTTTGTCGGCCTTCGTGGGCGTGATCGAGGCGACCAGTCCGCCCAGTGGGTCGGACGGGTCGAGGTCCAGCGCCGCGGGGTCGCCGCCGCTGCCGCCCTCGGGCCGGAGCTCGAGCGTTCCGGAGCCCCGCGCCGTGATCAGCTCGCCCTGCGCCACCGGCCACGCATCGGCGGTCCACTGCTCTCCGTCCTGGTCGACGAGGTTGAGCGCCTTGGGCAGCGCGGTGTCGTCGCCCTTCAGGTAGTGGTCGAGCCAGGCGAAGCTGGCCCTGCCGACCCGGTCGCTGTCGCCCGGGTCGGTGAGGCAGGTGCCGTGGCCGCCGCAGAACCAGAGCTGCGCGGTGGGGACGTCGTCGTCCTGGAGGATCGCCGTGTTCTGGGCCGCCTCGTCGAGGGTGAAGAGGGTGTCGACCGTGCCCTGGATGAAGAGCGTCGGGACGTCGATCTTCGCGATGGCGTCGTCGCCGGGGCCGCGGCTGATGAACCACTCGCGGTCCTCCTCGCTGAGCGTGCCGTCCTCGAGGCCGGACGCGGAGGCCGAGTTGATGTGCGGGTCGAGGCGCTTGGGGTCGACCGTGCTGGTGAGGATCTTCGACCAGCCCGTCTTCACCGTGTCGGCCTTGTAGAGGCTGGTCTCGAGCGAGTTCCAGGCGATGCCGGGGACGATGGCGTCGACCCGGCAGTCGATGGACGCGGTGGTGAGCTGGATGCCGCCGCCGTAGGAGAAGCCCACCATCCCGGCGCGGGGGTCGCCGTCGGCGTCGGTCTGCGCCTCGGGCTGCTCGGCCACGAAGTCGAGCATCGCCCGCACGTCCTGGCCCTCCTTCTCCGGGTCGTTCACCGTGGCGGTGCCGTCCGACTCCCCGAAGCCCCGGGGGTCCCAGGTGAGCACGTTGTACCCGTTCTCCCACATGCTCCCGATGCTCAAGGCACCGAAGAGGGCGGCGCCGTCGGTGGACGTGTCGCCGGCGAGCGACCAGCCCGGGCCCATGAGGATGGTGGGTGCCGGGTCGTCGGCCGAGGCGCCCTCGACCGGGAACCAGTGCAGCCGGATGTCGGTGTCGTCGACGGGCGAGGTCATCGTGAGGTCGCTGGCGACGTCGGCGACCGGCTCGACCGGCACCTCGTCGAACGCCGCGCCCTGGTCGCACGCGTGGCCGGTGCCGGCACCGTCGCCCGCGGGTGCGGTGGTGGTGCTGCCGCCCGCCTTCGTGGTGGTCGTGTCCTCCCCGGCGTCGCTCCCGCCCGAGCTGCAGGCGGCGAGGACGAGGGAGGCGGCGAGGAGGAGGGGAGCGAAGCGGCGCACGGCGCGGACGCTACCCCGAGTGGGTGAGGCGTGACGGAGCGTCAGAAGCGGGCGACGTCGAGCAGCCGCTCGGCCACCGCAGCGTCGCCGACCACGTCGAGCGAGGCGAGCGGCCGGCGGCGCCACAGCGCGAGCAGCAGGTCGTTCGCCGGCCCGCGCAGGGCGACGTCGCCCTTGGCGTGGGCCGCCTCCACCCGGACGCCGTCGGGGGTGAACGCGAGCAGCCACTCGGCGCCGTCGGCGGGCGCCGGGTCGTCGGTGCCGTGGATGTGGATCGTGCGGCCCGCCAGGTCCTCGGGCAGGTCGCCGAAGCGCTGGCCCCAGCGGATGCCGAGCCAGAACCGGGTCCACTCGTCGATGCCGTCCGCCGCGCCGTCAGCGGCGATCGGATCGGGCGCGGCGCCGCCCGCGGCGTGGACCGCGTCGTGCGCGTCGACGCGGTGCACCGCGACCTCCTGGGCCTGCCGCCGCATCCACCAGGCCACGTCGCCGTCGCCGGCGAAGTTCACGCACGGCCGCGCCGGGTCCTCCGCCTCGAGGTGTGCGAGCAGCTCGTCGGCGACAGCCCGGTAGGCCGGCAGGCAGTCGGGGCCCTTGGGCAGCCCGACCGGTGCCGGGGCGTCGCCGAGCGCCTTCCCGGGCGGGAGCCGCAGCATCCCGAGCACCCACTCGTGGACCTTGCCCACGTGCCGCACGACCCGCTCGACGTCCCACCCGTCGATGGTCGGCACCACCGCCCCGAGCACCGCCGGGTCGACGGCGCCGAGCCGCTCCATCTCCACTCGCAAGATCTCCAGGTGCCGCGACGGTTCCATGGTGCCGAAGTCTGCCCGACCCCGAACCGCCCTTGTCCGAACGTTCTGTGCTGCGGGTTGCTCGGCAACCACTCACCCAGGACGTTCGTCGGGCGTCGGGAGCGGGTCAGAGGGTGCTCAGGCCGCCGTCGACGGGGAGGACGGCGCCGGTGATGTAGCTGGCCTCGTCGGAGAGGAGGAAGGTCACCGGCTTGGCGACCTCCCAGGCGGTGCCCTGGCGGCCGAGGGCGACCGGCGCCTTCGTCCGGCTCGGGCGTCCGGCGGTCGCCAGGCGGCCGAGCGGCGTGTCGATGAGGCCCGGCGCGACGACGTTGGCGCGCACGCCGGCACGGGCGCCCTCGAAGGCGACGTGGCGGCAGAGCCCGGCGAGCGCGGCCTTCGACGAGTCGTACGCCGGGATGCGCGAGCCGGGCCGCAGGCCGGCCACCGAGGAGATGAGGACGATCGAGCCGCCGTCGGCCATGAGCGGCAGCGCGGCCTGGCACGTGAGGAAGTGGGCTCGGACGTTCACGTCGAAGACCTGGTCCCACTGGTCCGCCGTCGTCTGCCCGAGCCACTGCCCGGCGCCGATGCCGACGTTCACGACGACGCCGTCGAGCCCCTCGAGCAGGTCGGCGGCCTCGGCCACCATGGCGGCACAGGCCTCGGCGTCCGAGACGTCGGCCACCACCACCTGGGCGTGGCCACCGGCGTCGCGCACCTGCGAAGCCGTCTCCTTGGCCGCGGCGAGGTCGATGTCGGCGCACGCGACCGTCGCCCCCTCGCGGGCGGCGGTGACGGCGATGGCCCGCCCGTTGCCGGCCGGCGCCTCGGGATCGTCGACGTGGCGGGTCCCGGCCCCGACCACCAGGACCTTGCGACCCTCGAGCCGGCTCATGCCGGGATCCCTTCCACGCCCGCCTCGGGTTGGATCCGCAGCGAGCGCAGCGTGAAGGCGACCAGGTGGTACTGCCCGACGACCATGCACAGCTCGATGAGCTGGGCCTCGTCGTACCGGGCGGCCAGCGCCGCCCAGGTGGCGTCGCCGATCACGTTGGCCTCGTGGAGCTCGTCGGCGGCTCGCACCAGGTCGGCATCGACCGCCTCAGCCGCGGCGGCGGAGCCGGCCAGCGCGGTCATCTCGTCGTCGGTGAGGCCGGCGTGCCGGCCGAGCGGCAGGTGGTGGCCCCACTCGTAGTCGGCCCCGCAGTTGGCGGCGGTGCGCAGGATGAGCACCTCGCGATCGCGGGCCGAGAGCGTGCCGCCCGCCAGAAGGAGGCCGCCGAACTGCGACCAGCGCTTGAGCAGCCGCGGGTGGCGGGCCAGCGTGGCGAACAGGTGCATGTCCTCCCCGTCGGGGTCGAAGCGCAGCGAGTCCAGCAGCTCCTGGGTGCGCGGCTCGCGCTCGTCGGGTGGGAGGGGCGTGATCCGGGGGGTCTCCGTCATGGCCCGACACCCTGCCGCAGATCGCCATCGCCCGCTCAGCGAACGCGAATCGGGTCGTTCGTGCCGCCCAGAGCGGCTTGATCGACCCGATTCGGACCGTGGCGCGAGGTGTTCCGCCGTTTCGGGTCGTTCGTGCCGTGCGGAGCGGCTTGATCGACCTGAAACGGGGTGGGGTTCGCGTGGCGGGGGTCACGGTTTCGTCGTGGAAACGGTGCTGGCGTAGGTTCTGCGCCATGCCCGAGCACCCCATCCGTGAGCGCCTCGACGACCTGCTCGCCCGCAAGGAGCAGGCCCGCACCCCCGGCTCCGAGCGAGCCATCCAGCGCCAGCACGACCGAGGCAAGATGCTCGCCCGCGAGCGCATCGAGTACCTGCTCGACGAGGGGTCCTTCCGCGAGCTCGACATGCTCGCCCGGCACCGCAGCCCCGACGTCGCCGACCGGCCCTACACCGATGGCGTGATCACGGGCTGGGGCACCGTCGAGGGCCGCACCGTGTTCGTGTTCTCGCAGGACTTCACCCTGTTCGGCGGCGCGCTGGGCGAGGTGTTCGCGGAGAAGATCCACAAGGTCATGGACATGGCGCTGAAGGTCGGCGCGCCGGTCGTCGGCATCAACGACGGCGCCGGTGCCCGCATCCAGGAGGGCCCGGTCTCGCTGGCCTCCTACGGCGGCATCTTCCACCGCAACGTGATGGCCTCGGGCGTGACCCCGCAGATCTCGGTGATCATGGGCCCCTGCGCCGGCGGCGCCGTCTACAGCCCCGCGCTGACGGACTTCATCTTCATGGTGGAGGACACGTCGTACATGTTCATCACCGGCCCGGACGTCGTGAAGACGGTGACCGGCGAGGACGTCACCCAGCAGGAGCTGGGCGGCGCCCAGACCCACTCGTCGAAGTCCGGCATCGCCGCCTTCACCGCCCCCGACGACAAGGCGGTGCTCGACGACGTGCGCTTCCTGCTGTCGTTCCTGCCGCTGAACAACCTCGAGACCGCTCCGGTCCTCGACACCGGCGACCCCGTCGACCGGCTCACGCCCGAGCTGCTCGACCTCATCCCGGCCAGCGCCAACGTGCCCTACGACATGCGCAAGGTGGTCGAGGCCGTCGCCGACGACAACGAGTTCTTCGAGTACTTCTCGAAGTGGGCCACCAACATCGTGTGCGGCTTCATCCGCCTCGGCGGCCAGTCGGTGGGCGTGGTCGGCAACCAGCCGTCCGCCTACGCCGGCGTGCTCGACATCGAGGCCTCCGAGAAGGCGGCCCGGTTCGTGCGGACCTGCGACTCGTTCAACATCCCGCTGGTGACCTTCGTCGACGTGCCCGGGTTCCTCCCCGGCGTCGACCAGGAGTACAACGGCATCATCCGCCACGGCGCCAAGCTGCTGTACGCCTACTGCGAGGCCACCGTGCCGCGGATCCAGGTCATCACCCGCAAGGCCTACGGCGGCGCCTACGTGGTGATGGACTCCAAGTCGATCGGTGCCGACCTCGCCTACGCCTGGCCATCGGCCGAGCTCGCGGTCATGGGCGCCACCGGTGCGGTGGAGATCCTGAACCGCAAGGAGATCGCCGAGGCCGACGACAAGGACGCCAAGAAGGCCGAGCTCATCGACACCTACTCGGAGAAGTGGCTCAACCCGTACGTGGCGGCCGAGCGCGGCTACGTCGACGACGTCATCGACCCGTCGTACACCCGGCAGATGCTCATCGACGGGCTGCGGATGCTCGAGTCCAAGAAGGAAGAGCTGCCGCCCCGCAAGCACGGGAACATGCCGCTGTGACCCAGGTCCAGATCTCGGGCGACCCCACCGAGGAGGAGGTGGCGGCCATCGTCGCCGCCATCTCGGTGGCCACCCCGCGCGCCGGTGCGCCGGAGAAGCACCCCGAGCCGCCGCGCTGGCGCTGGTCGGGCCGCTGGTGGTCCCGTCCGATCCCCCAGCGCCGCGCTCGCCCCTGGTAGCTGCCCCGCTCCGGCCCGTCGGTCGGAACTTGGCACAGATCGGGGATGCACGGCGGCTTCCGCGCGCCCATCATCGGATCCACGTCCGACCGGAGGGCGCCGGAGGCCCCTGGGCCCGAGGCGTGGGTGGGCGCGGTTCGTCACCGAGGTGTCCGTGCGCAGCGGCGGCTGCGAGCGGCGCCTCGTGTGACGCGTCCGCCCTTCCACCGGTCCCGGCCGATCTGCGGGGGTAGCGTCCCGCGCGTGCTGGTGGGCCGCAGCGACGAGCTGGAGCAGGTGCGATCCTGCATCGCCGATGCCCGTCCCGTGGTGCTGGTGGGCGATGCCGGCATCGGCAAGTCCACGCTGGCGCGGGCGGCCCTGGCACCCGGGCCGTTCCGCGAGGGCGGCGCGCTCGCGTCGCTCGCCTGGTCGCCGCTGCTGGTGTTCCGGCGGCTGCTGCAGGCGGATCCGCCCGAGCTCCCCGTCGACGTGGCGGGCACGGTGCTGGGCCAGGGGCGGTCGCCGGTGCTCCTCGACGACCTCCAGTGGGCCGACGACGCCTCGCTCGAGGTGGCCGGCCTGCTGATCGGCGCCGTGGCGCTGGTCGCCACGGTCCGCACCGGCGAGGAGCGGAGCGACCTCGTGCTGGCCGCCCTCGAGCTGGTGGGCGCCGAGCGCATCGACCTCCACGGCCTGCCCGACGACTCCGCTGCCGAGCTGGCGGTGGCCGTCCACCCCGAGCTCGATGCGGATGAGCACGCCCGGCTCGTGGCGGTCGCCGCCGGCAACCCGCTCCTGCTCGGGGAGATCCCGAAGGGCCCGGATGCGGCGCCGAGCCTCGTGTCGACGCTGCTGGCCCGGCTGCGCTCGGTCGAGCCGGACACCCGAACGGCCATGGAGCGGCTGGCCGTGCTGGGCCGCCCCGCGCCGGCCACCGTCCTGGGGCCGGGTGCCGTCGACCTGCCCGCGCTCGGGCTGGCCCACCAGCTGGGCGAGCAGTTCGAGGTCCACCACAGCCTGCTGGCCGAGGTGATCGTCGACGAGCTGGGGGACCGGGCCGACGACGTGCGCCGTGACCTCGTCCCGCTCGTGGAGGCGCCGGAGCGGGCGCACCTGCTGGCGCTCGTTGGCGACCGCGGCGCGGCCCGTGCCGTCGCGATCGACGCCGCCGCAGCGGAGCCCGACCGCCGGCGCCGGGCCACGCTGCTGGCCCTCGCGGTGGCGTGCGCGCCGGACCTCGACGTCGAGCACCGCATCGAGGCGGCCCGCCTGTTCACGGCGGTCAGCGACCCGGCGGCGGCCCGGGTCCTCTGCGCCGTCGACGGCCGCGACGACCTGGACCCCGTCCGGCGCGGCGCGCTGTACGGCGCCGAGGCCGAGGCGGCCTGGCTGCAAGGCCGGCCCGACGAGATGGCGACGCTGATCGGCCAGGCGCTCCAGGACCTGCAGGGGACCGGCACCGCCTACGAGGCCGCGGTGCTCGCGGGCTCGACGGTGCTCCAGACGTTCGTCGACCTCGACGGGCGTCCGGTCCTGGAGCGGGCGCGCGAGGCGGTGCGGCTGGCCGATGCGCTCGGCGAGTGGCAGGACTACGCCCGGACCCGCCTGGCGAGCGTGCTGCTCACCGCGGGGGAGCCGGGGTGGGCGGACCTCTACGCCGGGGTCATCGACCGGGCCACGGCGTCGGGCGATGCCCCGCTCCGGCGGAGCGCGGTCACCAGCCTGGTCCTCGCTCGGTGGATCACCGGCGACGTCGCGCTCGCCGAGGCGGTCGCTCGCACCGAGCTGGAGGCCGAGCGCCCGGACGGCTTCGACGAGCACTGGCTGAGCGTGGCGTCGTACGCCGCGGTGCTCGGGCTGCTGGTCGGGCGGCCCCGAGATGAGGTGGTGGCCGAGTTCGCCCCGCTCCTGGACCGCTGGCCGGGACACCGCGCCCGGGCGTTCCTGGAGAGCGCGATCGTCCTCGCCCTGGCGGATCGCGGCCGGCACCTGGAGGCGGCCGAGCGCGCCGCGTCCCCTGCCCGAGCCGGCCTCGACGCCCAGAGCCGGTCGATCCGGGCATGGGCGGCGATCGACGCGGCATGGCAGGCCGGTCACCCGGCCGATGCCGTCGCGCAGACCGGGGACCTGCTCGCCCTCGCGGTCGGCGACTACCCGTCCGCGGTCCAGGGCCGGCTGGTCGGCGCCCACGCCGCGGTCGAGCTCGGCCGCCCGATTCCGGGACCGGCGCCCACCGTGGCCTTCCCGGCTTGGGCCGCGGCACCGGTGGAGTGGTCGGCGCTGGTCGCGGTCCAGGAGGGTCGAGCCGGCGACGCCGTGGCCGGGTTCCTCGACGCGGCCGACGGCTGGGTCGGCAACGACGTGCGCAGCGAGGGCCGCTGCCGCTGGGCGGCGGGCGCCCAGGCCGTGGCGGCCGGGCGCGCCGACGCTCCCGACCTCCTCGTCGCCGCGGAGGCGGGCGCGGCCGAGGCCGGCCTCGACGCCCTGCTGGTGCGCATCCGCCGATCGCTGCGGTCCGTCGGCGTGGCGCGGCGGGCACCGAGCACCACCGGCGTGGCCGGCCTCACCGGGCGCGAGGAAGCGGTGCTGGAACTGGTCGGGGAGGGGCACACCACGCCGACGATCGCGGCGGAGCTCGGCATCGAGCCCTCGACCGTCGAGTCGTTCGTGCGCTCCTCGATGCGGAAGCTCGAAGCCGGCACCCGAGTGGCGGCCGCCACCCGCTGGCGGGAGCTGCGGGACGAGGCGGCTCGTTCCACCCGGGACGTCACGAGGTAGGGCGACCAGGCGGTCAGGTCGGCGGTCGGGCCTCGACCCACCGGCGCACCGCCGCCGCCGTGCTCGCCGTGCCGAGCCGAGAACGGGCGTCGGCGAGGGCCCGGTTGGCGGTGCGGCGGGAGAGGTGGAGGTCGGACGCGGCGGCGGTGACGGTGGCGCCGCCGGCGAGCGCATCGAGCAGGTCGCGCTGGGTCGGCGTGAGGGCGTCGACCGCGGGATCCGCGGCCGGCTCGTGGGCGACCGGTGTGCTCAGCTTGTGGAGGTCGTCGAGGAACCGGTGCCGGGTCGCACCCCGTGCGGCCACCTCGATGGCGAGCGCAGCGCCGCGGGCCAGTGCCTCCAGGGCCGCGGGTGCGGTGTCGTCGTCGACGATCCCGACGCAGACCAACCGGTCGGCCGTCCGGTCCCACGGCTCCGGACCGAGGTCGAACCCGCGCCGCGCCGTCCACCCCGGCAGGCCGGTGAACGAGTCGGCCCCACCCGCGGCGAGCAGGAGCACCGGAGGTGGCGTGGCATCCATCGTCCGCCAGCCTGGTCCCTGGTCCGGGGCCTCGCCAGGATGCCCGAGGCGGCGGGGATGGCCGCCGGTAGGGTCCCCGCATGGATCCGGTCGACGACTGGGTGGATGCGGTCACGCACGCCACCTCGCCACCCGAGCTCTCGACGGTCGGCCCCGACTTCGCCGTCATCCACGAGGGCTTGGAGGCCCGCCGCTACGACGGCCTCGAGCCCGACGCCGACCAGGAGATCGAGGGGTTCGCGTTCCGCACCCTGCCGGCACCCGGCGAGCTGCTGGCCACGTTCGCCACCGTCAACGACGTGCACTTCGGCGAGGAGGTGTGCGGGCTCATCGACGGCTCCGACGTCGGCCCGGTGTTCCGCACCGAGCCCGGCGAGGAGCCGTTCCCGGAGATCATGAACCGGGGTGCCGTCGCCGAGATGGCCGCCATCGACCCGGCGGCCGTGCTGGTGAAGGGCGACCTCACCTCGAACGGCACGGTCGAGGAGTTCGAGGCGTTCCTCGCCGCCTACGAGCCCGCCTTCGGCGACCGCCTCACGATCGTGCGGGGCAACCACGAGAGCTACTACCGGTCGCAGCTCGCCGCCGAGCCGTTCCAGCAGGTCGACCTCCCGGGCGTCACGCTCGTGCTGCTCGACACCTCGATCGACGGCGGCGTGCCCGGCCAGGTCACGCCCGCCCAGCTCGACCAGCTCGACGAGCTCGCGGCCCGGACCGATCGCCCGATCCTGCTGTTCGGCCACCACCACCTGGGCGACCCGGACTCGCCGGAGAAGGCCGACCGCACCTTCGGCATCGGCCTCGACGACTCGGCGGCCCTGCTCGAGCTGGTGGCTCGCCGGCCGGCCGTCAAGGCGTACTTCGCCGGTCACACCCACCGGAACCGGGTGCGGCGCTTCGGCCCCACGGGCGAGGTGCCGTGGGTCGAGGTGGCGTGCGTGAAGGACTACCCGGGCACCTGGGCCGAGTACCGGGTGCACGAGGGCGGCATCGTCCAGATCGCCCACCGGATCTCCACGCCCGACGCGCTCGTCTGGACGGAGAAGACCCGGCACATGTACCACGGGCTCTACCACGACTACGCGCTCGGCCAGCTGGCCGACCGCTGCTTCGCCATCTCGACCTGAGCCAGGAGCCCCCATGGCCGACCGCACCTTCGCCGCCCCCGAGACCCTCGCCGCCTTCCGGGAGGCCGGGCACTGGTGGCGCTCGCTCGTGGGCGGCGTCGACGACCACCAGTGGGACCTCATGGCGCTCGGCGAGTGGACCGTGCGGGAGCTGGTCGCCCACGGGGCGCGGGCGTTCAAGACGGTGGCCGAGTACGCCGAGGGCGACGTGAAGGACGAGACCCGGGTCGGCACCGCCGCCGAGTACTTCCGCATCGTGCTGGCCGAGCAGACGCCGCACGTCCACATCGCCAACCGGGCCCGCAAGGAGGCCCGGGAGGAGCCGGACTGGGTGTCGGCCACGGACCAGGCGTGGGCCGCGGCCGAGCTGGTGGTGGCCCGGCTGTCGGGCGACGCGCACCTGCACCTCTTCGTGGGCGAGATGCCGCTCAGCCAGTACCTCGCCACCCGGGTGGTCGAGCTGGTGGTGCACGGCACCGACCTGGCCGAGGCCATCGGCATCCCGTCGCCACCGCCGATGTCCGCGTCGCGCATCGCCATCGACGTGCTGCTCGACCTGGCCAGCTCGGAGGACCAGGGCAGCATCCTGCGCCTGCTCACCGGCCGATCGGGATCGCTGCCGCTCTCGAACGTCCTGGCCTGACCGAGCGCGGCGGCGGACGCCGCGCATTGGCACAGATCGGGGATTCGGCCGACGACGGCTCCCGTCAGGCTGCGGGCATGACGAACGCTCGATCCCGCCTGGCCCCGCTGCTGCTGGTCGCCGCCCTCGCGGCGTGCGGAGGGGGGAGCTCCGCCGCCTCGAAGGAGACGGCGAGCACCACGGAGCCGCCGGCGAAGACCACGACGACGGCCGAGCCGACCACGACGACGACCGAGGTGCCGAAGGCGGACGAGGCGACCAGGGCCGAGGCCGCGGCGCGCGTGTTCGCCGAGGAGGACTTCCCCGAGGGGTGGACGGTCGAGGCGAAGGCGCTGCCGTACGACCGCGAGGGCATCAAGGCCGACGACTGCATCAACCCCGACGGCGGGCCGGTCTCCGAGCTGCCGCTGGGTGCGGCCGCGGGCGGACCGACGATGCGGGCGCCCGACGTGGACGCGTTCTTGAGCTCCTGGGCGGCGACCTTCGCCGACGACGCCCAGGCCGCGGCCTACGTCGACCAGATCACCGCACCCGAGTTCGCGGTCTGCACGGCGGAGGCGCTCGAGGAGGGCGGGAAGGACCGCAAGGACTTCACGGCCGTGGTCACGTCGAAGGCGCCCGAGGACGCGGGCGTCGGCCAGGACCACCGCGTGGCCGCCAACGCCTACGAGCTGCAGGAGGGCGGCGAGACCGTGAGCATCCTCTACGTGGACTCGTACCTGGTCGGCCGGACGGTGGTCACCGCCACGCTCGAGCTCGGTGGCATGACGCAGGAGCAGGCGGACGCCGTGTCCGCGGTGGATGCCCAGCTCCGAGCGAAGGCGTTCGCCGGCTGACCTGCGGGTCGGCTCGCCCCCTCCCGGCCGGTGCCGATCGGTTCGAACGGAGCGCGGCGCAGCCGCCAAGCTGGATCGATGCCGACGATCGACGACGGGCCGCTGCACGACCTCCGCGTGGTCGACCTGGCCACCGTGGTGGCCGGACCCGGCTGCGCCCGGTACCTGGCCGACTTCGGCGCCGACGTCATCAAGGTCGAGCGCCCCGGCTCCGGCGACACCACGCGTGCGATGGGCTGGACCCACCCCGACGACGACGTGACGCTGTGGTGGAAGCTGGCCGGGCGCAACAAGCGCAGCGTCACCGCAGACCTGAAGGACCCCGACGACCTGGACCGGGTGCGCCGGCTCATCGCCACCGCCGACGTGCTCGTCGAGAACTTCCGCCCGGGCACGCTCGAGCGCCTCGGCCTCGACCCGGCCGACCTGATCGCCGCCAACCCCAGGCTGGTCGTGACCCGGGTGACCGGCTTCGGGCAGGACGGGCCCTACGCCCAGCGGCCCGGCTTCGCCACCCTCGCCGAGGCCATGTCCGGCTTCGCCGCCATCAACGGCGAGCCCGAGGGCGGCCCGCTCCTGCCCCCCATCGCCCTCACCGACGAGGTCACCGCGCTCACCGCGGCGTTCGCCACGATGGTCGCCCTGCACTCCGGTGTCGGCCAGGTCGTCGACGTGAACCTGCTCGAGAGCCTCTTCCAGTTGATGGGCCCGCTCATGAGCCTGTGGGAGCTGCGAGGCGAGCAGGTGCCCCGCCTCGGATCGGGCATCGCCTACTCCGTGCCCCGAGGCACGTACCTCTGCGGCGACGGGCGGTGGGTGGCCATCTCGACCTCGGCCGAGAGCGTCGCCGTCCGGGTCATGGACCTGATCGGACTCGGCGACGACCCGAGGTTCGCCGGCTTCGCCGGCCGCATCGCCCACCGCGAGGAGATCGACGAGCGCCTGGGTGCCTGGTGCGCCGCCCGCGACCTCGACGAGGTCCTGCGGGTGTTCGAGGAGGCCCACGCCGCCGCCGCACCCGTCTACGACATGGCCGGTCTCGCCGAGGACCCGCACCTGCGCGCCCGCGGTGCCGTCGTCGACCTCGACGGCACCCCCATGCAGGGCCTCGTCGCCCGCCTCAGCAAGACCCCCGGCCGCCTCCGCTGGCCCGGCCGCGACCTCGGCGCCGACACCGAAGCCGTCTGGGACGAGCTCGACGACCCGAGCTGAGCGCCGGTCCCGCCGCCCATCGCGGCGGGCCAGCACGGACCGTGCAGGTCCGGATCGGGTCGTCGGGAAGTTGGCACAGATTGGGGGTGCGGTCCCCGGACGCCGGAGAGATGGTGCGGCGGGGAGGTGCGCCGTGCGACGTTCGACGGGTGGGATCAGGTGGGCCGCGGGAGCGGTCGTGGCGATCGCGGCAGCGATCGTCGGATCGGGTCTGGCGGTGGTGCGGGCCTCGGCGGCGACGCCGACCTGCACCCCGGGCAGGCCGACCGTCGTGGGGTCGGGCGCCGACCGGCTGACGGTCACGATCCCCGGGTGCGCGAGCGAGGCGGGCCTGACCGGCTACCGCGTGCAGGTGCTCGCCACCGCGGCGAACACGGCGGCGACGCCGGTCGACGTCGCCATCGGCACGACGCAGACCGAGGTCACCGGCCTCGAGGCCGGCACGCTCCACCGGTTCCGCGTGGCGGCGCGGAACGCCGACGGCGTCGGCCCGTTCGGCCCGGCCTCGGCCGACGCGGCACCGCCGTTCACCTCGACGTCGGCGATGGTCGACCGCCAGTACCTCGACTTCAACGGCGCGG
>DATMGQ010000008.1:0-5693 GCA_035555395.1 Acidimicrobiales bacterium
CCGACCCGGCGGGTGGCGTTCGAGTACCCGCCCGACACCGACCCGATGTGGGTGCCGGGCAACCCCGAGTTCGCCGCGGCGGCCAACGCCATCTCGCTCGGCATGCCCTACGCCGAGCCGCTGTTCATCCGCGCCGTGCGCTCCACCTACGACCGCATCGACGACGACCTGCGCGCCCGCTCGGACTCGTACGTGCGCCAGGAGACCGGGCACCACACGCAGCACAAGCGCTTCAACGACATCGTCTCGGCTCGCTACCCGGGCACGCTCCGGGTGCAGCGGATGATGAAGGCCAACGCCGACTGGGTGTGGCGCCGCAGCCCCCGGTTCCGGGTGGCGTACGCCGCGGCCGGCGAGACCATCTCCTACGGCGTCGCCCGCTGGACCGAGGCCCACCTCGGCCAGGTCTTCGACCGGGCCGACCCCGTGCCCGCCACCCTCTTCCTCTGGCACCTCGCCGAGGAGATCGAGCACAAGGCGAACACCTTCGATGTGTTCGAGGCCACCGACGGCTCCCGCATCCAGTACGCCTGGGCCGCGTTCGTCGGCTTCGTCACCATCGCCTGCTTCACCGCGGTCGGCGCGCTGGTCCAGCTCCACGGCGAGCGGAGGCTGCGCAACCCGCTCACGTGGTTCCGCCTGGTGAAGCTGGCCGTGTCGCTGGCCTTCGTGCTCGTCCCGACCCTGGTGGTCTCGGCGCTCCCCGGCCACCACCCGGACGACTTCACCGACCCGATCTACCTCCCGGCCTGGCTCACCCAGTACGACCCCGCCACCGGGACCATGCCCCTCTGGGGCGCCGCCGACGCCGGCTGACCCCACACCGTCCGGAACGCGAAGGGGCCCCGGCCGAAGCCGGGGCCCCTTGCGGTCCCGCCGGTGGGTGGTGGCGTGGCGGGACAGGTCGCAGCGTGGGAGCTACAGGGAGGCGGCGTCCACCGCACGGCAGTGGCTCTGGCCGCCGCCAGCGCCGTTGTTGCCGACCGGCAGCGGGATGAAGCCCTCGCCGCGGATGACGTTCTCGACGTCGGTCCGGAAGTTGTTGCCGGTCTTCGGGTTGGTCGCCGAGTTGGCGGCCGTCTTGCAGATGAAGCCGTTCGACGACACGAAGTTGCGCACGGCGTTCGAGGCGAGGCCCGAGGCGAACGTGTCGTTGCGGATCACGTTGTAGAGGTACCGGCTGTAGGGGAAGGCGTCGCTCAAGATGTTGGCCTCGGTCGGGGCGACGGGGTTGCCGGCCACGGTGATGTTGCCGAGGACCGACGTCTCGCCACCGCTCTGCGTGTGGCGCCCGATCGAGTAGTAGAAGATCGAGTTGGCGGCGCAGTTGGCCGGAGCGGAGAGCCCGGCGGCGGTGAACTCGGTGGTGCAGTCGATCGCGGTCGAGTTCTTGATCGGCTCGGCGTTGTTCTCGAAGATCCGGCGCTCGCCGTTGGCCAGGCTGTTGTCCTTGTAGGCCGTCGGGATGCAGTTGGTCGAGTTCGAGCCGGAGCCGAGGAAGCCGTCGAACGTCGTCCGGGTGCCCGAACCGTCCTGGGCCGCCCACACGATGATCGGCTGACCGGACACGCCGCCGACGTCGCCCCAGTCGGCGAAGCCGTTGTTGTTGCCGCCGTTGGCGGTCTTGTCGATGTCGGGCTGGGCCGACGGGGCGCAGCCCGAGAAGATGTTCTTGAGCTGGGCCGAGGTCAGCGAGCTGACCGCCGAGGCCGGCGCACCGGGGAACTTCACCCACGGGATCGCGTCCTTGGCGTAGGCGAAGGAGCGGAGGCCGTCGGCGTCGGTCGCGGTCAGGGCGCGGGAGGAACGGGCCACGTCGATGACCTGGACGCCGGCGTCGCCACGGGTGGCGAGCTGCTTGATGCCGTTGCCGGAGCCGACGGCGAAGTAGTTGAACGCCACGTCGTGGTCGGTGTTGGCCGCGTCGGTCGGGTTGCCCGAGGCGTCGTTCTGGTACTGCTCCTGGATGCCGGCGGTCCCGGTGTTGAAGTCGAAGCAGCGGCCGTCGAGGTTCTGCGGGGTGCCGGTCATGACGCAGCCGGGCGCCTCGTTGTAGAGGAGACCCAGGCGGTTCATGAGGCCCTCGGTGGTGTCGGAGCCGCCGAGGCGGATCCAGTCCGAGGACTTGTTGGGCGGGAACGGGGTGGCTGCTTCGGCGGGCTTCACGCCCGCCAGCCCGCCCGTGAGGGAAAGGATGCCGACGGCTGCTGCAGCAGCGACGCGGCGAGTGGTAACGCGCATGTGCCTTGTTCCTCCTGGAAGGCGTCGCGTTCGCCCGGTGCGGACCGTCCGACCCTCCCGGGAAGCACCGTGACAGGGGACCTGGAACCCACCCTGAGCGCAGGGTGAAGCTTGGCCGAACAGCGCGCACACGCCTGGTGCGACGCCTCGGCGCCCGTCCCGGTCGGCCGATCAGCGGTCCACACGGCGACCTCCCGACGACCTCCCGGTGAACCTTCGGCAACCATCGGCTCGATCGCGGGATGCCGCTCCAGACCGGTTCCTACGATCCGTCCGTGAACCGCTCGACCGTCCATCCGACCCCTCGATCTCGTGCCGCCGTCGCCCTGTCCGGGCTGGCGCTCGTGGCCCTCCTCGCCGGGTGCTCGAAGGACGACGCCTCGGCTTCGGGCGAGGGGAAGGCGACCACCACGGCCGCGGTCACGACCACCACCGCGGCCCCGCTCGACGACTCGGCGCCGTCCCACGGCCTCGCCTACCTCTCCACCGCCAAGGGCGAGACCACGGTCTTCCTCACCGACGGCGCCGGCACCAAGACCGACGTGATCGCCAAGATCCCGGGCCGGGCCGAGGCGCTCACGTGGTCGCCCGACGGCTCGAAGCTCCTGCTCGACGGCGACGGCACCGGCTCGGACTTCGAGCTCCAGGTCGTCGACGCCGAGACCGGCGCGGTCACCCCGCTCGCTCCGTCGCCCTCGAGCAACGAGGGCGGCGCCAGCTGGTCGCCCGACGGCACGAAGGTGGCGTTCTTCTCGAACCGCGACGGCGACTTCGCCGGCTACGTCGTCCCCGCCGCCGGCGGCGCGCCCGTCCGGGTCACGCCGGACACGGCCCCCGGCGTCGCCGACCTGGCGTGGTCGCCCGACGGCACCCAGCTCGCCTTTTCCTCCACCTCGAACGTCGACAGCGACGTCTGGCTCGTCGCCGCCGACGGCTCCGGCCCGGAGAAGGTCTCGACGGTCCCCGGCTCCCGCCAGCCGGCCTGGTCGCCCGACGGGAAGCAGCTCGCCATCACCGCCCAGCCCCTCGACGCCGACACCTCCGCCGTCTTCACCCTCGACCCGTCCACCGGCGAGTCCGAGGAGGTGGCCGACACCGAGCACCACGACAGCTCCCCGGTCTGGGCCCCCGACGGGAAGACCGTGTACTTCGTCGCCGCCGTCCCCAACGACGACGCCGAGGGCGGCACCGCCGACGACCTCTACCGGGTCTCGCTCGACGGGGGCGACCCGGAGGTCGTCGTCGCCGACGCCATCAGCATCGAGTCCGAGCTGTCGCCCACCGCCGACGGCAAGCTCATCCTGTTCTCGGTCGAGCGCCTCGACGACAAGGAGGTGTTCGTCGCCAACGCCGATGGCAGTGGCGCCATCCCCGTCAGCCGCAGCGACCGCCTCGACGCCTTCGGCACCTGGCGCCCCGGCACCGGCACCGGCACCGGCACCGGCTCCGGCTCCGGTGGGTCGGGCACGACGACCACCACCGAGGCCGCGGAGTAGCTCCCCGCCCCATCGGGTCGCGCGAAATCGGACATCGACCCCTGTTCGGGTGACGGGCCGGTCCAGCACGACCGCTGCTTTCGTTTGTGGCCAGCATCGGACATGATGTCGACGGACGCGAGGCGGTTGCGTCGAGATCGGTCGGGGAGGATCGGTCGGATGGCTCTTGGGAGGAACGGCGATGAGTGACCCGTACGCGGGCCCGAGCGGAACGTGGCCTCACGCGACGTCCAGCGATCCGACGATGGTGCAGCAGGCGTGGTCGCAACCGGCTCCTGCCCCGCACTCGGTGCCTCTGCCGCCGTCGACGCCTCCGCACGCCGTTCCCCTGCGGGTATCCCCGGGATCGCCCCCGGGGGCCGGGTCGGTGGTGCTGAACATCCTTTGGCTGGTGCTCTCGGGGTTCTGGATGTTCCTCGGCTACGTGTTCGCCGGGATCATCCAGTGCGTCACGATCATCGGGATCCCGTTCGGGGTCCAGTCGTTCAAGCTCGCGGGCTTCGTGCTGTGGCCGTTCGGCCGAACCGTGGTGAAGCGTCCAGGCGGGTCCGCTTCGCTGAACCTGGTCGGCAACGTCCTCTGGTTCGTGTTCTCCGGGCTCTGGCTCGCCATCGGGCACGCGATCGCTGGTGTGGTGCTGTGCTTGACGGTGATCGGAATCCCGCTCGGCATCGCGAACTTCAAGCTGATCCCGCTCGCAGTGACGCCGTTCGGCAAGGACATCGTGAAGAAGGGGCAGGTCGTTTCCGGGTACGGGTACTCGTCGTTCTGACGGTGTTCGAGCCCGCTGGCAGCGCGAGCGGGTCCCGACCTGATCTGCAACCGCAGGCTCAGCGAGCGGGTGCGACTCATGAGTCTGTAGCTGGCCTCAACTGAGGTTCGTATGATCGAACACATGTTCGGCATGACGGATGGAGCAGCAGGTGGGGATCGTCGGGCAGCGGCCCACGATGCCCTGGACCGGCTGCTCGATGTGGTTCCGGAGGTCGCTACCGGTGCGGAGATGACGGCGGCCCTGGAGGCTCGGGCGGCTCTCGAGGCGCTCGTCGACGGTGCGGTGGTGTCGATGCTGCCGCAGTGGGAGGCGTCGGGTGACTGGGCCGCTGATGGGGCGCGGTCGCCGATCGCGATGCTGGTGAACCGCACGGGTGCCCGCCGCTCGGCCACGGCTGCGCTGCGGCGCACGGCGCTCGACGCGGCGGGCATGCCCCACGTGTCCGCGGCGGCGGCTGCGGGGTCGTTGCCGCTGTCGCACCTGGAGCTGCTGACGCGGGCTCGGCGGCCGGAGGTGGCGGAGGTGTTCGACCGCGACGAGGCGCTGCTGGTCGCGGAGGCGAAGACCCGCACGGCAGATGCGCTGGCGCGGTTCCTGCTCGCGTGGCGGTACGGGGCACTGGAGGAGCTCGGGGTCAACGAGCCGGACTCGCCGCTCGATCACGATTCGGAGCTCGACACGGCGAAGATCGTGGCGGGGTTCGCGGGCCGCGGGCTGATCACCCTCGATGTCACGCCGGTGTCCCTCGGGATCGTCACCGAAGCGGTCGAGGCCCGCATCGAGACGTGGCAGCGCACCGGGCAGCTCACCGAGGACACCCGCAGCTACCAGGAACTGGTGGGTGCGGCGATCGTGGACCTCATCGCCGACGGGTCGGTGTCGTCACGGCGCGGGCAGCTCCGCCCCCTGCTGATCGTGACCGCCACGCTCACCGAGCTCTTCGACCGCGCCGCCGTCCCCACCGGTGAGCGCGAGGCGTGGACGGCGCGGATCCTCGGCGGCGGACCCATCGGCCGAGCCGCCCTGCGCGAGCTCGCCGAACAAGCCGACCTCCAGATCGTCATCACCGACGACGACGGCGAACCGCTCCACGTCGGCCGCAAGCAGCGCCTCGTCACCGCCGCGATCCTCACCGCCCTGCTCGCCCGCGCCGGCGCCACCTGCGAGTTCCCCGGCTGCCA
>DATMGQ010000009.1:0-2466 GCA_035555395.1 Acidimicrobiales bacterium
CGGATAGGTGACATCTGATCTGGCTTGCCTGGGAGGGTGGGCCTGGAAGGATGCCATCGTGCCCAAGCCTTATCCGAAAGAGTTCCGTGACGACGTGGTGCGTGTCGCGGAGGATCGTGAGCCCGGAGTCACGGTCGAGCAGATCGCGAAAGATTTCGGTGTTCATCCGATGACGCTCACGAAGTGGTTGGCCCGTTCGCGTGCGGCCAGCAAGGCAGTTGAAAGCGGCGCTCGGTTGCCAGATGACCGTGATGCGGAGTTGCGGGAACTGCGCCAGCGCAACCGGCTGCTGGAGCAAGAGAACGAGGTGCTGCGTCGTGCTGCGGCGTATCTGTCGCAGGCACATTTGCCGGGAAAAGGTTCTACCCGCTCGTGAAAGAGCTTGCCGCCGACGGGATTCCCGTCACGGTGACGTGCCGGGTTCTCAAGCTCGCCCGCCAGCCCTACTACCGGTGGCTCAAGAACCCGGTCACCGACGCCGAGCTCGTGGAGGCGTATCGGGCGAATGCGTTGTTCGACGCCCACCGCGATGACCCGGAGTTCGGGTATCGGTTCCTGGTCGACGAAGCCGCCGACGCCGGACAACCGATGGCCGAGCGGACAGCCTGGCGGATCTGCTCGCAGCATGGCTGGTGGTCCGCGTTCGGCAAACCCAAGCGGGGCAAGGCGAAGAAGCCCGGTCCGCCGGTCCACGACGACCTGTGCGCTGTGGTCGACAGGCATGATGTGATCCGGCACGAGTTCACCGCCGAGGCGCCGAACGAGCTGTGGCTGGCTGACATCACCGAGCACCGCACTGGTGAGGGCAAGCTCTACCTCTGTGCGATCAAGGACGTGTTCTCCAACCGGATCGTGGGCTACTCGATCGACTCACGGATGAAGTCACGCCTGGCCGTCGCGGCACTGGCCAGCGCCGCGGCCAGACGTGGCGACGTCGCTGGCTGCATCATGCATACCGATAGAGGGTCGCAATTTCGAAGCAGGAAATTTGTGCATGCTCTGGGCCGTCACGGCATGGTCGGATCCATGGGTCGTGTCGGCGCAGCCGGAGATAACGCCGCCATGGAGAGCTTCTTCAGCCTGCTGCAAAAGAACGTCCTCAACCGTCGTTCTTGGGCCACCCGAGACGAACTGCGCATCGCGATCGTGACCTGGATCGAACGGACCTACCACCGCCGCCGACGCCAGACCGGCCTCGGCCGCTTGACCCCCGTTGAATACGAGACCATCATGACCACGCCAGCCGACCTGGCTGCGTGACTAAACCTGTCACCTATCCGTGCAGCAGACCCAAGATGGTGACCGAATTCGTCACACATCTTGCAGCAGGGTCGTCACCGTCTGACGAGTTCCTGCGCCAGATCGAGGCGACCCTGTTGGACCAGTTCGCCGATCAGCAGTGAACGCGCGCCGCGAGCGAGTGCCTCGGCGTCGATCAGATCGGGTGCCGCCAGGGCGTGCAACAGGTAGCCGTGCACCAGCGCCAGGAAGGCACCCGGGTCATCGACCTCGGCGTCGGCGGCCGCACTGGCCGCTGACACGACACCTCGACCGGCCAGGAGCACATCGGCGGCGAACGCGCGGAATCGTGGATCGCGAGCCGCGGTCAGCAACGCTTCGACGAAGGCCATGCCTTCGGTCCTCGGTGCCGCCGCGGCACCGGCGAAGACGTCGACCAGTTCGGACAGCGGCCGTCGCTCACCCTCGACGAGTTGGGTCGCCAGCGCATTCATCTGCGCGACGTCCTCGGCGACCTTGGTCCGCAGCGCCTCGACGGCCAGATCGGTGATCGAATCGAAGAAGTAGCCGACCGTCGCCAGCGGCAGACCCGCCTGCTCGGTCACGGCACGGTGGGTGACTCCGGACATTCCCTTCTCGGCCGCCACCTCGACGGCTGCATCGATCAGGGCCGCTCGCCGCTGCTGAGCGCTGGATCCGTGGCGTCGCTTCTGCATGACGGAGATCATATCCAAAAGTCTGTAAGATCTTCTAGACATCGATGGTCGGACGCGGCACGATGTCTGCATGACTCCTCAGGTACGTGTCCACGCCTTCGGCGACGACGCTCTCGCCGACCACGACGCCGTCGCCCTCGCCGATCTGATCAGGCGCGGTGACCTCAGCGCCGCCGAGGTCGAGTCCGCGGCCGTCGAACGCATCCAGAAGGTGACCCCGACGTTGCGCGCCGTCGTGCACGAGGCGTACGACCGACCGCGCCGGTCCAGCGATACCGGCGCACCGCTGTTCGGCGTCCCGACCCTGATCAAGGACAACACCGACGTCGCCGCTTGGCCCACCAACAACGGATCCGAGGCGTACACGGCGCGGCCGGCCAAGAAGGACGGCGCCTACACCCGGCAGTTCGTCGGCACCGGAGTCACGGTGCTGGGCAAGACACGCATGCCTGAGTTCGGATTGAACGCGACCACCGAGTTCCGCACGCAGGAGCCCACCGTCAATCCGTGG
>DATMGQ010000010.1:0-26903 GCA_035555395.1 Acidimicrobiales bacterium
GCGCCGTGGCGGACCAGGGGGGACCGATGGACGGCGGCGGCGTCCCAGGCGGCCCCGGTTGGACGTCGCCGTCCGTGCCCGCTGCGCCGCCCGGGGCGTACCCCGCTCCCTGGGGCGGGATGGGCTGGTGGGACGGGTACCAGTGGTCCCAGCTCCCGATGGTGCCGGTGTACGTCGATCCGTACGAGCCGGTCACGGTGCTCGGTCGGGCCGTGCAGGTGCTGTTCGGGGCGCTCGTCGCGCTCAAGGTCGTGAACCTGGTGATCGACGTCGTGCGCTTCGGGAACGCGAAGGACCTGGACCTCGCGAACCAGAGCCTGGACTCGCTCCTCGGGGGCGGGAACGGCGCGGCGGTCGGCGTCAGCCTGATCACGTCGCTCGTCACGCTGGCGACGATCGTCGTCTTCCTCGTGTGGCGGCACCGGATCCAGAGGAACCTGCGCGGCCCGCTGGGCGTGGCCGGCCTCGAGCAGACCCCGGGCTGGGCCGTCGGCTGGTGGTTCGTGCCGATCGCCAACCTCTGGAAGCCCAAGCAGGGCATGGACGAGGCGTGGCGGGCCTCGGCGCCCGACGTGCCGGTCGGCGCCCACGGCTGGGCCGGGCGCCCGAGCTCGCCGCTGATCGGGTGGTGGTGGGGCGTCTGGATCCTGTCGTGGTTCGTGGGCATCGACTTCCGGATCAGCGACGGCGACACGTTCGCGTCGGCCGGCGAGATCCGCTTCGGCATCGCCCAGGAGATGCTCGGGCTCGGCCTGTCGGCCCTCGCCGCCTACTTCGCGCTGCGCGTCGTGGGCGGGCTCACGGCGCGCCACCGTGCCCGGGCGCACGCCTTCGGCCTCGCCGACGGCTGACGGCCACGGTCGGAGCACCGGCGGCGGGTGCGGACCGCCTCGCCCCTGGATGCAACCGGCTCGGTGGCCACGGGGGTACAGTGGAAACCGCTCGGCGTCCCTCCTGCGCAGGCAGGGGGTGCAGCTGGCTCGAGTCCGAGGCCAGCCCATGCGAACGCCATGAGCGGACGGTCCGACGGTCGGGTGATCGGCGGGCCACGGCGCAGGGAGCGCTGGACCTGAGATGGCTGACACCTTGGAAGCGCTGGAAGCAGCCGCGTGGGCGGCTGCGGACGGCAGCGCGACACCCGAACAACTGACGCTGCTGGAGGCCGACCCCAACCGCTGGCGCGACGTCGTCGAGGACCTGCTGGAGGACCTCGAGGACCGGCTCGACTCCGTGCGGCAGCTCACCGGCCCGGAGCGCAACCAGGTCGTGGCCGACTTCGAGGCCGAGCTCGCCCAGCTCGAGGCCGCGTACGACCTCCTCTCGAAGACCGACGACCCCATCGCCGCCATCGCTGCCGCGGACCCGGCGGGCGAGGTGCGGCTGCAGGCCTCGTGGGCGTCGGGGCAGATTGTCGTGTGGGCTGCGGGCCCCGGCACCGAGCCGGCCAGCGCCGAGGAGCTCTCGGACCGGCTCGAGGCCATCGGCGGCCCGGCGGTCGGCTGGAGCGTCCACCCCGCGGTCGTGCTGCCCGGCGGGGCGAGGGCGGCAGCCTTGGCCATCCCCATCGGCGAGGCCCTCGGCTGGCTCGTCGCCGTCGGCGGCGGCCTCGGGCGCGAGGGCGTGGGCGCGAGCGTCGCCTGGCTCGGACGGGTCGCGGTGGCGGCCGTCCGCCTCGTGGCGCGCGGCGCGATCGTCCCGACCCTGCCCGGCGCCAAGCAGCCCGACGGGCGGGCCATCGAGCTCGGCGTCAAGTGGGTCCCCGCGCTGGTCGAGGAGGCCGCGGTCGCCGCCATGGCCGCGGCGATGCCCGGCCCCGTCACCGTCCTGGCGCACGCCGACCCCCGCAACGTCACCCTGGCCGTCCAGGGCGCGGTGGTCGACACCATCGTCCGCCAGGCGGCCGGCATGCTCGAGTTCCCGGCCCCGCCGCCGGTCGTGCGCACCACCGCTGCGGTGGCCGAGGCCTTCGTCACCCGCCTCGACGGCTCCACCTTCGAGGCCCCGGTCGCCGCGGGCGCCGAGGTGTCCAAGCGCATCGACCGCTGGGCCAAGCCCCTCACCGGCACGGCCCGGGTGAAGCTCGTCATCACCCTGGACCCGCCGGACTCCGGCAACGCCTGGTTCCTGTCGGTCCTCGGCCCGGGCGCCGAGGGCACGCTGCTGCCCATCGAGCAGGCCCTCGCCGACGGCAAGTCCACCAAGCCCCTCGCCGATGAGCTCAACCGCGTCGAGCGGGTGTTCCCGGCGCTGCTCCGCCCCGGTGCGCTGCGCCGCGGCCAGGTGTACCTGAGCCAGGACGAGGCCTGGGAGCTGATGACGGTCACCGGTCCGCTGCTCGAGGCCGCCGGCTTCGAGCTCCGGGTGCCGGCGCTGTCCCGCAAGAAGCCGTCGCCGTCGCTGCGCCTCTTCGCCGAGTCGATGGGCGGGGAGTCCGTCGTCGGCGCCCACCAGCTGGCCAACGTCAGCTGGTCGGTCCTGTTCGACGACGTCGAGCTGACCGCCGAGGACGTCGCCCGCCTGGCCGCCGAGGCCCGCCCGCTGGTGCGCTCGCACGGCAAGTGGGTCGAGCTCGACGCCGTCGACCTCAAGGAGGCCGCGGCGGCGCTGGCCGAGCGGGCCGAGAAGACGAAGATGACCGGTGCGGAGATCCTCCGCCACTCGGTCGGGCTCGAGGGCAACCACCTCGCCGGCGGCGTCACGGTCGACGGCAGCGGGTGGGCGTCGGAGCTGTTCCGCAAGGCCTCGCACATCTCCACCGACCCCATCACCACGCCCGAGGGGTTCGTGGGCGAGCTGCGCGGCTACCAGGCCGAGGCGCTCGCCTGGCTCGGGTTCCTCCACACGGTGGACCTCGGCGGCTGCCTCGCCCTCGACATGGGCCTCGGCAAGACGCCCACGATGCTCGCCCACCTGGGCCGCACCACCGGCGAGGGCACCGCGCTCGTCATCGCCCCGCCGGCCGTCGTCGGCAACTGGGCGCGGGAGGCCGCCAAGTTCGTGCCCCACGTCAAGGTGCTCGTGCACCACGGCGCCGGCCGGGCCTCGGGCATGCAGATGCAGACGGCGTTCGACCGCGCCGACGTCGTCATCACCACCTACGGCACCGCCGTCCGGGACATGGACGCCCTCTCCGGGCGGCACTGGACCCAGGTCGTGCTCGACGAGGCGCAGGCCATCAAGAACCACACGTCGGAGACGGCCCAGCAGCTCCGGCGGCTCGACGCCGGCACCCGCGTCGCCCTCACCGGCACGCCCATCGAGAACGGCCTCGGCGACCTGTGGGCCATCCTCGACTTCACCAACCCCGGGCTGGTCGGCAACCGCGCCGGCTTCATCTCCCAGATGCAGGGCGAGGGCGAGGCGGCGCTGCGGGCGCTCAACGGCATCCTCGTGTTCCGCCGCACCAAGAGCGAGCCCGAGGTGGCGGCCGAGCTGCCGGACCGCATCGACGAGCTCGACCACTGCATGATGACGCCCGAGCAGATCGGCCTCTACCAGGCGGTCCTCGACGGGCTGGTCGCCGATTCCAGCGAGGTCGGCGGGGGCGAGCCCAAGCAGGGCGCCATCCTCGCCGCCATCACCGCGCTCAAGCAGATCTGCAACCACCCCTCGGCGTACCAGGCCGACGACCTGCCGCTGTCGGGTCGCTCGGGCAAGCTCACCCGCCTCGAGGAGATCGTCGACCAGGTCTTCGCCGGCGACGAGAAGGTGCTGATCTTCACCCACTTCGCCGAGTGGGGGAAGCGGATGGCCGACCACCTGTCCCAGCGCACCGGCCAGAAGATCGACTGCTACCACGGCGGCCTCGCCCGAGGCGCCCGGGACAGGATGATCCAGGAGTTCCAGGAGCGCGCCGGCGCCGGCGCCCTGGTCCTGTCGCTCAAGGCGGGCGGCACCGGCCTCAACCTCACCGCCGCCAACCACGTCGTGCTCTACGACCGCTGGTGGAACCCGGCGGTCGAGGACCAGGCCCGCGACCGTGCGTGGCGCATCGGCCAGACCAAGACCGTCGTGTCGCACCGCCTGGTGTGCCCCGGCACCGTCGACGAGCGGGTCGAGGAGGTCGTCGCCGGCAAGCGCCACATCGCCGACCTCATCCTCCCCGGGTCCAGCTCGCTGGCCGACCTCGACGCCAACCAGCTCCGCGTCGCCCTCGGCCTGCGCGACGACGAGCTCCTCACCGAGGACGACTCGGACATCTACGAAGCCGAAGCCGAGGCACCGGGCTCCGCATCGGCACCGGCCCAGGGAGTGCTGCTGTGAGCGAGCTTGCGAGCGAACCGATGGACACGGCGGCGGTCCTCCCTCGCGGTCCTCAGCCGTGGGCTCCCGATGCTGGCCGGGCGACGAGTGGGAGGCGAACGAAGTGAGTGGCAACCGTCGCAAGGGCGGGCGTCGCCGCCAGGGGAACAAGCTCAAGCCGGCCGAGCTCTGGAAGCCGGTGCCGCAGCTGCCGGACCCGGAGCCGATCGCGCTCCCGGCCGATCCCACCATGATCGTGCGGTCGCTCGGCGATCCGCCGCTCCACGGGCAGGGCCAGCAGGCCGAGCACGAGATCGCCCGCGTCCTCGTGCGCGCCTCGATGCTCGCCGGTGCGCTGGCCGACGTGGCCGGCCTGCTCGAGCGCCCCGACGACCCCTACGCCTGACGCCCATCCCGCCCCGCGGTGGGAGCGGTGGTCAGTCGGTGGTGGCGGCGGTCAGGACCTCGCGCACGAGGTCCCGGTCCACGTCGACCACGAGCGGCACCGGGCCGCTCTCGGGCCCGGCCACGATCAGGCGGCCCAGGCGGACCAGCTCCTCGAGCTCGGTGCCGTGCTCGAGCGGGTCGAGGTCGATGACCAGCACGTCGGCCTCGGGATCGTCGGGGTCGGCGGCGTCGATGTCGCCTGCCGCGTCGATGAACGCCGGCCAGATCGACACGCGCACGCGGCGGTCGCCCACCCAGGCACCGAGCCCGGCGGTGGCGACGTCGTAGCCGTGGATCAGGCGCGAGCCTTCGGGCGGTTCGTGCAGGCCGGCCTGCAGCACGGCGAGCGCCTGCAGGTCCTCGGTGGCGTCGATCTCGACGACCACGCCGGCGAGCTGGTCGGTGTCGACCACGTAGGCCCGCCGGGCGGGCAGGGCTCGCTCGCCGTGGGCGGTCACGTCACCAGGCGCCGCGGTTCGCCTTGCACGTGACGCAGAGCTCGGTGGCGGGCAGGGCGTCGAGCCGGTCGTCGCCGATGGGGTTGCCGCACTTGGCGCAGTTCTTCCAGTTGCGGTCGTGGGTGCGGGCCTCGGCCGCGTCGATCACCTCGAGGAACAGCTTCTCCTCGGCGATGCGGGCCCGGATGCGGTCGCGCTCGAAGCGGGTGAGGTCGCCCTCGGAGCCGCCCTCGTCCTCGCCGGCGCCGACGTCGCTCGCGGCCTCTTCGGGATCGAGCTCGTTGTAGCTGACCTCCAGCGTGGTGATGCCCGCCTCGGTCTCCTCACGGAGCTTCTGGAGGTTGGCGCGGTGCTTGGCGACGGTCAGCGATGACGACATCGGGGCTGCCTTTCTCGATCGGGGGAGCGGGCAACTTACCGTGAGTTGGGGTCGTTGCACCCATTCGACACGAAGATCTTCGGCGAGACCTCGCGACATGGGAGGCTGCGGGCCCGACCAGGAGGTGACCGTGGATCGCGACCAGCTGCTCCACCAGTTCGATCTGACCGACCGCGTGGCCATCATCACCGGCGGGAGCCGGGGCATCGGGCGGGCCATCGCCGGCTCGTTCGCGGCGATGGGCGCCAAGGTCGTCGTCGCCAGCCGCAAGGCCGACGCCTGCGAGGAGGCGGCGCGGGAGATCACCGAGGCGGGCGGCACGGCGATCGGCGTCGCCACCCACGTCGGCGACCTGGGCGACCTCGAGCGCCTCGTCCAGCGCACCGTCGAGGCGTACGGCGGCGTCGACATCGTCGTGAACAACGCCGCCAACGCGCTCACCCAGCCCATCGGCTCCATCACCGCCGAGGCATGGCAGAAGTCCACCGACACCAACATCCGTGCCGGGCTGTTCCTCGTCCAACACGCCCTCCCGCACCTGCGCGAGAGCGACCACGCCGCGGTCGTCCACCTGGTCAGCTGCGGCATCTTCACCAGCGGCTACGGCATGGCCATGTACCTGGCGGGCAAGAGCGCCCTGCTGTCGCTGACCCGGTCGATGGCCGCTGAGCTGGCGTCGGCCGGCGTGCGGGTCAACGCCCTCGCCCCGGGCGTGATCGACACCGACATGGTCCGCAACAACCCGCCCGAGTTCCAGCAGCTCATGCTGGCCGGGCAGCCCATGGGCCGCATGGGCACCCCCGACGAGATCGCCACCGCCGCCCTGTTCCTGGCCAGCGACGCCTCGACCTTCATGACCGGCCAGTGCCTCGTGGTCGACGGAGGCCAGACCACCCACTGACCCCACCCCCAACCCCCAACCCCCAACCCCCACCCCAGGCGAACTTCGTATGCGAGAGCGCCGGATCGGGGCCTGAGCCATACGAAGTTCGGAGCGGGTCGGGTGGCGCGGAGGGGGCGTCCGTACACTCGATCCGCCATGTCCCTCGAGCCGCCACCCGTCCCGACCGAGCCCGAAGGGCTGCCGCCGCAGCCGTTCACCGCCCCGGCGGGGGGCGATGAGCTCGACGGAGGCCTCTTCGCCCCGCACCGACGGAAGCTCGTCGTGGGACTCGTCCTCACCGTCACCCTCGTGGCGTTCGAGGCCATGGCGATCGCCGCGATCATGCCCGACGTCAAGGACGACCTCGGCGGCCTCGGCCTCTACGGCTGGGTGTTCAGCGGCTTCTTCCTCGGGAGCCTCCTGGGGATCGTCGTCGCCGGGCAGCTGGCCGACACCCGGGGCCTGGTCCTGCCGTACGTCGTGGGCCTGGGCCTGTTCACCGTCGGCCTGCTCATCGGCGGCGGTGCGGTGTCGATGCCGATGCTGGTGCTGGGCCGCGTGCTCCAGGGCTTCGGCGCCGGCGCCATCCCGGCCATCGGCTACACCGCCGTCGGCCGCGGGATCCCCGGGCCGCTGCGCCCGAAGATGTTCGCCGTCATGTCGACGGCGTGGGTCGTGCCCGGCCTCGTCGGCCCGTCTGCCGCCCTGCTGGTGGAGCACGCCCTGTCGTGGCGGGCGGTGTTCCTCGTGCTGGTGCCGCTCGTGCTGGTCGCCGGGGTGATGACCGTGCCGGCGCTGACCACCATGGGCCTCCCCGAGGGCGTCGACCTCGACGACGCCGAGCACCGCGAGCGCCGTGCCGCCCAGAACCTGCGGCTCCGCCAGGTCGTCCTGCTCGTGCTCGGCGTCGGTGCGGCGTTCGCGGCCGCCAGCGGCGTCCCGGTGGTGCTCGCGGTCGTGCTGCTGGCCGTCGGCGTGCCCCTCGCCGTGAACGCCCTCGTCCACCTCCTCCCGAGCGGCACCCTCCGACTCGAGCGCGGCATCCCGGCCACGGTGGCGGTCCGGGGGATCCTCACCTTCGGGTTCTTCGCCGCCGACGCGTACGTCCCCCTCGCGGTGGTCGACGGCCGGGGCGGCTCGAGCTGGATCGCGGGTGCCGCCCTCACCATGAGCGCGCTGACCTGGAGCGCAGCGTCGTGGATCCAGGCCCGCTTCATCGACCAGCTCGGACCGCGGACGCTCGACCGCATCGGCTTCGGCGCCCTCGCCGCGGGCATCGCCACCATGCTGGGCGTCGCGCTCGGCCTGCCGGTGGCCCTGGCCGTGGTGGCCTGGGCCATCGCCGGCTTCGGCATCGGGATCGCGTACGCGCCTCAGGCCGTCACCGTCCTGGCGTCGGCCAAGCCCGGCGAGGAGGGGAAGGCCAGCGCCGCGATCCAGCTGAGCGACGCCGTCGGCATCGCCCTGGGCACCGGCGTCGCCGGCGGCATCATCTCCCTGGGCGACGGCCGCGGCTGGGCCGTCGACCACAGCGTCACCTGGGTGTTCGTCCTCGCCCTCGTCGGCGCCGTCGGCGGCCTCCTCGCCGCTGGCCGCATCCCCAAGCAGGTCCCCGCCCAAGCCACCTGACCGCACCGGCCCCGCGCGGTTCTCGTCGTCGTTCTGCACCCATGAGGTGCCGTTCGACGACAGGTTCAGGCGGCGGGCGGTTCTTGTCGTCGTTCTGCACCCATGAGGTGCCGTTCGACGACAAGAACCGAGCAGCGGTCACCCACGCCCAGGCCGAGCGAGCCCGAGGCCGGGGGCGGCAGACCGGGCCGGGGTCAGGCCGGGGTCAGGCCGTCTTCGGTGAGGTCGTCGCGGAGCTGGCGCTTGAGGATCTTGCCTGCGGGGTTGCGGGGGAGGGCCTCGTCGTAGAAGAACACCTTCGAAGGGATCTTGAACGGGGCGATCTGCGCGGCGAGGAACGTCCGCAGCTCGTCGGGGTCGATGGTCTCGCCCTGGCGCGGGACGATGGCGACGGCCACCTCCTCGCCGAGGCGCTCGTGCGGCAGGCCGAACACCGCGGCCTCGTACACCGCCGGGTGCTCGTAGATCGCGGCCTCGACCTCGGCGGAGTACACGTTCTCGCCGCCCCGCAGGATCATGTCCTTGGCGCGGTCCTCGATGTAGAGGAACCCCTCCTCGTCCATGCGACCCAGGTCGCCGGTGCGCAGCCAGCCGTCGACGATGGTCTCGGCCGTCGCCTCCGGCTTGTTCCAGTAGCCGCGGATGAGGTTCGGGCCCTTCATCCAGATCTCGCCGGGCTGGCCGGCCGGGACCGGGTTGGCGTCGGCGTCGCGGATCTCGACGGTGAGGATCGGGGTCGAGCGACCGGTGCTGGTGGGGTGCGTCTCGTAGTCGGCGCCGCTGTTGCCGGGGCCGTAGGCGTTGGTCTCGGTCATGCCGTAGCCGATGTTCGGCTTGGCGGTCTTGAACGAGCTGCCGACGCGGCCCACGAGCTGCGGGGGAGCGGGGGCACCGCCGCCGCCCACCGAGGTGAGCGTGGACGTGTCGTACTTCTCGAAGTCCGGGTGCTCGAGCAGGTCCCAGCTCTGGGTCGGGACGCCGATGAAGTTGGTGACCTTCTCCCGCTCGATGAGGACGAGGGCCTGCCCCGGGTCCCACTTGTGCATGATCACGAGCTTGAGCCCCGACGCCAGCGAGCCCAGGAAGACCGGCACGTTCCCGGTCACGTGGAAGAGCGGGACGATCAGGATGAAGACGGGGGCGCCGGTGCGGCCGGCGGCCTCCTCGGGACGGCGCAGCGAGTCGATCGACGTCTTGCAGCCGAAGCCCATCAGCGCCTGGACGATGGCCCGGTGCGTGGACACCGCCCCCTTCGGGCGGCCGGTCGTGCCCGAGGTGTAGAGGATGGTGGCGTCGTCGTCGGGGCCGACCTCGACCTCGGGCCGGGCGGCGCCGGGCACCACGACGTCCTCCCAGCGCTCGACGCCGGGCGGCACCTCCTCCTCGTCGAGGCGGACGCCGATGGTCCGCAGGCCGAGGCCCTCGGCGGCCTCCCGGCTGCGCTCGACCCGCTCGAGGTCGGCGACGAGGACCTTGGCGCCCGAGTCCTCGAGCCCGTAGGCCATCTCGTCGGCGGTCCACCAGGCGTTCATCGAGACCACGACCGCCCCGATCGACAGGGCGCCCAGGTAGGTGATGATCCACTCGGGGTAGTTCCGCATGGCGATGGCGACCCGGTCGCCCTTCTGCACCCCGTAGTCGTTGACCAGGGCGGCGGCGATCCCGTCGGCCCGGGCGTAGACGTCGGCGTAGGTGTACCGCTCGTCCTCGTACACCAGGTACTCGGTGTCGCCGTAGAGGCGGGTGAGGTCGGCCAGCTCCTTGAGCGACGACGGCGCCCCCTTGAACGCGGTGTAGGTGACCCCCCGCACCTCGACCTCGTGGGTCTCGTAGCGCTCGCCGGGCGCGGTGATCTGGGCGGAGGCTTCTTCGTAGCTGAGGGTCACGCCCAGGGAGCCAACCCCACCCTGACCCCCGGGTCAAGCGCGACGAACTTCTCGTCACTCGTTCGGCTGCGCCTCACTCCGTTCCTCGAGCTTCGATCGACGGGCTGACGCCCGGCTGCCCTCGCAGGGACGACCGGCAAGCCGGATCGTCCCTGGGTGGGGGGCTCCGCAAGCTCTGCCCCCCACACCCCCCGGGCTCGCTCCGCTCGGAACCCCAAGGGACCGAGACGCCCCTCAGGGCAAGTTCCGGCCTTCTTCTTTGAGGCGCATGGCCTCGCGGGCGAGGCGGCCGAACTGGCGGTTGCGGCGGTGGCGCTCGACGACGTCGGCGCGCAGCTCCGCGGCGGCGGCCTCGGCGTCGAGCGCCCGCCAGGCCTCGAGCCGCTCGGCGGGCAGGGTGCCGTCGGCCACGGCGGCGCGCACGGCGCAGCCCGGCTCGCTCTGGTGGGCGCAGTCGCGGAACCGGCAGTGCTCGGCGAGCTCCTCGATCTCGGGGAAGCCCTCGGCCACCGCGTCCGTGTCGGTCCAGATGCCGACCTCGCGGATGCCGGGGGTGTCGACGAGCACCCCGCCGCCGTCGAGCAGGTGCAGCTCGCGGTGGGTGGTGGTGTGGCGGCCCTTGGAGTCGCCCTCGCGGACGTCGCCCTCGGCCGCCACCTCGCCCGCCACCAGGGCGTTGACGAGGGTGGACTTGCCCGCCCCGGATTCGCCGATGAGGGCGACCGTGCGCTGGCCGACCCGCTCGAGCAGGTCGTCGACGCCCCACCCGCCCTTGGCCGACAGGGTCACGACCTCGAGGTCGGGGTCGACCTCGGCGGCGATCATCTCGGCCTCGGCCGCCACCTCGGGGCCGACCTTGTCGGCCTTGGTGAGCACGACCAGCGACTCGGCCCCGGCGTCGAGGGCGATGGTGATGGTGCGCTGGATGCGGCCGGTGCGGACCGGCCGGTCGAGACCGCAGACGACCAGCACCAGGTCGACGTTGGCGGCCATCGCCTGCTCCTTCTCGCCGGTGCCGGCGGCGCGGCGGCGCAGCAGGGACTCGCGGGGGAGGGTGGCGACGGGGTTGCGGTTCCGGTCGAGCACGACCCAGTCGCCGACCACCGGAGGCGGTTGGACGGGCGGGCCGAACATCGAGCGGACGGGGCCGTCCAGGACGGCGACCATGAGGCCGGCGCCGTCGTGGCGGATGACCCGGCCCGGGGTGGGGGAGTCGACCTCGGCCGCAGCCGGGGTCTGGAGGTAGTCGTGGTAGCGGGACGCCCAGCGGTCGTCCCAGCCGTAGCGGGTGAGCAGATCGGTCAACGCAGGTCCTTGGAACAGGGCACCGCACAGGCGGTGCGGTCAGAGCACGGGGACAAGCCGCGCTCGCTGTTCGGTCAGGCGCGCGGCAGGGGGAGGAGGGCACGGGTGACAGCCATGGCGTTCTTCCTCCTGGTGCGCTCGGGAGCCGGGGACCAGACCACGGTAACCCGTGGGGTGGTTGTGGTGGTCGGACGTTTCGCGGAAGATGCGAGGAGGCGGCTGGCGAGGAGGTGACGGCGGTGGAGGACGATCCGATCGAGGGGATCCGGCTCGCGGTCGACTGGTACGTCGACGTCGTGGGCGAGCGGTCCTACGCGCCGTACCGTCGGGTGGCCGATCCCGGCGCCGTCGCCCAGCCGATCGCCGCCATCGACGCCGCCATCGCGCCGCTGGTCCTGCCGGCCGAGATCCGGTGGCTGTGGGAGCACTGGGACGCGCCGGCGTTCGACGTCGTCCCGCCCGCCGGGCTGTCCGACCCCGCCTTCGCCCTGGACTCGTGGACGGTGAACACGACCGAGCTCGGGTTCCCCCGGGCGCTGTTCCCGATCGGCTACTCGAGCCACCGCTACCTCGCGCTGGACCTGACCGATCCGCCGGGGGCGCCGGCGACGGCGTGGGCGTACGAGTTCGGTCGGAGCGGGTTCGAGCGGGTCGCGCCGTCGCTCGAGGCGCTGGTGCGCAGCTGCGTCGAGCGGGTGCACGCCGCGCACCTCGACGGGGAGCTCCCCGATCCCGAGGACCTCGACCTGGAGTGGTACTACCAGCGCCTGTTCCACGGTCCGGCGTTCGACGCGATCCTCGACCGGCACTTCGCCGCCGCGGGCACCGACCGCTGCTCGCTGCCCGGCGACGACCCGGCGCGCTGGCCGGCCGCCTGGCGAGCCGTGGAGTCCGGCTCCCACCCCGCGTGACGCCTGCCGCCCCGATCGGAGTTGGCCCCTGTGGTGGTGCGTCCCTAGCGTCCACGGCGTGCAGGTCATCCAGGGCATCGGGCCGTGCGCCACGCCCCAGCCCCCCAGCGTGGTCACCATCGGCGCCTACGACGGCGTCCACCTCGGCCACCGCGCCGTCATCGACCAGGTGAGGGCGCTCGCCTCGGCGCAGGGCCTCCAGACCGTGGTCGTCACGTTCGACCGGCACCCGGCGATGGTCGTGCGGCCCGAGTCCGCTCCCAAGCTGCTCTGCGACCTCGACCAGAAGCTCGAGCTGCTCGCCGAGGCCGGCGTCGACGCCACCTACGTCGTCCACTTCGACGAGGAGCGGGCGAAGGAGACGGCCGAGGAGTTCGTGCACGAGGTGCTCGTGGGCTGCCTCACGGCCAAGGCCGTCGTCGTCGGCGAGGACTTCCACTTCGGCCACAAGCGGGGCGGCAACGTGGCCCTGCTGCGCGAGATGGGGGCCAGCTTGGGCTTCACCGTCGAGGGCCTGGAGCTGGTCGGCCCGGGCGGCACACCGGCGGCCGAGGGCGCGATCGTCTCGTCGACCGCCGTCCGGTCGCTCCTCGCCGAGGGCGACGTGCAGGGCGCGGCGGCGCTGCTCGGACGGCCCCACGAGGTCCGAGGCACGGTCGAGCACGGCGACAAGCGGGGCCGTGAGCTCGGCTTCCCGACGGCGAACCTGCGGATCCCGGCGGAGATCCAGCTGCCTGCCGACGGCATCTACGCCGGCTGGTTCGAGCGGGCCGACGGGTCGGTCCACGCCACCGCCATGTCGCTCGGCCACCGGCCCACGTTCTACGAGCGGCCCCAGGGCGCACCGCTGCTCGAGTGCAACCTCATCGACTTCACCGGCGACCTGTACGGCGAGGCCGTGCGGGTCCGGTTCGTGGAGCGGCTCCGGGGCGAGATCAAGTTCGACGGCATCGACCCGCTCATCGCCCAGATGCGCGCCGACGTCGAGCAGACCCGTTCGCTGCTCCTCCCTTGAGGGAGGGGTCCGCGCGGCCGATCGGGTGGGTGAGCCACACTTGATGTCCACGTCAGCGCGGGTGCAAGGGGGGAAGGAGAGCCCAGATGGGTAGGCCCAGCTCGAACGACGGCCCCACCGAGGGCACGGGCATCGACGTCCTCGCCACCACCGAGGACGAGACCGTCCTCGGTCCGGTGGACCACGACGAAGCCGTCCCCTCGACGCTGCCGCGCCTCGCCCGGCACACGATCGCCCTGGCCGACGGCCACAAGGTCCGGGTGTCGGTCTGCGGGCGCGGCGTCCCGATCGTGCTGATCCACGGCTACTCGGCCGAGGGGATGCTCTACGCCCAGACCCTGAGCCGCATCGTCACGTCCGGCTTCAAGGTGGTGGCCATCGATGTCGCCAACCACGGCGGCACCCAGGGCCTGCCCACCGGCGGTGCGAACTTCGAGGAGTACACCAAGCTCCTCGGCCGCGTCGTCGACGAGCTCGGCATCAACAAGGCCGTCTACATGGGCCACTCGATGGGCGGCCGGCTCATCACCGAGCTCGCCGCCCGCGAACCGGAGCGGGCGCTCGCCGTCATCCTGCTCGACGCCATCGTGGGCGAGCCGTGGGACCGCATCGTGGCCGTGTCCCGCTTCAACCCGTTCCTGCTGGCCGGCGTGGGCGCGATCCTGCTCGCCGACTCGCTGAGCACGGTGCCGTTCGTCCGGGATCCCAAGCAGGCCGTGAAGTTCAGCCGCCTGGCCATGCCGATGGTCGCCAGCCACGTGAAGAACCCGCTGCACCTGATCGGCCCGGGCGTGTCGATCCTGCGGTCTCGCTCGTCGAAGTGGATGCTCGAGAAGCTGGGGCGCGAGGGCGTGCCGGTCGTGGCGATCCACGGCGACCGGGACATCGTGGTGCCGCTCGCCACCGCCCGCAGTGCGGCCAAGCTCGCCGGCGGCGGCGTGGTCGTCGTCGAGGGCGGACGCCACTCCTGGCTGCTGAAGGACCCCGAGACCCTGCCGGCGATCCTCCGGGAGATGTTCGACGCGCCGAGCAGCATCGAGGCCCGCAACCGGGACTTCGCCGAGCTGGGCCTTGCCCCCGACGCCTCGCTCGACGAGATCGAGGCCGCCTTCTACGAGCCCGACGCTCCGGTCCTCGCCCTCACCCCCGACATCGACCTCGACTCGATCAAACCCGGCCCGAGGCGACCCCGCTACCGCTGGCACGTCGACATCCCCGCGTAGGTCCCCGACGCTGCGAGCCGATGACACCCATTAGGGCGAACAACGGTTCGGGGGCTACGATGGTCCGCTGTGCCCAGACGGGGCACGTCCGCTCCTGGGCAGGCAGAGCACCTGCGGTCTGAGGGGCCGGGTCCGAAACCCAAGAGGAACAGAAGAACACGTGTCTGAGATCATCGATCGCCAGAAGCCCGAGGTCATCGGGGAGCACCGCCTCCACGAGACCGACACCGGGTCCCCCGAGGTGCAGATCGCGCTGCTCACCAAGCGCATCAACCACCTCAACGAGCACCTCAAGGTGCACAAGAAGGACCACCACAGCCGGCGTGGCCTGCTGATGCTGGTGGGTCGTCGCCGCAACCTGCTCGACTACGTCAAGAACAACGACGTCGAGCGGTACCGCACGATCATCGCCACCCACGGCCTGCGCCGCTAGGTCCGAAGCTCTGCACGAGCGGCCCTCCGGGGCCGCTCGTGACGTTTCGCAGAGCACACGTTCGCAACACCCAAACCCAATCGGCGGGTTCCACGAGGTCAGTTGTCAGTCGCCCATCGCTCGGCCATCGGGGTCGGGAGGTCGTCGACTGGGAACTGGCTGGCGGGGATCTGCCGCACACCGGAGCACACGGCTCCAGAGGAGAAAGCCAGATGGCTGAAATCAGCGTTTCCGGTCCCGTTTCGGGGACCGACAAGACCCTCACCCTCTCGACCGGGGTCTACGCCCCGCAGTCGCAGGGTGCGGTCGTCGCCAAGATGGGCAACACCCAGGTCCTGGCCACGGCCAACGGCGCGAAGGAGGTTCGCGAGGGCACCGACTTCTTCCCGCTGACCATCGACGTCGAGGAGAAGGCGTACGCCGCGGGCAAGATCCCCGGCTCGTTCTTCCGCAAGGAGGGCCGTCCCTCCGACAACGCGGTGCTCGTGTGCCGCCTGATCGACCGTCCGCTGCGCCCGTCGTTCCCGAAGGGCTTCCGCAACGAGACCCAGGTCGTCATCACCGTCCAGGGCGCCGACCAGGAGAACCCGTACGACGTGGTCGCCATCAACGCCGCCTCGGCGTCGCTGATGCTCACCGGTCTCCCGTTCGAGGGTCCCATCGGCGGCGTGCGCCTGGCCTACAGCCAGGACGGCCAGTGGATCCCGTACCCGACCTTCGAGGAGCAGGACGAGTCCACGTTCCAGATCGTCGTGGCCGGCCGTGAGGTCGACGGCGAGATCGCGATCATGATGGTCGAGGCCGGTGGCACCGAGAAGGCCTGGAGCTACTACGAGGACGGCGCCCCCAAGGTGACCGAGTCGGTCATCGCCGGCGGCCTCGACGCCGCCAAGGTCTGGATCGCCGAGTCGCTCGCCCTCCAGAACGAGCTCGTGTCGAAGGTGGGCCGCAAGGCGCCCATCGCCTGGGAGAACCAGATCGACTACTCCGACGAGATCGAGGCTGCCGTCGCCGCCTTCACCGACAAGGCCAAGGCCGCCAACGTCATCGCCGACAAGACCGAGCGCAACGCCGCCAACGACGTCCTCAAGGCCGAGGTCGTCGCCGAGCTGACCGGCGAGGGCAAGGCCTTCGAGGGCCAGTCCCGCCAGGTGAAGAGCGCCCTCAAGGAGCTCACCAAGTCGGTCATCCGCCAGCGGGTCATCGACGAGGGCGTCCGCATGGACGGCCGTGGCGTCACCGATCTGCGCCCCGTGTCGGCCCAGGTGGGCCTCATCCCCACGGCGCACGGCACCGGCCTGTTCCAGCGTGGTGAGACCCAGGTCCTCAACGTGTTGACCCTCGGCCTGCCGAAGATGGACCAGCTCCTCGACACCGTCGACCCGGTGACGAAGAAGCGCTACATGCACCACTACAACATGCCGCCCTACGCCAACGGCGAGACCGGCCGCATGGGTGGCACCAAGCGCCGCGAGGTCGGCCACGGTGCGCTCGCCGAGCGGGCCCTGCTGCCCCTCGTCCCGAGCCTGGAGGAGTGGCCCTACGCCCTCCGCCTCGTGTCCGAGGTCATGAGCTCCAACGGCTCCACCTCCATGGGCTCGGTCTGCGCCTCGTCGCTGTCGCTCATGGACGGCGGCGTGCCGCTCAAGGCGCCGGTCGCCGGCATCGCCATGGGCCTCATCGCCGAAGAGGGCAAGTACGTCACCCTCACCGACATCCTCGGCTCCGAGGACGCCTTCGGCGACATGGACTTCAAGGTCGCCGGCACGAGCGAGTTCGTGACCGCCCTCCAGCTCGACACCAAGATCGAGGGCCTGCCCTCCGAGGTGCTCGCTGCGGCGCTCGAGCAGGCCAAGGTCGCCCGCCTCGAGATCCTCGACGTGATGAACGCCGCCATCCCGGCCCCCCGTGAGGAGGTCGGTGCCTCGGCGCCGAAGATCATCAGCTTCGAGATCCCGATCGACAAGATCGGCGAGATCATCGGCCCGAAGGGCAAGGTCATCAACGCCATGCAGGCCGAGACCGGCGCCGACATCTCCGTCGACGACGACGGCATGGTCGGCACGGTGTCCATCGGCTCCACCGACATGGGTGCGGTGCAGGAGGCGGAGCGCCAGATCCGCCTGATCCTGAACCCGCCGTCGGCCGAGGTCGGTGCCACCTACCCGGGCCGGGTCGTGAACATCACCAAGTTCGGTGCGTTCGTGAACATCCTCCCGGGCCGCGACGGCCTCGTCCACATCTCCAAGATGGGCGGCGGCAAGCGCATCGAGAAGGTCGAGGACGTCCTCGAGCTCGGTCAGGAGATCGAGGTCAAGGTCGACGACGTCGACCCCAACGGCAAGGTGTCCCTGACCCCCGTGACCCCGCTGGTCCCCGGCGGCGGCGAGGGCGGCGACGCCCCGGCCGGCGGCTCCGACGACGCCGCGGCGTCCGAGGGCGGCAGCTCGGCTCCCAAGCGCGAGACCGTGTCCTTCGAGGACGCCTTCGACGCCGAGGTGCGCGAGGAGTTCGGTGACCTCGGTCCCGGTTCCGAGCGCCCCGGTGGCAACGGCGGCGGTCGCTCCGGCGGCCGTGGCGGTCGCGACGGCGGTCGTCGTGGCGGCGGTCGTCGCTGACCCGACCGTGCCCCGAAGGTCCGGCCACCGTGCCTGACCTGCACGTTCCGTAGTACCCGTCGGTCCCGGCCTCTGGCTGGGACCGACGGCGTTTTCCCCTCCACCCTTGAGCGAGACCCCGTGACCATCCAGCGCACCGACCTCCCCTCCGGACTCACCGTCGTCACCGAGGCGATGCCGGGCTCGCGTTCGGCGAGCTTCGGCTGCTGGGTGCGGGTGGGGGCTCGCGACGAGGTCGACGAGCTGGCGGGCGCCTCGCACTTCCTCGAGCACCTGCTCTTCAAGGGCACCGAGACCCGGTCCGGGCGCGAGATCTCCGAGGCGATCGAGGCGGTCGGCGGCGAGCTCAACGCCCACACCGCGCACGAGCACACCGCCTTCTACGCCCGGGTGCCGGCCGAGGCGGCGGACGTGGGCCTCGGCCTGCTGTGCGACGTGGTCACGTCACCGGCGTTCGACGTCGACGACGTGGAGTCCGAGCGCCAGGTGATCCTCGAGGAGCTGCACCTCGCCGAGGACGAGGGCGACGACCGGGTCATGTCGCTCGCCCACGAGGCGCTGTGGGGCGACCACCCGCTGGGCCGCGAGGTGCTCGGCACCCTCGAGACCATCGACGGGATGGAGCGCGACGCCATCGCCGCGTTCTTCGAGCACCACTACCACCCGGCGAACCTCGTGCTGGTCGCGGCCGGGGCGGTCGACCACGACGCCGTGGTCGCGGCGGGGGAGCGGTTCCCGGACCGCCCGGCGAGCGAGCGTCCGCCGCGGACGGCGCCCGACGGCCCGATCCCGGTCCGCGGCCGCATGCTGCTGCGCCGACCGTCCGAGCAGGCCCACCTGTGCGCCGTGTGGCCGGCCCTCGCGTCCGATGACCCGGACCGCTACGCCCTCGGCGTGTGCAACCAGATCCTGGGCGGCGGCCTGTCGAGCCGGCTGTTCCAGGAGATCCGCGAGGAGCGGGGCCTGGCCTACACCGTGTTCTCCTCGGTGGCGTCGTTCTCCGACACCGGCTCGCTGGCGGCCTACGTGGGCACCGGGGCCGAGCGGGCCGACGAGGTGCGCAAGCTGCTGCTGGAGATCACCGCCGAGCTGGTGGCCGACGGGGTCACCGAACGGGAGTGGGAGGTGGCCCGCGGCTACCTCGAGGGCTCCTTCCTGCTCGGCCTGGAGGACAGCGGCAGCGTCATGGCCCGCCTCGGCAACCACGTGTGCTCCCGAGGGCGCGTCACCGCCGTCGAGGAGCAGCTGGCCAAGCTCCGCGCCGTCACCCCCGACGAGGTGGCGGCGGTCGCCCGGCGGGTCCTGGCCGATCCGCCCACGGTCTGTGGCGTGGGGCCGCTCACCGAGGACGACCTCGGCGGGTGACCACCGCTGGTCCGGTCGGGTGATCCCGGCCGACGCGGCGTGACGAGACCGCCACGCCGCCGAGTGCCGCCGCTCGGACGGCCGTAGATTTGGCGCCGCATGGGAGCTGACCACCGAGCGCGCTGGGCGCACCGGCCCGGCCTCGACGGGCTGCGCGGCCTGGCGGTCGTGGCCGTCGTGGCGTACCACCTCGGGTACCTGCACGGCGGCTTCCTCGGGGTCGACGTGTTCCTGGTCCTCTCCGGCTACCTGATCACCGGCCTGGCGCTGGGCGAGATCGGCGAGACCGGCCACCTGTCGCTGCGGGCCTTCTGGGGCCGCCGGGTCCGCCGCCTCGTGCCCGCCCTGCTCGTGGTGGTGCTGGTGGTGACGCTGGTGGCGCTCGCCATCGGCTGGCCGCGGGACCAGCTCGACGCGCTGGGCTGGGACGGCGTCGCCACGCTCACGTGGTGGGCCAACTGGCGCCAGGCGCACGGGGCGTCGTACTGGGCCAGCGGCGAGAACCTGTTCCGCCACGCCTGGAGCCTGTCGATCGAGGAGCAGTTCTACCTGGTGTGGCCGATCGTCCTCGTGGGCGCGGCGGCGCTCGCCCGCCGTGCGAAGCGGTCGGTCGTGCCGATCGTGGGGGCCATCGCCCTGGCCGGCGCCGTCGCCAGCGCGGCGTGGCACCTCGTGCTCGCCCACCGCATCGCCACCGAGGACCTCTCCCGCGTCTACGTCGGCACCGACGCCCGGGCCCTCGCCCCGCTGCTCGGCTGCGCCCTGGCCTGCCTGCTGTCGGGCCGGCGGCCCACCGCGGTGGCGGCCGGTCCGGTGGGCCGGGTCCTCGGCGCCGTCGGCGGGGTGGCGCTGATCGTGCTCTTCGTCGGGGCCGAGGTGGCGTCGCCGGCGCTGTACCGCAACGGGATCCTGGTCCTCGCCTCGCTGGCGGCCGTGGCCGTCGTGGCCCGGTCGAGCGCCCTGCCGTCGGGCGACCGCTCGGTGCTCGGATGGGCCGTCACCGCCGACGCGACCCGCTACCTCGGGTCGCGCTCCTACGCGATCTACCTGTGGTCCTGGCCCATCCAGGTCCTGGTGCGGTTCCAGTGGCCGGACCTGCCGAAGGCGCTGGTCGCCGTGGTCACGGTCGTGGCGTCGCTGGCGCTGGCCGAGCTCAGCTTCCGCTACCTGGAGGACCCGATCCGGCGCCGCACCGGCTGGGCCCGGCGGGCCCGGATCCGGCGGCCGGCGTGGGGCGCGGTGGCGCTCAGCGCCGTCACGGTGCTCGTGGTCGCGTTCGTGCTCGCCGTGCCGCCGCCGCTGCACCAGCGGGTCGATTCCGCGGAGGCGGCCCAGCAGGCCCTGCGCCCGCCCGTGACCCAGCCGCAGTCGACCACCTCGGTGCCGCCGGGGGAGCCGGAGCCGCTGCGGGTCATGGTGATCGGCGACTCGGTGGCCTGGACCGTCGGCTACTACAAGCCGACGCCGCTGCCCGACGGCATCGCCTCGATCGACTCCCGCGCCATCATCGGCTGCGGCCTGCTCTCGTCGGAGGGGTGGGGGTACCCGCAGGGCGGACCCGACGGGCCCATCGTCCGCCCGGGCAGCGGCACGTGCACGAAGGCGCCGGAGGCCGAGGCGCTGGGCCTGGCCGGCAACCCCGACGTGGTGCTGACGTTCCCGGGGTCCTGGGAGTGGTCGAAGGCCGAGGCGCCCGACGGCCGCACGGTGCCCGCGCAGTCGCCCGAGATGGCCGACCTCCTCGCCAGCAGGCTGAAGGCCCGGGCCGAGGCGGCCAACGCCGTCGGCGCCCGGTTCGTGATCGTGGCGTTCTCGTGCCCGGGCGCCGAGGCCGCGGGCGTGCGCAGCGAGCCGGCCTTCCTGCGCTGGATCAACGGGGTGCTCGCGGACGTGGTGGAGGAGGTGCAGGACGACGGCGGCGATGCCCAGCTCCTCGAGCCCACCGACGAGGTCTGCGTCGACGGCGATCCGCTCGGCCAGCCCACCGACGCCAAGCGGGTGGCCACCGCCGACGAGGTCCACGTCGCCTCCTGGGAGGGCGGGTCCTGGATCTGGAACGAGTGGCTCGCGCCGGCCCTCACCTCGTCTCGCTGAGCCGGGCGCGGGGCGGAGGAATTCGTCCGTCGGACGGCTCGTGTTCAGGCCGCGGCCACCTGGGCACCACCTGTCCGTCGCCCGCCGCTGCGACGCTGCCGCCGTGGATCGACGCAAGTTCCTCCAGTACGGCACGGCAGCGGGCATCACGGTGGCGATCGGGTCGGGTCCGCTCGGCGCCTTCGCCCGCGGATCGCGGCCACCGGTGCGCTCGGTGGCGACGGGTCGGGCGTACACCCCGGTCGCCGCGTTCCCGTCCGGGGTGATCTCGGGTGACCCGCTGAGCGACGGCGTGGTCCTGTGGACCCGCATCGACCCTGCGACCGCGGGTGCCGGCATCGACGTCGCCTGGGAGGTCGCCACCGACGCGGCGTTCGGGCCGGGGACGGTCGTGGCGTCGGGGACCGAGACCACGACGGCATCCTCGGACCACACCGTGCACGCCGAGGTCTCCGGCCTCTCCGCGGCCACCACGTACTGGTACCGGTTCACGGCGGGCGCCGAGACCAGCCCGGTCGGGCGCACGCGCACCCTGCCGTCGGGGTCGGTCGAGCGCCTGCGCATCGCCTACTTCTCGTGCGAGCGCTTCGTGCACGGCTACTACACGGCCCACGCCGACCTGGCGTCGCTCGCGCTCGATCCGGCGACCGACGTCGACCTGGTCGTCTGCCTCGGCGACTACGTGTACGAGGCCGGGCCCGCCGACGAGGTCACCGTGCCGGGCCGGGTCGATCCCGACGCCGCCCAGGTCACGATCGAGGACTTCCGCCGGCAGTACCACCGGTACCGCACGGACCTGGACCTCCAGGCGGTGCACGCGGCCTACCCGTTCGTCGGGATCTTCGACAACCACGACGGCATGTCCAGGCCCGCTGATCCGTCGGGACCCGGCGCGATGGCCGCCTTCTTCGAGCAGATGCCCGTCCGGGTGGACGGCGCCGAGCCCACCCGCCAGTACCGGTCGTTCGTGCTCGGCGACCTCGCCGAGGTGTTCCTGCTCGACGAGCGCCAGTACCGCGACCCGGAGCCGTCGGACGAGTCCGGCAATGCCATCGGGACGACGTCGATGGACCAGCCCGAGATGGTCGAGCCGGGGCGCACCATGCTCGGCGCTGCCCAGCTCGACTGGCTGAAGGGCGGCCTGGCGGGGTCCGGGGCGGCGTGGAAGATCATCGGCAGCCAGCTGATGTTCGCCCCGCTGCGATCGCAGGTGTTCCCGGAGGCGCAGGACGACGACCTGCAGCGCAACGCCGGCCGCTACGTGAACCTCACCCAGTGGGACGGCTACCAGGCCGAACGGCGGATCCTCGTCGACCACATCCACGACGCCGGCGTCGAGGACGTGATGGCCATCGCCGGCGACACCCACTTCTGGACCACGTCGGAGATCCCCAAGGACTACGACGACCCGACGTCGCCGCTCGTGCTGACGGAGTTCGGCGGCAGCTCGATCACCTCGGCCAACGCCGGCGAGATGAAGGACCTGCCGGGCAACGAGGTGATCCGGCCGGTCGTGGCAGGCGCCAACCCGCTGACCCTCCGGTACATGGAGGCCGAGACCCACGGCTACGGGCTCATCGAGCTGGCGTCGGCGAAGGCATCCGTGGCCTACCGGTCGCCGGCATCGATCACCACGGCGACGTCGACCACCGCGGTGCTCGCCCGCTTCGAGGTCGAGCGGGGCACGGCCACGGTCGTGATGGTCGAGGGCGAGGGCTTCATGCCCCGCCCCGATCCCGAGGACCCGACCGACCCCACGGATCCCGCGGGCGACCCCGAAGCCGCCCCGGCGGACGCCGTCGCCGGGAGCCCCAGCTACACCGGCTGATCCCGACCGGGGCTACTCGCCGGTGGTGCCGTCGAGGAGCTCGCGGAGGACGTCGAGGTGCCCGAGGTGGCGGGCGGTCTCCTCGATCATGTGCACGAGCACGTACCGCAGGGTGAAGGGCGGGTGCTGGGTGTCGGCGCCGACGTGGTCGAGGTCGTACCGGGCCGCGATCTGCCGGGCTCGCTCGCAGGCCTCGCGGTAGCGGGCCACCTGGTCGGCGAACGGCTCGGTGAGCGCGGAGTGGAACTCCCAGTCGCGGTCGGCCTCCCAGTCGACGTCGGCCCACCAGGGGAGCGGTGCCTCGCCGGCGAGGTCTTCGGCGAACCACGAGTCCTCGACCAGGGCGAGGTGCTTGACCAGGCCGGCGATCGACGTCGACGACGCCAGCGGCGTGGCCACCGCGAGGTGCTGGGCGATGCCGTCGACCTTGGCCAGCACCCCGGTCCGGTACCACTCGAGCATCCCCTCGAGCAGCTCCCGCTCGCCGGCGGTCTTCGGCGTCGGGAACCGCCGGAAGCCGGTGTCGGTGCGCTCGATGCCGCGCTCGGCCGCCGAGCGCTCGATGCAGAGCTCGTTCCCCTCCGGGTCGGCGAGCACCGCCCAGCCGGTGCCGTCGTCCTTGCGGTGGTCGGCCACGAGCGTGCCGCCGAGCGCCAGGACCCGCTCGACCTCGTCGTCGCGGAGCGTCGACGGGCGCAGGTCGAGGTGCACGCGGTTCTTGACCGCCTTCGCCTCGGGTACCGGGACGAACAGGAGCGCGGGGTGCAGGCCCCTCGGGTCGATCAGGTACGCCTCGGGGTCGTCGGGTGCGTTCGGGTTCTCGGGGTGGTCGGCGTAGCCGAGGACCTCGGACCAGAACCGGGCGAGCAGGTAGGGGTCACGGCAGTCGACCGTGATCGTGGCGATGGAGGAGGGCATCGGGTCCTTGGTGGAGGGGTCAGCGGTCCACGGGGTGGTCGTGGTCGACCTCGAACGTCGACCGCGTGGCCGGCACCCCGGCGGCGCCATCCTCGCGGGTCCGCACCGCGAGCACCTGGTGGATTGCGGTGCGGTTCTCCTCGAAGCCGATGGCGCACCCCGCCAGGTACAGCCGCCACACCCGCGCCCGTCCCGGGCCGACGAGCCGTTGGGCCTCGTCCCAAGCCCCTTCCAGGTTGGTCACCCAGGCTCGGAGCGTGAGCGTGTAGTGCTCCCGGAGGGAGTGCACGTCGCGCACCTCGAGGCCGACGCGCTGCATGGCCGACACCACCGTGCCCACCTCAAGGAGCGCAGCGTCGGGGAAGACGTAGCGGCCCATGAACGAGCGGGGGCTCACGCCGCTGCGGTCGTCGGGGTTCGGGCGGGAGATGGCGTGGTTGAGGACGCGGCCTCCCGGGCGGACGAGCGCGTGGAGGTCCACCAGGTACTCGGCCATCTGGTCCTCGCCCACGTGCTCGAACATGCCGATCGAGCTGATGGCGTCGAACGGGCCGTCGGTGATGTCTCGGTAGTCCTGGATCCGGATCTCGACCTGGCGCGCGAGGCCGGCGGCGTCGACCCGGGCCTGCGCCAGCTGGGCCTGGGCCTCCGAGATGGTGATCCCGACCACCTTGGCGCCGTGGTGCAGGGCGGCGTGCATCGCCATCGACCCCCACCCGCACCCCACGTCGAGGAGGCGCATCCCGGGACCGAGCCCGAGCTTGCGGCTGATGAGCTCGTACTTCGCCTCCTGCGCCGCCTCGAGCGTGAGGCCGTCCTCGTACCAGTACGCGCAGGAGTAGGTCATCGAGGGGCCGAGCACGAGCCGGTAGAAGTCGTTCGACACGTCGTAGTGGTGGGCGATGGCCTCGGCGTCGCGGCGCCGGGTGTGCAGCTGGCCGTGCGGGCGCGACTCCTCGTCGGGGATCGGAGGGCGGCGGCCGAGCAGGCCGAGGCGCCGCAGCGTGCCCAGGAGCCGCAGGCGCTCGCGCCGGGTGAGGCGGAGCGACACGTCCTCGTCGGGTCGGCCGAGCTGGCTGCGCAGCGCGAGCAGGTCGAACACGTCGCCGTCGACGTCGAGCGCGCCCGACACGTGCGCCCGCGCCAGGCCCAGCTCACCCGGCGACCACAGGAGGTGCTGGAGCGCGACGGCGCTGTGCAGCTCGATGGTGACCGAGGCATCCGGAGGGCCGATGCGGCTCCCGTCCCAGGCGCGCACGGCGATGCGCGGGTCCGGGCCGAGCACGGCGCGCACCAGCGGGGCGAGCTCATCGGCCACGGGGGTCGGTCGGGTGGAGGAACGGGCCATGGGTGCCCTCCGTTCGAACGGGTGGCGACCAGTCTTGTCCCGCATCGCGCCGCTTGCATCCGGCATCAGGGCGATGGGACATCGGCCATACTGCGGACAGGCCGTGGATCCGAGCGGCCGCCACGCGCAAGGAGCGGGACATGGGGTTCCTCGACAAGGTGAAGGCTGGCGCCGAGCAGGCGATCCAGTCGGGCCAGCAGGCCCTCCAGCAGGGCCAGGACAAGCTCGACGAGGTCCAGGCCAAGAAGAAGGCCGACGGGCTGCTCCGCGACCTCGGTGCGTGGCACTACGCCATCGCCACCGGCCGAGACGAGGGTGATGCGGCCGACGAGATCGCCCGCATCACCGCCGAGCTGCAGGCCCACGAGGCCGAGAACGGCCCGATCGACGTCGGACGCAAGGAGGAGCCGCCTCCGCCTCCGCCTCCGCCGCCCGCACCCCCGACCGGTGCCGCGCCGCCGCCTCCGGGCGCGGTGCCGCCTCCTCCGGGTGAGGTCCCGCCGCCGCCCCCGCCCGGGGCCGTGCCGCCTCCGCCGGCTCCCGGGTCGGTGCCGCCTCCTCCGGGTGAGGTCCCGCCCCCGCCGCCCGCTGGCGGGTCGTTCTGATGGCGATCACCGTCGGGGTCTTCGGCGCGGCCGGACGCATGGGCTCCACCGTGTGCCGGGCCGTCGCCGACGACCCCCAGCTCGAACTGGTCGCCGCGGTCGATCCGGGCGCCGCCGGCGTCCCCGTGCGGTCGGCGGCGGGCGTCGACGCCGACTTCGAGGTGGCCGGCAAGGCCGAGCACCTCGATGTCGTGCCACAGGTGATGGTCGACTTCACGCACCTCGAGGCGGCACGGGAGAACGTCGCCTGGTGCGCCGCCCAGGGTGTCCACGCCGTCGTCGGGACCACCGGGTTCTCCGAGGACGACCTGGCGCGCTTCCGGGCCGGCTTCACCTCCAGCAACTGCCTCATCGCCCCCAACTTCGCCATCGGGGCGATCTTGATGATGCGCTTCGCCGAGCTGGCGTCGCCGTGGTTCGAGACCGCCGAGGTGCTCGAGTTCCACCACGACGCCAAGGTCGACTCACCGTCGGGCACCGCGATGCGGACCGTCGAGCGCATGGCCGCGGCCAGCAGCGACTGGGCACCGGACCCCACCACCACCGAGGTCGTCGACGGCGCCCGGGGCGGCGACGGCCCCGGTCACATCCGCATCCACGCCATCCGGATGCGCGGCATGGTCGCCCACCAGGAGGTGGTGCTCGGCACCACCGGCCAGACCCTCAGCATCCGCCACGACAGCTACGACCGGAGCTCGTTCATGCCCGGCGTCGTCCTCGCCGCCCAGCGCATCGCCGAGCACGACGGGGTCGTCGTGGGCCTCGACGCGTACCTCGACCTGTAGCCGTCGATGGGCGACGCGGGCTACGGGGACACGTTCGATGCGCGAGGCGGCCGCTACGACGACGCCATGGGGCGGTGGCCGTCGGTGCGCGACGAGGAGTTCGCGTTCGTCATCGACCTGGTCGACCCCCGGCCCGGCGAGACGCTGATCGACGTCCCGTCGGGCGGTGGCTACCTGGCGGACCGGGTGCCCGCGGGCGTCGTGGTCATCGCGGTCGAGGCGTCGGAGGCCTTCATCGAGCGCGGCCGCCAGCGCGGCGTGCGGGCGGTGGCCGCCGGGCTGCGCGGCGAGGGCCTGGCGCCGGCCCATGCCGACGTCGTGCTGTCGCTCGCCGGCATGCACCACGAGGACGACCACGACGAGCTCCTCGCCGCCTGGACCGGGCTGCTTCGGCCCGGCGGACGCCTCGTCGCCGCCGACGTGGTGGCGGGTTCCGCTGAGGCCGTGTTCCTCGACGGGTTCGTGGGGGAGTGGACCGCCACCGGGCACGCCGGCCACTACTTCGGCGACGACCTCCGGGACCTGGCCGAG
>DATMGQ010000011.1:0-8555 GCA_035555395.1 Acidimicrobiales bacterium
CTCGAAGGAGCGGGCGCCGCGGTGGCCGGCGGCGCCGCCATCCACCCCTCGACCACCGCGTCGACGGTCCGGGTCCGTGACGGCGAGCTGCTCGTCACCGACGGCCCGTTCGCCGAAGGCGCCGAGGTCGTCGGCGGGTTCTACCTGCTGACCGCCACGCCTGATGCCGTCGTCGACGTCGCGGCAGGGATCCCCACCCCGCAGGACGGTGGCATCGACGTCCGTCCGATCATGGAGCTCGATGGCTGACGAGCCATCGGTCCCGACCGCGGTCGAGGCCGCGTTCCGGCAGGAGGCGGCGGTGGCGCTGGCCACCGTCGCCCGCCTGACGGGCGACGTGCAGCTGGCCGAGGACGCCATCGCCGAAGCCCATGCCGCGGCACTGGAGTCCTGGCCGACGGCCGGGATCCCCGACCGCCCCGGGGCGTGGATCACGACGGTGGCCCGCAACCGGGCGCTCGACGTGCTCCGCAGGGAGGCTCGTCGCGGTGACCTCGAGCAGCGGGCGGCCCTGGCCCTCGCCGGTCTCGAGGCGTCGCCCACCGTCGTCGCCCCCGTGGAGGACGACCAGCTCCAGCTGCTGTTCACCTGCTGCCACCCGGCGTTCGCGCCCGAGACCCGGGTGGCCCTCGCCCTCCGGTTCGTGTGCGGTCTCCGAGTGCCCGAGATCGCCCGGGTCCTGCTCCAGGGCGAGGAGGCGGTCGGCAAGCGGATCCAGCGGGCCAAGGCCAAGCTCCGCGCGGCCGAGATCCCGCTGCGCCTCCCCCCGGCCGACCTGCTCCCCGAGCGGGTGCCATCGGTCCTCGAGTGCGTCTACCTCCTCTTCACCGAGGGCTACGCCGCAACCGAGGGCGACGCCTGGGTGCGTACCGAGCTGTGCGACGAGGCCGTGCGCCTGGCCCGGCTCCTCGCCCGCACCCTGCCCGACGAGCCCGGCGCGAGCGCGCTGGCGGCGCTGGTCCTGCTCCAGGACAGCCGCCGCTCCACGCGGGTGGACGACGAGGGCCACCCCCTCCTCCTCGCCGACCAGGACCGTGCCCGATGGGACCGCGAGCGGATCGACGAGGGTCTTCGGTGGTTCCGAGCGGCCCGCAGCCACCCGGAGATGTCCGCGGGCGCCGCCGCGTTCCTCGTCCAGGCCGCCATCGCCGCCGAGCACGCCCGCGCCCCGACGTGGGAGCGCACGGACTGGCCGGCGATCGTGGCCTGCTACGACCAGCTCGCCCACCTGACCCCGTCCCCGGTGGTGCTCCTCAACCGGGCGATCGCCGTGTCGCAAGCCGACGGGCCGGCCGTGGCCCAACCCCTCTTGGTCGCGCTGGCCGACGACCCCCGCCTCGCCCGGTCCACGGCCCTGGCCCTGGCCCTGGCCGACGTGGCCGAGCGCCTCGGCGACGTCGACGCGGCCGGCGCGCACCTCGTCGAAGCCGAGCGGCGGGCGGCCACCGACGCCGAGCGCGCCCACGTCGAGCGGCGTCGGCGCGAGCTCGGGGTGCCCTAGCGAATGGGCCTGGGATGACGGCGTCCTCACCCGGCCAGGTGAGTGCAGGGACCCGGCGCCGAAAATCCTGACATCTCCGTCACTTCTGCCTTGCGACCTGGGGATTCGCTGTGCGATGGTCGCCCCGGTCGCGCCGTGCGACCAGGGCGGCGACGACGGCACGGGCTCGGCCCCGGCCCTCGGCGCCGCCTTCGAGGGAGGGAGCAGGCCATGGGCCGAGGATGGAACCGTTCGATGCACGCGCGCCGCGCCCGGGCCTGGGTCGTCGCCCTCGTGGCCGTCGGAGCCATGGCGTCGTTCCTCGCCCTCGCCGCGCCCGTGGAGGCCGCGCCCCTGCCGGCGACGACCACCGCGCTCGGGGTCGACCGGTCCCAGGCCCTGCCCGGTGATGCGGTCCTCCTGACCGCCACGGTCGCCGTGGTCGGCGCCCCCGGCACCACGCCGTCGGGCTCGGTCACCTTCAAGCGCGGCACGATCACGATCGGCGTCACCGCCCTCACCGACGGGATCGCGACGCTGAGCGCCACGGACATCCCGCTGGGCTCCCGGAGCCTCACGGCCACCTACGGCGGGTCCTCCACGCTGGGCGCGTCGACGTCGCCCGCGCGAACCGTCCTGATCGCCAAGGGCGCCTCGACCACCACGGTCAACGCACCGGCCAGCACCATGCCCGGCCAGCCGGTCGCGCTGTCGGCGACCGTCGCCGGGCCCGACGCCGACCACCCGGCCGCCGGGACCGTGACGTTCAAGCGCGGCTCGGTCGCCATCGGCACCGCCGACGTGGCGAACGGCGCCGCCTCGCTCACCGCCGCGCTCCCCGCCGGGACGCTGGCCGTCTCCGCCGTCTACAACGGCTCCGCCAGCCTCGACGGATCGGTGTCGGCCCCGACGACCGTGACCGTCACCCAGGCTCCGACGGCCACGGTCCTGCAGGTCGACACGACCCTCGCCGGTGCGCCGGCGTCCTTGACCGCGACGGTGACCGCACCGGGCGTCGCACAGACGCCGTCGGGCAAGGTCACGTTCCGCCGAGGGACGACGGCGATCGGCGTGGTCGACCTCGACGGATCCGGCACGGCCCGCCTGAGCGCCGCCCTGCCCGCCGGCTCGACCTCCCTCACCGCGACCTACGGCGGCTCCACCGCTCTGGCCGGATCGGTCTCGGCGCCCACGGCCGTCGACCTCCAGAAGGCGGCCACCACGACCGCCCTCGCCATCGACCCCGGCCCCGTCGCCAACGCCGGCGACCTGGTCACCCTCACGGCCACGCCCGCGGTCGAGGACGGCCGGGTCCCCACCGGCAACGTGACCTTCCGCCGGGGAACCAGCCAGCTCGGGTCCGTCGCGCTCGTCGACGGCACCGCCACCCTCACGACCAGCACGCTCCCGGTGGGGACGCTGGCCATCTCGGCCACCTACAACGGCTCGACGACGCTGCTCGCCTCGACGTCGGCCACGGCCACCCTCGACGTGGTCAAGCAGGGCACGATCGCGATCCCCGAGGTCGCTCCGGGCGCGGTGTTCGGCGAACCGGTCGCCATCGCCGCGACCGTCCTGGTCCCCGGCTCCACCCGGATCCCCAACGGCTCGGTCACGTTCCTCCGAGGCACCACGACGATCGGGACGCTCCCGCTCGACGGGACCGGCTCGGCGCAGCTGACCACGGCGGACCTCCCCGTCGGGTTCCACCTCATCTCGGTCCGCTACAACGGCTCGGGCCTCTACTTCCCCACGACCTCGCCCGGCGCGTCGACGGTGGTGTCGCAGGCCGCCACCGCGGTCTCGGTCGACCCGTTCACGCCTCCCGCCGCCGCCGGCGAGCCGGTCTCGCTCCGTGCGACCGTCACCGCCTCGGCACCCTCCGGCGCCGTGCCCGCGGGGCGGGTGACCTTCCGGTCCGGCACCACCACGCTCGGCCAGGTCACCCTCGTGGCCGGCGCCGCCGAACTGACCACCACCGCGCTGCCCGCCGGGGCCACGGCGGTCACCGCGTCGTACGGCGGGAACGCCTCGTTCCTCCCGTCGAGCCTCACGTTCGAATCCGTGCTCGACGCGCCCACCGACGTGACGGTCGAGCCCGGCCGGGCCTCCGTCCTGGTCTCGTTCTCGCCGCCGGCCCGCGACGGGGGCTCCCCCATCGCCGGCTACACGGTCACGGGCACCGATCTCACGGACACCGAGGCGCCGTCGGTCACCGCCGCCGGGCCCTGGGCGCCCATCGAGCTCGCCGGCCTCACGCCCGGCCACAGCTACTCGTTCGTCGTCGAGGTCCAGAACGAGGCCGGAGCGACGGCGACGTCCGACCCGTCGGCTCCCGCCACCCCGCTCGAGCCCTGCCCTGCCGTCGACGGCACGACCGAGCGCAGCGCAGCGGCCCCGGGGGTCGACTGGCACGGCTGCGACCTCGGCGGGGCGGACCTGAGCGGTCTCGACCTCTCCGGCGCCGACCTCGCGGATGCCCGCCTCGGGAGCGCCAACCTCACGGCGACGGACCTGGGCGGCGCCGACCTCCGGCGGTCCGACCTCCGCAACGCGGACCTCGAGGGTGCCGATCTCGCCGGCACGCAGATCGAGGGCGCCGCCTTCTCGGGCCTGCGGTCGGGCGCCATCACCGGCACGCCGGCGTCGCTCCCGTCCAACACCTACCTCATCGACGGCTACCTCATCGGGAACGGGGCCTCGCTGCAGGATGCGCAGCTCCCCGGCGCCGACCTCGCCGGCAGGTTCCTCGGCGGCTCGGCCTCCAACCTGGCGAACTACGTCCGGGTCGACCTCCACGGCGCCAGCCTCCGCGGCGCCTTCATGAGCTACGCGGACCTCACCGATGCCGACCTCACCGATGTCGACCTCCACGGTGCCTTCGTCCTCCTCACCAAGCTGCGGGGCGCCGACCTGACCGGCGCTGACCTGACCGGCGCCCGCCTCGGCGGCAGCGACCTCACGGGGGCGAACCTCACCGACGCGGATCTCACCGGTGCCGATCTGTCGAGCCCACCGCCGTACCCGCAGATCGACCTCACCGGCGTGATCTACTGCCGCACCACGCTGCCGTCGGGCCAGATCGACAACAGCGGCTGCCCGGCCTGACGATCGGACGCCGCCCGTCGGTCCTGCGCCGGACCGACGGGCGGGTCCGGCCTGGGCCAGGATGGGCCGATGCCCGACCTCGAAGCCGTCCCCGAAGACTGGTCCCGCGCCCTTGCGGTCGTCGCCCACCCCGACGACCTGGAGTACGGCGCCGCCTCCGCCATCGCCCGGTGGACCGATCAGGGCAAGGAGATCACCTACTGCCTCGTGACGTCGGGCGAGGCCGGCATCGACTCGATGGCGCCCGACGAGTGCGCCCGGGTCCGCCAGGACGAGGAGCGGGCGTCCGCGGCGGTGGTCGGCGTCGACACCGTCGAGTTCCTCGCCCACCCCGACGGCCTGGTCGAGGCGAGCGTGGGCCTGCGCCGGGACCTGGCGGCGGCCATCCGCCGCCACCGCCCCGACGTCGTCATCTCGATCAACTTCCGCGAGACGTTCGGGTTCCCCGGCCTCAACCACGCCGACCACCGCAACACCGGCATCGCCCTGCTCGACGCGGTGCGCGACGCTGCCAACCGCTGGCTGTTCGTCGGAGCCGGCGGCGACCCGTGGAGCGGCGTGCGCTTCGCGATCTTCGGCAGCTCGCCCCAGGCCACCCACGCCGTCGACATCACCGCCACGCTCGACCGGGGCATCGCCTCGCTCGAAGCGCACCGCACCTACCTCGATGCGCTCGCCGAGGGGACGACGGGCACCGACCCCGACGAGTTCCTCCGGGGCATGGCGACCCAGGCCGGCCCCCGGTTGGGGGTCGACCTGGCCACCACGTTCGAGCTGATCCCGCTGGGCTGAGCCCCGGGCGTCAGTACAGCTTGGAGAGCGTCTCGCCGAGCAGCGTGACCCGGCCCTCGATGTGGCCGTTGGCGATGGCGCTCACGGTGAGCCCGTCGACGCCGTCGATGAGATAGCCCGAGAAGTGCTCCGCGATCTCGTCGGGGTCGCCGTACGGGATGAGCGCCCGGAAGTTCTCGGCATCCTCCTCGGACATCGACGAGAGGTCGAGGCCCCGGCTGCCCAGCGCGGCGTCGAGCTCGGCCTTGGCCTGGTCGTGCGTGGGCGCCACGCAGGCCCGGCCCATCACCGACACCGTGATCTCGGAGCGGTCGCGGCCGAGGCGCTCGCAGTGGGCCGCGAGGGCGTCGAGCTTGCGCGGCACCTCCTCGATGGGGGCGGTGAGGTTCGACTCGTCGCCGTACTGGGCGACGAGGCGGAGCGTCTTCTTCTCCCCGGAGCCGCCGATCATGATCGGGATCCGGCCGAGCGGCGCCGGCACGTTCAGCGCCTCCTTCACCCGGTACCACTTGCCTTCGAGCGTCGGCTTCTCGCCCCGGAGCATCCCGATGATGATCTGCAGCGACTCCTCCAGCTTCTCGAAGCGCTCGGTGAAGGAGCCGAATTCGAAGCCGAGCGAGTCGTGCTCCTCCTGGAACCAGCCGGCGCCGATGCCGAGCTGGGCCCGCCCGCCCGACACCACGTCGAGCGCGGTGACGGTCTTCGCCAGCAGCGCCGGGTTCCGGTACGTGTTGCCGGTGACGAGCGACGAGAGGCGCACCTTCTCGGTGTGCTGCGCCAGCGCCGACAGCAGCGTGTAGCACTCGATCATGTCGAACTCGGGCGGCCCGAGCATCGGCAGTTGGTAGAAGTGGTCCATCACCATGACGGTGTCGAAGCCGCTGGTGTCGGCCTCGACCGCCTGGCGCCGCACGGCCTCGAAGAGGTCCTCCGGAGCGACGCCGGGGTAGGTGAAGTTGGGGATCTGGTATCCGAGCTTGGTCACGTCCCCCGACGATACGGACGTGGGCGGCGCTTCGCTCAGGCTTCGGCGGTGCCGTGCCCGGCCTGGCGCCGGATCGTCTCGAGGAAGCGGTGGACGGCGCCGGCGCTGGAGATGGTGCGGGGCGAGTCGAACACCTCGAACGCGTGCTGGGCGCCGGGCAGCTCGGCGAACGCCACCGGGCGCTTGGACTCGGCTCGGAGCATGGCCACGAACGACCGGGCCTGCTCGATCGGGACGAGCGAGTCGTTGCTGCCGTGGATCACGAAGAACGGCGGGGCGTCGGGGCCGACCCAGCTCATGGTCGAGGCGTTCGACCAGAGCTCGGGCGACTCGTCCTTGGTGGTCTTGAGGATGATGCGGGCGAGCATGTCGTCCATGTCGCTGCGGCCGGTGCCGTCGCGGTTGGTCCAGTCGTAGACGCCGTAGAAGGGCACGGCGGCGACGACCGACGTGTCGGCCTCCTCGAAGCCGGGCTGGAACATCGGCTCGTTCGGGGTGAGCGCGGCGAGCGACGAGAGGTGGCCACCAGCCGAGCCGCCCGTGATGGCGACGAAGTCCGGGTCGCCGCCGTGGTCGGCGATGTTGGCCTTGATCCAGGCGAGGGCCCGCTTCACGTCGACGATGTGGTCCGGCCACGTGGCCCGCGGGCTGAGCCGGTAGTTGATCGAGACGCAGACCCAGCCGTTCTCGGCCATGTGGGCGAGCAGCGGCAGGGCCTGCTGCTCCTTGTTGCCGATGATCCAGGCGCCGCCGTGGACCTGCAGCAGGACCGGCGCCTTGCCGTCGAGCGGCAGGTCGGCCCGGCGCCAGATGTCGAGCTGGTTGCGACGGCCGGCGTCGCCGTACGACAGGTCCTTGGTCTGGACGTAGCGGCTCTTCCAGCGGGCCACCGGGCCGGCGATAATCCGCTTCCGTTCGATGTGCAGCTCGGAGCGGTCGACGTCGGGCACCGAGCCCTTGACGAGGTCGTCGCCCAGGCCCTCGACCAGGGCGTCCTCCATGATCTGGCTGGCCCCGGTGCTCTGCTTCCAGATCTTGGCGAGCGTGAACCAGGAGGCGCCGTTCAGCGCCAGCGCCACCCAGCCCTTCCACGACCGCAGCGCGCCCCGGCGGGCGAACACGAGGGTGGCGAGCGTCTGCCAGGCGATGACGTGCAGCGGCAGCTCGGACGTCAGCCAGCCCGGGAAGAAGCAGAGGACGCTGGCCCGTCCGGTGCGCGACAGCGGCTTGCGGGCGTTGGCCGAGTTGACCGCGCCGAGCGCGGACGAGACGAGCAGGGCGTGGGCCGCCCGGTCGGCGGACTCGGGCGTGGTGCGACGCGACATCCCACCAGTCTGCCGGGTGCAGGAGGCGGAGGTCACCCTCGTGCGGGTCATGTGCTCGCGACCCGGCCCCGCCGGCTACTCGACGAGGCGCAGGCCGCTGGGGCCGATGCTGGCCTCGGGGTGGGCGAGGTCGACCGTGAACTCGGTGCGGTGCGCCGGGAACACGTACTCCCCGATCAGGACCGGGGTGCCCGCGGCGTCGGCCGTGATCCGCTCGCACACCAGCACGGGTGACCCGACGGGGACCTGGAGGAGATGGGCGTCGTCGGCGCTGGCCGCGTCGGCGCCGATCGTCTGGGTGGCACCCCCGAAGTCGACCGGCAGCAGCTCGTAGAAGGACCGCTCCTGGACCTGGGCCCGGCTCAGCTCGGCTCCCAGCTCCTCGGGGCACCACACCGTGACCCGGGCGAACGGCTCGCCGTCAGCCAGGTTGATGCGGCGCACCTTCAGCGCCTTGTCGACGCCGAGCACGGCGCGGACCCGCGCCGGCGGGCGGACGAAGGCGAAGTCGAGGATCTGGCGCTCCGACGCCCGCCCCTCGGCCTCGAGCTGGTCCTCGATGGTGGCGAGGTGCGCGAGCGGCTGCCGCACCGTGCTGCCGGCGACGAACCACCCGAACCCCTGGCGGGAGTCCACCAGGCCCTCCCCGCGCAGGTGCTCGAGCGCCTTGCGGATCGTCACCCGGGAGGCGCTGTAGGTTGCCGACAGCTCCGATTCCGACGGCAGCAGCCGCCCCGCCGTGAACTCGCCGCCCTCCACCCGTGTCCGGAGGTCCTCGGCGATGTCTCGGTACCGGATCGTGCGCACTTGTCTCATAGTTGTATGCTTTGACCGACGACGCAACCGGTTGGGTGGGTCGTCGAAA
>DATMGQ010000012.1:0-32241 GCA_035555395.1 Acidimicrobiales bacterium
CTGGCCGATCGCGGGGTCGACCTGGACGCGGACGAAGGCCGCGAGGAGGGGTCCGCGCCGGGGCTCTGACCCGGAGGTCGTGCGGTCCCGCTGGCGCTGCCATGCTGGGAACGCCGATCCGGAGAGGAGCCACCCGATGCCCGACGACGACCGTCCACCGTTCCACCTGGCGTTCCCCTGCCTGGACGTGGCCGAAGCGGTCGCGTTCTACGAGGGCCTGGGTGCCACCGTCGGCCGCCACAACGACCACGCCGCCATCTTCGGGTTCTTCGGCCACCAGATCGTCGCCCACCGGGTTGCGTCGATCGAGCCGCAGCACGGCATCTACCCCCGGCACTTCGGGGTGATGGTCGACCTGGAGGTGCTCGACCGCATCGAGGCCGATCTCCGCCGCCTCGCCCCCGAGGCCACCAAGCGGGCCCTGCGGTTCCCGGGCGAGCGCATCGAGCACCACTCGCTCCAGTCCCTCGACCCCTCCGGCAACGTGCTCGAGTTCAAGACCTACACGGACCCCGAGGCGCCCTTCGCGCCGGCCGACGACGTGCGCATCGGCGATGTCGCCGTCTGAGGCGGCGCCGGCGCTCGCCCCCGCCGAGCAGCCTGGTCGCACCATCACGGGGATGTCCGCGGTCCTCCTGCCGCACACCGCGGCGGGCGCCATCGACTGGCCCGCGGTCGAGGCCCACGTCGAGCGCACCGTCGCCGCCGGCCTCACGCCCGCCGTCAACATGGACACCGGCTACGTCCAGCTGCTCGGCGACGCCGACAAGGACCGGGTGCTCGACCTGACCGCCGCCGTCACCGGCGGCGCGTTCGTCGCCGGTGCCTACGTGCCCGACGAGACCGGTGCCGACTTCGACCTCGCCGGCTACGTCGCCGCCGCCACCGCCATCGCCTCGCGGGGCGGCACCCCGGTCGTGTTCCCCTCCCACGGGTTGAACGAGCACGGCGACGACGGCTGGGTCGCATCGCTCCAGGCCCTCGGCGCCGAGCTCGACGAGTTCATCGGCTTCGAGCTCGGCCCGATGTTCGTGCCGTACGGCCGGATCCCGTCGCTCGACGCGTACCGGGCCCTCATCGAGATCCCGTCGTGCACCGGCGCCAAGCACTCGTCGCTCAGCCGCCAGCTCGAGTGGGACCGCCTCGCCGTGCGCGACGAGGTCCGCCCCGAGTTCCGGGTCTTCACCGGCAACGACCTCGCCATCGACATGGTCCGCTACGGCTCCGACTACCTCCTCGGCCTGTCGACGTTCGCCCCCGAGGCGTTCGCCGCCCGTGACCGCATGTGGGCCGCCGGCGACCCCGGCTTCTGGGAGCTCAACGACCTGCTCCAGTACCTCGGCCACTTCACCTTCCGGGCGCCCGTGCCCGGCTACCGCCACGACGCCGCCATCTGGTTCACCCTCCGGGGCTGGGCCAGCAGCGACGTCACCCCCGTCGGCGCGCCGCGCCGTCCCGAGTCGGACCGGGCGATCCTCGCCGACATCGCCGAGCGCCTGGAGGCCTGGACGTGAGCACGCTGCGGTACCCGCAGGTCAAGAAGCTGGTCCTCGAGTCCCAGCTGCGCGACCGGCTCGCCGAGCTCGGCGTCGACCTGCCGCTCGATGCGGACGTCGACCCGGCCGGCGCCCTCGCCCAGCCGTTCTCGTTCACCGACGGCAGCGCCGGCGAGGTCGCCGTCGCCAACCGGTTCGCCGTGCTCCCCATGGAGGGCTGGGACGGCACCACCGACGGCCGCCCCACCGACCTCGTCCGGCGCCGTTGGAGCCGCTTCGCCGAGAGCGGGTGCGGCCTCGTCTGGGGCGAGGCCACCGCGGTGCGCCCCGACGGGCGGGCCAACCCGAACCAGCTGGTCATCGACGAGACCACCGTCGACGACCTCGCCGCCCTCCGCTCGATCCTCGATCCGTCGCAGGTCACCGGCATGCAGCTGACCCACTCGGGCCGCTACTGCCGGCCCGTCGACGTGCCCGCGCCCCGCACCGCCTACCAGCACCCGATCCTCGACGGGCGCGTCGGCGCCGACGCGTCGAACCTGTTCACCGACGACGAGCTCGACGAGCTGGCCGAGCAGTACATCGCCGCGGCCGTCCTCGCCCAGCAGGCCGGGTTCGGCTTCGTCGACGTCAAGCACTGCCACGGCTACTTCCTCCACGAGCTGCTGAGCGCCACGGACCGTCCCGGCCCCTACGGCGGCGACCTCGCCGGGCGCACCCACTTCCTGCGCACGGTCGTGGCCGGCATCCGCGACCGGGCTCCGGGCCTGGCCGTCGGCGTGCGGCTCTCCGCCTTCGACCTGGTGCCGTACCGGCCCGGCGACGGCGGCGTCGGCGAGCCCGACGGCGACGGCAGCTACGGGTACGGCTTCGGCGGCGACGCAACCGGCCTCGGCATCGACCTCACCGAGACCCACGCCCTGCTCGACGTGTTCGAGGAGCTGGGCATCGGCCTGGTCAGCACCACCGCCGGCAGCCCGTACTACAACCCGCACATCCAGCGGCCGGCGTACTTCCCGCCGTCCGACGGCTACCAGCCGCCCGAGGACCCGCTCGTCGGCGTCGCTCGCCAGGTCGCCGTCACCGCCGAGCTCACGAAGGCGCACCCGGGCCTGGCCGTCATCGGCGGCGGCTACTCGTACCTCCAGGAGTGGCTGCCCAACGTCGGCCAGGCCGTCGTGGCCGGGGGCGGGGCGACCGCCGTCGGCCTCGGCCGGATGATCCTCTCGTACCCGCACCTCGCCGCCGACGTCCTCGCCGGCCGCCCCATCGAGCGGGCCCTCCTCTGCCGCACGTTCAGCGACTGCACGACGGCCCCCCGCAACGGCCTCGTCTCCGGCTGCTTCCCGATCGACCCCTTCTACAAGGACCATCCCCAACGGGTGGAGCTCACCAAGGCCAAGAAGGAAGCCAAGGCCCGGTTGCGCTGACCCGGCGGCCCCCCACGGTTCTTGTCGTCGATCTGCACCCAGGAGGTGTCGTTCGACGACACGTTCCGCCTCCCCCGGCAACCTGTCGTCGTTCTGCACCCAGGAGGTGTCGTTCGACGACAAGAACGGTGGCACCCCCCACGGTCCGGGTCAGGCGGGGAGGTCCTGGCTGAGGGTGGGGAAGACCTTGGCGACCTTGGCGGTGAGGTAGGCGCCGTAGGTGCCCTGCCACTCGTGGACGGAGGCGTCGTCCCAGCGGTCGACCTCGCGGGGTCGGCCGGCGAGGGCGGCGCCGGGGATGGGGCGGATGTGGGCGTCCCAGCCGGGGTCGAAGAAGAACGGGAACGAGAGGCGGTCGCGGGTTCCGCCGCCGTGGCGGACCCGGTGGGGCGTCGAGAGGTAGCGGCCGCCGGTCATGCGCTCGAGCATGTCGCCGAGGTTGACGACGAAGGTGCCGTCGATGGCGGGCACGTCGATCCAGCGGTCGGCGGACCGGACCTGGAGGCCGGGCGTGCCGTCGTGGGCGAGGATCGTGAGCAGGCCGTAGTCCGTGTGCTCGGCCACGCCCCAGCCGTCGTCGGCATCGGGGTGCGGCGGGTACCGGAAGATGCGGAACAGCACGGTGGGATCCGCGGTGAGGTGGGCGTCGAACCAGTCCGGTGCCAGGCCCAGGCCGATGGCGACGCCCCGGACGAGGGCGTGGCCGAGCGAGGTCATGGCCTCGATCCACGCCAGCACGGCCGGTCCCAGCGCGGCGGGCTCGATCGGGAACTGGTTGGGCCCGTGCAGCGGGGTGCCGGCGAGGACGCGCGGGTCCGCGGCGGGCAGCTCGGCACCGAAGTACAGGCCCTCCTTGCGGTCGGGCCGCCCCGAGGTCAACTCGCCGCCCTCGGGGAACCAGCCCCGCCAGGCCCGGCCGCCGCGGGCCATGGCGATCTCGGCCTTCTGCCCCTCCGGAAGGGCGAAGAAGGTCCGGGCGGCGGCATCGAGCGAGGTCAGCAGCGCGGGGTCGGTGCCGTGGCCGCGGATCAGGAAGAACCCGAGCTCCCGGCACGCCTGGTCGATCTCGGCGGCGGCCGCGGCTTCGGCGGGGGTGGCGTCGGCGGCGCCGGCGCGGGCGACGAGCGGGGCGATGTCGACGACGGGCAGCTGGTCCACCTGCGCAGTCTGCCTGGGCAAGACTCGACCCGTGACCGCTGCGGGGCGCCTTGCGGGGTGGGAGGAGGTCGCGGCCGACGAGCCGCCGGGCCTCGACGACGACCTCCGGTCCGGCGCGGCGTGGCGCCGCCACCCGGTCGACACCGCCCGTCTCGTCGTCTCCCTCGTGGCGCTGGTGCTCACCTACGGCTTGGCCGTCCGACGCTCCGCCGAGGTGCGGTCGGTGTCGGTGGACCTCGTCGAGCTGGTCAACACCCTGCCCAACTGGGCCGAGGACCTGCTGCTCGGCCTCACCCAGTTGCTCGCCATCGCGGTGCCGGTGGCGATGGTGTTCGTGCTCGTTCGGACCCGGCGCCTGTTCGTGATGGGCGTCGGCTCGGCGATCGTGGCCGCGGCGACGATGGCCGCGCTGCAGCACCGCATCGACGCCGTCGTGCCGAACCTCGTGGTCCAGGTGACCGAGCAGCCGTCGTGGCTGTTCGGTGCCGCCTTCCCGTCGGGCGCCTACATCGCGGCGTACATGGCGGTGATCATCGTCCTCGGCCCGGTCCTGTCGCGCGGCTGGCGGCGGGCGGCGCTCGCCGGGCTCGCCGTGGGCATCGTCAGCCGGATCGTGACCGCGGTCGCCGTGCCCTTGAACCTGGCGATCACGGTCTCGGTCGGTGCGGTCGTCGGGTCGGCAGCCCTCGCCGTCTTCGGCTCGCCCCGCCGGACCGCGTCGCGCCGCGACGTGCTCGCGGCGCTGGCGAGCGCCGGCTTCCCGGCGGCGACGGTCGAGCCCTACGAGGTCGGCGCGGAGCACGCCCAGACGTTCGTGGCCACGGCCTCGGACGGCCGGCGCTCGTTCCTCAAGCTGCTCGGCAGCGACGAGCGCTCGGCCGACGTGCTCTACCGGATCGTGCGGATGCTGCGGGTCAAGGACCTCGACGACGAGCGGCCGGGCTGGTCGCCAGGCCGGCTGGTCACCCACGAGGCCTTCGCCTCGATGCTCGCCCGCCAGCGCGGCGCCAGCGTCCCCGAGGTGCTGGCGGTCGGTGAGACGGAGGGCGGCGACGGGATCCTGGCGGTCACCGTCGTCGACGGCCGCCCGATCGACGAGCTCGAGCTCGACCAGGTGACCGACGAGGTGCTCGACGCGGCCTGGGGCCAGCTCGTCATCCTCCGGGAGCAGGGCATCGCCCACCGCTGGATCACCGCGGGGCACCTGCTCGTGACCGAACCGGATCCGATCGGGCTCGACGAGGCCGACCCCGACGGCGACGGCCTCGAGTTGATCGACCTGCGCTCGCCGGTGGTGACCGTCATCGACTTCCACTGGGCGGTCCGCCAGGCCACCCCGGCTCACCTCGCCGCCGACGTGGCGATGCTCGCCGTCAGCCTGGCCACGATCGTGGGCGCCGACCGGGCGGTGGCGTCGGCGGCCCGCGTGCTCGATGCCGACGCCCTGGCCCGGGCGCTCCCGCTCGTCCAGCCGCTCGCGCTGCCGACCGACGTGCAGCACGCCATCGCCGGGAACAAGGCGATCCTCCCGCTCGTGCGGGACCGGATCCAGCACGCCGCCGGCGGTGTGCCCTACGAGCTCGCCGACATCGAGCGGGTCGGTCCCCGCCAGGCCGCCGCGCTCGTGGGCGGGGTCTTCATCACGTACTCGCTGCTCGGCTTCGCCTCGAACTGGAACGACATCTCCACCGCGCTCGGCCGGGTCTCGATGGTCGAGGTGCCGCCCCTGCTCGTGCTCTCGTTCGTGCCCTTCGTGGCGGGCGCGTTCTCCCTCATCTCGGTGGTCCCGAAGCCGCTGCCGTTCGGCGAGTCGGTCGAGGTCATGTTCGGCCAGTCGTTCCTCAACCGCTTCACGCCCGCCAACAGCGGCGGCATGGCCCTGCGCATCCGCTACCTCCAGAAGCGCGGCGTCGACCTCGGCGGCGCGGCCGCCGGCGTGGGCCTCACCAGCCTGGCGAGCGGCATCTGCCAGGTCGTCGTGCTGGTGCTGTTCGCGGCGTGGGCCGGGTCGAGCTCCGACGCCACCTTCTCCCTGCCGAAGGCGAGCACCGTGGCCGTCGCGCTGCTCGTGATCGCCGTGGTCGCCGGACTGGTGTGGTTCACGCCGTGGGGTCGGCGGGTGATCGGCCGACGGGTGCGCACCACGGGCAAGCAGGTCACCAAGACGCTGCGGGGCCTGGCCCACCAGCCCGGCCGCTTCGTCCTGCTGTTCGGCTCCACGCTGGTGGCCAAGGTGGCGGTGATCGGCGCCTTCGTCCTCTCGTGCGGCGCGGTCGGCATCGACCTCTCGGTGTCCCGCCTGGGCCTCCTCTACCTCACCGCCTCGTCGGTGGCGGCTGCGGCCCCGACCCCTGGTGGCGTGGGTGCGGTCGAGGCGGCGCTGACGGCGGCGCTCACCGGTGTCGGCGTGCCCTCGGCCGACGCCCTCTCCGCCGTGTTCCTGTTCCGCCTGCTGACCTACTGGCTGCCCGTGCCGTTCGGCTGGGGTGCCATGCACAAGCTCCAGCGCACGGTCATCGCGTGAGGTCAGAGCGGGTTTCTGCTGCCTTTCGGCCCGGTAGCGTCTGATCCCGCCGTGGACACCGACGTCGTCACCCTCTTCTTCGCCCTGCTGGCGACGTCGGCCCAGGTCATCGTGGTGGCGGCGATCGTCCTCTGGCTCGGGTCGAAGGCCTCGCCGTCCCTCGACCGGGCGAAGCGCTCGGTGCTCGACGTGATCGGCCCCCAGGCCCTCTCGATGGCCGCCGTCGTCGCCCTGGTCTGCACCCTCGGGAGCCTCTACCTCTCCGAGGTCGCCCACTTCCCGCCCTGCGAGCTGTGCTGGTACCAGCGCATCGCCATGTACCCCAACGTCGTCGTGCTCGGCGTCGCCGCGGTCCGCAAGGACTTCGGTGCCCGGCTCACCGGCGCGATCCTGGCCGGCATCGGCGCCTGCACCTCCATCTGGCACCTGCTGGTCGAGCGCTACCCCGACCTGGGCTCGGGCTCCTGCGATCCGACGAACCCCTGCTCGATCAAGTGGGTCGAGGAGTTCGGCTACCTGACCATCCCCGGCATGGCCCTCTCGGGCTTCGCCCTCATCCTGGTGCTGCTCGCCGCAGCCCGTCCCGTCTCCCTGGAGGAGCAGCCATGACCAGCCCGAAGAACCCCGGCGCGGCCTCGTCGAAGAACGGTGCCGCGATCTGGATCGGCGTGGGGGTGGTGATCGTCGTGCTCGGGATCGCCGCCATCTTCTTCGCTCGCGGCAGCGGGAGCGACGAGGTCGACGGCCAGACCGGCAAGGTCTCGGTGGGCGACACCACCAGCGGCGGCGGCGAGGGCGACACCGCCTCCGACACCGCCGGCGGATCGAGCCTGCCGCAGTACGACGCCACCCTCGCCGAGGACCCGGCGGTCGGCATGACCATCCCCACGGTCACCGGCAAGGACTTCGAGGGCAACGACCTCACCATCTCCGGCGACGACGGCAAGGCCAAGGTCATCCTCTTCGTGGCCCACTGGTGCCCCCACTGCCAGAAGGAGGTGCCCATGCTGAAGGAGCACCTCGACGAGAGCCCCATGCCCGACGACGTCGAGCTGCTGACCGTCTCGACCTCGGTGAAGCCGGGCGCCGACAACTACCCGCCGCAGGAGTGGCTGGACCGCGAAGGGTGGGCCGCGCCGGTGCTCGCCGACGACGAAGACAGCAGCGTGGCCCGGGCCTACGGCCTGTCCGCCTTCCCGTACTTCGTGATCGTCGACGCCGACGGCAAGGTCGTGGCCCGGGCGAGCGGCGAGCTGACCGCCGACCAGTTCGACGCCGCGGTCGCCGCGGCCCAGGGCTGAGCGAGCCGGATCGGCTCCCACCTGCCGGGCTAGCGTCCCGGCCGTGGGAGATGGTGCCGTGTCCGCCGAAGCGGAACGGGCGGCGCTGCGTGCCTTCGCGGCAGGGGAGCTGACCGCGCTCGACGCCGCGGAGCACGCCCAGCTCCCGGTCTCGGGGTTCCTCGACCTCGTCGAGCGCATGCGCGCCGCCGACGCCGCCCGTCCGGGGCCGGCCGGTGCCTCTGCACCCGACGCGCCGCCGCCCGACCTCTCGGTCGTCGTGCCCGTGTTCGACGAGGAGGGCAACATCGGGCCGCTGCTGGGCGAGCTGGTGCCGGTGCTCGAGTCGCTCGGCACCTACGAGGTGGTGATCGTCGACGACGGCAGCACCGACGGGTCCCGCTCGGTCGTCCTCGAGCACCGGGCGCACAACCCGAACATCAAGCTGGTCGAGCTCGCCCGCAACTTCGGGCACCAGGGCGCGCTCGCCGCCGGCTTCGACCACGCCGCGGGCCGAGCCGTCGTGTTCATGGACGCGGACCTGCAGGATCCGCCCTCGGTGCTCCCCGAGATGGTCGAGCGCTGGAAGGAGGGCTACGAGGTCGTCTACGCGGTGCGGGAGAAGCGCAAGGAGGGGCCGGTCCTGCGAGCGTGCTTCGCCGCCTTCTACCGGATCCTCCGGCGCATCTCCGAGATCGACCTGCCCCTCGACAGCGGCGACTTCTGCCTCATGGACCGGACGGTCGTCGACGCCGTGCGGGCCCTCCCCGAGGCCAACCGCTTCCTGCGGGGCCTCCGCGGCTGGGTCGGGTTCAAGCAGATCGGGGTGCCGTACGAGCGGGCGGCCCGTCGCACCGGGACCTCGAAATACTCGATGGGCGGCCGGGTCCGCTTCGCCGTCGACGGGCTGCTCTCCTTCAGCGACGTGCCGCTGCGGCTGGCCTCGTTCGCCGGGTTCTTGACGATGCTCGCCGCTGCGGCCTACCTGCTGGTGGCGGTGACGACCTACCTCGTGGGCGGCGAGGTCGTGAAGGGCTGGACCTCGACGATCCTCGTCCAGCTCACCCTGGGCGGCGTGCAGCTGATGATCCTCGGCGTCGTGGGCGAGTACGTGTCCCGCATCTACCAGGAGACCAAGCGCCGTCCGGCGTACGTGCTGCGCGCCGCGCACGGCACCGGGGCCGGGCCCGCGCCCGGCGATCGTCAGGGCTCGTAGACCTGGGCCAGCCAGTGGCCCGTGAGCGGGACCACGCTCAGCACGTGCGTGGCCGTGAGCAGCCACCAGAGGGCGTGGTCGGGCTCCACCTCGCGCGGGCAGGCCACCACGAGGCCCCGGCGGGGGTGGTCGGCCACCTTCAGCCAACCCGGCTCGAGGTCGACGCCGTAGCGGGCCAGCTTGTCGAGCGCCTTGGGCCCCGACCCATGGGTGATGCCGAGGTTGGGCCGTCCCCCCGGCTTCGCCGGTGCCGTCCAGGTGGCCAGCGGGATGGCATCGCCGCGTGCCGAGAAGATCGCCACCACCGGGTTGCGCGGTGCGGGCTCGTGGCCCTGCTCGACCTCGGGTACGAAGTTGACCCAGCTCGACGCCGAGCCGGTGGTCCGGGCATCGAGGTCGGCCAGGACGGCGGCGACGTCGTCGATGTCGTCCTCGTCGAACACGATCTCGCGCGTGGGGGTGAGGGCCATCGGGGAGCGAACCTACCGGAGCACGACGGCGACCCAGCCGTCCTCCTCAGCGACCAAGGCCGTCGAGAGCGGCGCCACGGCGGGCAGGCTCGCCTCCCACCGGTCGGCCAGCAGGCCCGAGACGATCAGCGCACCGCCCGGGCCGACGCAGCGCACGAGGTCGGCGCCGAGCTCGGCGATCACCGGAGCGAGCAGGTTCGCGGCCACCACGTCGTAGCGCTCGCCCGCCGCCGCCAGGACGGCGACCGGGTCCGTGGTGGTGCCGACCGCGGCGGCGACGCCGTTGCGCTCGGCGTTTGCGGCCACGACCTCGGGCGAGGCGGGATCGATGTCGGTGGCGACCGCCGTGGCCCCGAGCCGGGCCGCCGCTATGGCCAGCACGCCGCTGCCGCAGCCGACGTCGAGCACCCCGGCACGCGGCTCGACGAGATCTTGGAGCAGCGTGAGGACGAGGCGGGTCGTGGGATGCGAACCCGATCCGAACGTCGGCCCCGGGTCGATCCAGAGGACCTCCTCGCCTGGCGCCAGGTCGGGGGCCTCGACCCAGGTGGGCGTGATCCAGAACCGGCCGGCGCGCTCGGGCTCGGCCCAGTCCCGCCAGGCGTCGAGCCCGTCGTCCTCGATCGATGACGCCTCGGCCGTGAAGCCCAGCGCGCCGGCCCGCTCGACGGCCCGCGCCGCGTCCTCGGGGTCGGCGAACCCGCCGAGCAGGCGCACCTCGGCGCCCTCCTCCTGCTCTTCGACGCCGGCCGCACCGGCACCCCACAGCACGGCGGCGGCGACCTCGGCCGCCGCGGGGTCGCCGTCGCGGTCGACCGCGACGGTCACCCGGACCCAATCGGCGTCGTCGACGGCAGGCTCGCTCACCCCACGACCGTACCCACGACCTGGGCCGATGGCCCCAGGAGGCGGATGGGCCGGCCCCGATCCGCCACCGAAGGCGTCGGCGCCCTCGCATGTGGTGGGACTTTTGCCGCTCTGCTGCGAGAAGCCGGTTGAGCGGGGGAGCGGCGGGGTACGGTCGCCGCCGATGTCCGATTCGATCGAGCTCTCGCCCACGCCGGCGAGCGTCGCCCTCGCCCGCCGGTGGAGCATGGACGTGCTCGACCGGGTGGGGCAGTCGGCGTTGTCGGACACCATGGCCCTGCTGGTCAGCGAGCTGGTGAGCAACGTCGTGCTCCACGCCCGGACGCCGTGCTCGCTGTCGATCCTCCAGAAGCCGGACCGGATCCGCGTCGAGGTCCAAGACGGCAGCGACCGGCTCCCCGGCATGCGGGAGCGCACCGACCCGCTGGCCCAGTCCGGGCGGGGGATGCAGCTCGTCGACGGCCTGAGCTCGGCGCACGGGGTCGACCCCCAGCCGAAGGGCGGCAAGCGGGTGTGGTTCGAGCTCGAGGTGCCCGCCACCCCATGACCCCCGCGCAGGTCCGTCGCCCGATCGTCCTCGACGGCCTGCCTGCGGCGGCCTTCCAGGTCGCGGTCGGCTACCTCGACGATGCGCTGCGCGAGTGCCAGCTGGTGCTGGTGGCCGAGAGCCAGGGGCACGCCACCGACCCGGACCTGAGCCACGTCGCCCGCGCGCTCGTCCCGGCCATCGAGGAGGTGGGCGACGCGTTCCGGGCCGCCGACTCCCGGTCCAACCCCGACGGCACGCTGCGCCTGTCGGGTTCGCTCACGGTCGGTCAGGCTGCGATCGTCGCCGACATCCAGGTGCAGCTCGTGCACCTGCGGATCCTCGGGCGCCGCGGCGACCTGCTCCTCGAGAGCGACCCCGAGACCGCCCAGCTGCTCACCTGGGTCTGGGAGGAGGTCTCCGATCAGATCGCAGGCCGTCCTCCCCGCCCGTACCGGCTCGCTCGGTAGTCCCGCTCCCAGCGCGTAGCGTCACGGCGCGCCTCGTGCGCGCTCGAGAGGTCGAACGGTCGAGGAGAAGGCCCTGGTGCCCGCCGGAAACGTGCTCTACATCACCGTCGACCAGTGGCGCGGCGACTGCCTCGGGGTCGCCGGCGACCCGGTGGTGCGGACGCCCACGCTCGACGCGCTGGCCGCACGCGGCGTCCGCTTCGCCAACCACTGGTCGGTCACCGCCCCCTGCGGCCCCAGCCGGGCATCGCTCCACACCGGGCTGTACATGATGAACCACCGGTCGGTGAACAACGGGACCCCGCTCGACCACCGCTTCGCCAACGTCGCCCGCGAGGCCCGGGCGCTCGGGTACGACCCCACGCTCTTCGGCTACACCGACACCAGCGTCGACCCGCGCACCGTCACCGACCCGCAGGACCCGCGCCTGTTCGACTACGAGGGCGTCCTCCCCGGGTTCACGCCGGGCACGATCCTCACCTGGCACGACATGGGCCCCTGGCTGGCGTGGCTCGCCGCCCACGGCCACGACGTCCCGGACACCTGGGAGGAGCTGTTCGAGCCGATCCCCGGCTACCCGGGCGCCGACGAGCACGGCAGCACCTGGGCGCCGTCGATCTTCCCGGCCGAGCACACCGAGACCGCGTTCATGACCGAGCGGTTCCTCGAGTGGAACGAGCAGCGCCCGGCCGACGACCCGTGGTTCGCGCACCTCTCGTACATCCGCCCCCACCCGCCCTACCGCGCGCCCGAGGGCTACCACGACCTCTACGACCCCGATGACGGGCCGGCCTTCCGCCGCCTCGACGACCGGGCCGCCGAGCTGGCCATGCACCCCATCCACGCCGCCGGCGCCCACATCACCAAGGCGCCCATCGACGAGCGGGAGATGCGCCAGCTGCGCGCCAGCTACTGGGGCAACATGACCGAGGTCGACGACCAGCTCGGCCGGCTGTTCGACGAGCTCGAGCGGCGGGGCGACCTCGACGACACCCTCGTGGTCCTCACGGCCGACCACGGCGAGATGCTGGGCGACCACTGGCTGGTCGAGAAGCTCGGCTGGTGGGACGAGAGCTACCACGTGCCGCTCATCGTCGTGGACCCCCGTCCGGAGGCGGACGCCACCCGCGGCACGGCCGTCGACCGGTTCACCGAGTCCGTCGACGTGATGCCCACGATCTGCACCTGGATGGGCGCCGAGGTCCCGATCCAGGTCGACGGCCGCGAGCTCCAGCCGTTCCTGCTCGACGGCGCCGCTCCCGAGGACTGGCGCACCGAGGCCCACTGGCAGTGGGACTTCCGCGACCCGGTCGACCACGTCGCCGAGGATCTGCTCGGCCTCACCATGGAGCAGTGCACGCTCGACGTGATCCGGGGCGAGGACTACAAGTTCGTGCAGTTCGGCAACGGCGACCGGATGTTCTTCGATCTGACCGACGACCCCGACCAGGTGGTCGACCGGTCCGACGACCCCGCCGTGCTGCCCGCCCTCGCCGATGCCCAGTCGCGGCTGCTCACCTGGCGGATGCGCCACGACGACCGGACCCTCACCGGCAACCTGCTCACCGCGGAGCAGGGCCTCGTGGTCCGACGCGACCCTCGCCGCTGACCCGGGAGGCGAAGAAGGGCCGAACGGCCCACACCCCCCAGGGTGAACGGACTCAAGCCGCACGGTGAACCGGTCGATGCGACCGCATGGCCGACTTCACCCGACCCGACGTGGTGCACCTCTTGCGCCGGGCGGGCTTCGGCGGGAAGCCGGCGGAGATCTCCGCGCTGCTCGCCCTCCCGAGCTGGGCCGCGGTCGTCGACCGCGTGCTCGACACCAGCGCCAACCCGCCCGACACCATCCCGGCGGCCGTCGACGACGACGCCGACCCGTACTACCCGCCGTGGGTCGCATCGGTGCAGTACTGGCTGGACCGCATGGCGACGACGCCCACGCCGATCGTCGAGAAGATGACCCTGTTCTGGCACGGGACCCTGACGTCGTCCACCGACGCCGCCCTGCCCCGGCACCTGTTCCGCCAGATCAAGACCTACCGGTCGCTCGCGCTCGGCGACGTCCACGCCCTGCTGCAGGCGATGGCCGTCGACCCGGCGATGCTCCAGTACCTCAACAACGCCAGCAACGTGGCGGCCCAGCCCAACGAGAACTTCGCCCGGGAGCTGATGGAGCTGTTCACCCTGGGCAACGGGGCGTTCACCGAGGCGGACGTGGTGGGCATGGCCCGGGCCTGGACGGGCTACAACTACGACCGCGACGGCGAGCAGTTCGTGTACCGGGCGAACAAGCACGACTCGGGCCAGAAGACGATCTTCGGCATCACGAAGGACTGGAACGGGCCCGACGCCCTGACCGAGATCGTGCGGGGCTCGCGCCAGCAGACCTGCGCCCGGTTCCTCGCGGCGAAGGTCTGGTCGTTCTTCGCCTACCCCTCGCCGGCGGCCGCGCTCGTCGACGACCTCGCCGCGGCCTTCATCGCCTCGAACATGAACGTGAAGGCCCTCGTGCGCGCCGTGTTCCTGCGGCCGGAGTTCCGCCTGGCCACGACCCGGACCGCCCTCGTCCGCACCCCGATCGAGTACCTGGTGGCCACGATGCGGGCCCTCGGGATGAACGCCGCCACGCTGCACCCGGAGTGGTGGCTCGAGCCGATGGGCCAGGCGCCGTACCAGCCGCCGAACGTCGCCGGCTGGAAGCAGAACGCGGCGTGGATCTCGACTTCGGCCCAGTGGGCGAAGGGCTCGTTCGCCGGCTGGGCGCGGTGGAAGGCCAACGACGCCGGGATCTTCGCCGGCGCCGGTTCGCTCACGCCGGCCGCGGCGGCGACCGCCGCCCTCGAGCGCTTCGGGATCGAGGACCCCTCGCCGCTGACCCGCCAGCGCATCGAGGAGTACGTGGCCCGGGAGAAGGCGGCCAACCGCACCTGGGCCGTGCCGCCGAACCTCGTGACCATCACCCTGCTGTCGCCGGACTTCCAGCTGGCGTGAGGACGCACCGATGACCGATCTCGAGCTCGACCAGATCCACCGCCTGCTGTCGGTCCCCGCCGATGACCGGCCCGGCAACGTGTCGCGCCGCCGGTTCCTCCAGGGCGCGCTGGCCGCGGGCACGCTCGCCTCGTCGCCCGTCTGGTTCGACCGCCTGGCCGCCGCGGCCACGCCGGTCGGCGCCGCCGAGGGCATCCTCGTGGTCATCCACCTGGGCGGCGGCAACGACGGCCTCAACACCGTGGTCCCCATCGGCGACAGCAGCTACCGGAGCCTGCGCGGCTCCCTGGCCATCACCAACCCGCTGCCGCTCAGCACCACGTTCGGCCTCCACCCCTCGCTGCCGGGCCTGAAGTCGCGGTTCGATGCCGGGAAGGTCGCGGTCATCCACGGGGTCGGGCAGTCCACCGTCTCGGACCTGAGCCACTTCTCGTCGACGGCGAGCTGGATGGCGGGGACCGCGGGCAGCAGCCGCACGACCGGTTGGCTGGGTCGGTGGCTCGACGGCGTGTCCGAGTCCGAGCAGGGCCTCCGCTGCGTCACGACCGGTTCGTCGATCCCGCTCCACCTCGTGGGCCAGCGCTCCCAGGTCACGGGCCTCGACGTCGGCGGCGACCTGTTCGGCGCCGACCGGAGCGAGCCGTGGATGACGTCGGTGTACACCGCCGTCAGCGGCTTCGGCTCGAGCCCCACGGGCAAGGGCACGTGGGCCGACCGGCTGGCCGCGTCGGGGGCCAGCTCGATCCGCCTGGCGACCGACCTCAAGCCCGTCTTCACCCCCGAGCTGCCGAACGACTCGGTCACGTCGCAGCTCACCCTGGTCGCCCGGCTCATCAACGCCAACCTCGGCATCCGCGTGTTCAACGTGTCGCTGGGCAGCTTCGACACCCACGAGAACCAGGCCTACCGCCACCAGCGGCTGCTCGCCGACCTCGACGCGGGGATCACCGCCTTCCACAGCACGCTGGCCGCCACCTGGTCGAAGCGCGTCGCGCTGATGACGTTCTCCGAGTTCGGCCGGCGCCCGGCGGCCAACGCCTCGAACGGCACCGATCACGCCACCTCGTCCGCGCTGTTCGTGATCGGCGACAACGTCAAGGGCGGGTTCTACGCCGAGCCGCCCAAGCTGTCGGCCCTCGACAGCCGGGGGAACCCCACCGTCTCGGTCGACTACCGGAGCGCGTACGCCTCGGTCCTCGGCGGCTGGCTCGGCGCCGACCCGGCGGCGGTGCTCGGCGGCTCGTACCCGGACCTGGGCCTGTTCCGGGCCAAGCCGGGCGGGTCGGCCACCCCGGTCCCGCCGCCGACGGGTGCCTGGGCGCCGTTCGCCACGCCCAGCGACCTGGTCCGCCAGCAGTACCTGGACTTCTACGGCCGGGTGGGCGATGCGGGCGGCGTCGCCTACTGGACCGGCAAGCTCACCAGCGGCTCCAAGACGATCGTGGCGGTGATCGACTCCTTCCTGCACAGCAACGAGTTCGGGCGCTCGGTCGCCCCGGTGGCCCGGCTGGCGCTCGTCTGCCTGGGCGGCACGCCGGCCTTCGACGACCTCATGACCTGGGCCGCGGCGGTGAAGGCCGGTGGCTCGCTGGCCACGGTGGCGACCTCGGTCTGCGCCAAGCCGGCGTTCACCAGCCGGTACGCGTCGCTGACCCACGCGGCGTTCGTGACCACGGCGTTCCAGGCCGCGCTCGGCAAGGGGCCGACCGCCGCGGAGCGGGCCGACCTGGCCGCCAAGCTGGCCGCCGGGACGCTCACCCGGCCTGCGCTCATGGCGGCGCTCGTGAACCGCACCGAGTCGGTCAAGCGCTACCAGGCCCAGGTCGAGGTGCTGATGACCTACGCCGGGCTCCTGCGGCGCCGCCCGGACGCCTCCGGCTGGACCTACTGGGTCGCCAAGGTGGGCGGCGGGACCTCGGTCCAGCGGCTCATCGCGCAGTTCTACGCCTCCTCCGAGTACCGGCGCCGCTTCGCGGGGTGACGACCCGGCGCCGCTGCCCGCGGTCGCCGCCGGATTTGGGTCGGATGGCCCGTTCCCCGCGCGAGGGGGCGTCGCGTACGCTTCCACCGACATGGCCGTACGAGCACGATTCTGGCGGTCGAACCGGTGGCGAGATGCGCTCCGCCCGGATTCGGACCTGGCCGAGGCGGAAGGGCTGGCGGCCGGCACCGGGCTGCTCACCGGCACCGTCGCCAAGTCGGCCGGTACCGCCAAGGTCGCCGTGGCCAACCCGATGTGCCCGACCTGCTCGGGGCCGAGCGAGATCGTCGTGGTCGACCTCGTGGTGCACTCCACCACGCTCCGCTGCCAGTCCTGCGGGCGGCGCTGGACCCTCCCCACCTGACCGCTCTCGGGGGTCGGCGGATCCGGACGACCCGCTAGGGTCTGGCCCGATCACGGGCCACCTGGGGGAAGCGCATGGCGAAGGGGCGAGCAACGGAACAGGCGCGACCAGCGGCCGCTCCCGCTGAGCCGGAGACCGTCGGGTCGCCGCTGCTGCTGGTCGGCCTCGGCTACCTGTCCGTGCTGGCCAGCCTGCCCCTGATCACCGCCGACGGCATCCCGGCCCACGTGGTCGGCTACGTCGTCGGGGCCCTCATCCCGATCCTGATCATCGGCATCGTCCGCCGGGTCGACCTGAACCGGCGCCGCTCCCCGTACTACGTCCCCTGGGGCTACCTGCAGCCCGCCCTCGTCGTGCTGGCCATCGCCGCCGTCGTCGCCGCCGGGCTCCACGTCTGGCCCATCGCCACGGAGCTCGCCTCGTGAAGCGCTCGCTGGTCCGCACCGCCCTCGCCGCCACGGGGATCGCCGTGGCCCTGGCCGCCACGTCGCTGACGCCCGCCGGGGCCCAGTCCGCGCCCGACACGACCACCACCACGAAGCCGGCCGGCTCGACCGGCGCGCCCGTCACCCCATCGGGTGATCCCGCGATCGACGACCTGGTCGGCTGCGTCCAAGGCTCGCGCGAGCTGCTGGTGCTGTTCCTCATCGACGAGTCGGCCTCACTCAAGCAGACCGACCCGGACAACCGCCGGGTCGACGCCGCCCGCGGCGCCCTCGACAGCCTGATCGCGCTGTCCTCGAGCGAAGGGGCGGCCTCGCCGAACGTCGACGTCTCGCTCGCCGCCTTCTCGAACGAGTTCCGGACGGTCCAGGACTGGACCGAGGCCGGGCCCGACTCCGCGGACCAGCTGAACGAGTCGCTGGACGAGTTCGCCGAGTTCAACGGGGGCAAGGACACCGACTTCGTCAACGCCCTGTCGGCCGGCCGCGAGGCGCTCGCCGACCAGGCGGCGGTCGTCACCAGCGGCGGCGGCGACGCCCCGTGCCGGGCGATCATGCTCTTCACCGACGGCGGGTACGACCTCGGCGTGCGCGCCAGCGAGGCGGACCAGGAGGAGTTCGGCACCACCAAGCCGTACGCGCCGGGCATCGAGCTCACCACCGAGGCCCAGGTCAAGAAGGCCGAGGCCCTCGGGCGCCGGGCCCTGTGCGATCCGGGCGAGCTCGCCGACGAGATCCGCGGCGACGACATCACGCTCCTCACGGTCGCCCTCTCCGGCGATGTGGCCCGCCGGGCCCAGCTCCCGCTCGCCGCCGCCACGGCCGGCAAGGCCGACGACTACACGTGCGGCACCCAGCCGAAGGAGGGCGAGTCCAGCCGGCCCCAGGGCGCGTACCTCCCCGCCGAGGACATCGACGTGCTGATCACCCAGTTCAACGGGGTCGGCACCCGGTTGGCCGGCGGCAACCTCGTGCCCGGGAAGGACCAGGTCGAGATCTGCGGCGCCGATCCCTGCGCCGCCGGGACCCGCACGTTCACGTTGGACCGGAGCCTGCGCCGGGCCCAGGTCATCGCCCTCCCGCCGGCGGAGGGAGCGACCGTCGTCCTCGAAGCGCCCGACGGGAGCACCGCCGAGGTGTCCGAAGCCGGGACCTCGAAGGTGGGCAGCACCGAGCTGGTCACCCGCTCGGTGGCCGGTCGCGGCTTCGCCATCGACCTCGTCCGCCCCGACGACGATGCGTCCTGGACGGGCGGGTGGAAGGCGTCGATCACCGATCCGGAGCAGGAGGGCGAGGACGCCACCCTGCAGGTCTACGTGTTCAGCGACATCGGCGTGGCCTTCGCCGAGACCCCGAGCCTCGAGCGCGGCGCCACCGCCGACCTCGAGGTGAAGCTCGAGCTGCCCAAGGGCGTGAAGTCCGCCGACGTCATCGACACCGCCGAGGCCTCGGTCCGGCTGCGCAACCCGGTCACCGGGCGCACCGACGAGATCCCGCTCGAGGGCAAGCCCGGCGGGCCCTTCACCGGCACGTACGACGTGCCCGAGACCTTGACCTCGAACGTCGTGGAAGCCACGGCCGAGGTCCGCATCAGCACCACCAGCGACGCCGTGCTCGTCTCGCAGTCCGCGCCCACCGAGGTGCTCGTGCGCCGCCCGGAGGGCTCGATCCAGTTCGCGCCCGGTGCGATCCAGATGCCGTCGCTCACCGGCGAGGGGTCCTCGGAGGGCGAGATGATCCTCGTCGGCGGCGAAGGAGCCGGCTGCGTGTGGTTCGGCACCACCGACGTGCCCGAGCCGCCCGAAGGCGCCGGTCCCGTGGCCGTGACCCTCGCCGACGGATCGCCGCTCCCCGGCAAGGCCGATTGCATCCAGGTGCCCAAGGGCGAGTCCGTCACCCTCACCATCGAGGCGAAGCCCGACGGCCGGGCCTCGGGCACCGTCGCCGGCACGCTCGAGGTGTTCGAGAAGGTCGACGGCGGCCCCAAGGAGACCACCACCCAGGTGCCGTTCCGCTTCGACATGGCCCGCGGCGTCGACCAGGCGCAGCGGCTGCTGCTCAGCCTGGTCCTGCTGCTGGGCGGCCTGGCCCTGCCGCTCGGCGCGCTCCTCCTCCTCAACGCCGTGAGCGCCCGCTTCCAGGACCTCGACGCGGTCCAGGGCACGGCGCTGCCCGTCCGGGTCGTCGGCACGGCCATCTCCCGGGTCGACGGCGCCTACGCCCGCCCGCTGTCGCTGCGGTCCGACGACTTCGGCAGCCTCGCCGCCGCCGGCAACAACCGCCGGTTCACGTTCGGCGGCGTCGAGTTCCGCGCCCGTGCGTCGCGCAACCCGTTCGGCGCCACCATCGCCATGGCCGCCCCCGAAGGCGGCGCCGCCAAGCTCAAGGGCAACGTGGGCAGCCGGGTCGAGCTCGATCCGGCCCTCGCCGGTTCCTGGATCTTCCTGCTGGACTCGGACAAGACCCGGCTCGCGGGCAAGGGCGAGGTCGTCGGCCTGCTCATCGCCTTCGTGGCCGAGGGCAACGTCGCCACCCAGACGGACCGGATGCTGCCCGACATCGAGCGCCGGCTGCCCGAGATCGCCTCCCGGCTCGCCGGCCTGGTCCGCAGCGTGCGGGTCAAGGCCAAGAAGGGCAAGGGCGCCGAAGCCGCGGCCGAGGCCGACGCCGGTGCCGGTGCCGTCGCCGCCGATCCGGCTCCGGTGGCGACCGCGCCGCCGACGCCCGAACCCGAGCCGGCCCCGGAGCCGCAGCCCGAGGCCGACCCCGTACCCGAGGCCGAGCCGGAGGCACCGGCCCCGCCCGTCGGCTTCGGTGGGGTCGCACCCGGCGGGGTGCCCACCGGCACGCCGACCCCGGACGGCCCCGACGATGACGACGACGGGCCGAGCGGCCCGCCCGTCGGGTTCACCGGCGTCCGCCCCGACTGAGCAGCCCGCCTCAGCCCATGGCCATCGCGGCGATGCCGGCCGCCGCCAGCACCAGCCCGACCACCTGCACGCGGTGCAGGCGCTCGCCGAGCACCACGCGCGCCAGCACCACGGTGGCCGCGGGGTACAGCGAGGACAGGACGGCCACGATCGACAGCAGGCCCGCGTTGGTGGCCGCGAGGTAGAGCCCGTTGGCGGTCACGTCGAGCACGCCGGCACCGGCCACGTAGGGCCAGGCCGTCCGGGCCGGCACCACCGCCGACGCGGGGCGACCGGCTCGCCGCACGAGGAGCAGGGCGGCGAGCGCGGTCACGGCGACCGCCACCGGCCGGGCCACGAACAGGGGCCAGAGGCCGGCGTGCGAGCTGGTCTCGCCCAACTCGACGTAGAGCGCGCCGAAGCCCAGGCCCGAGGCCACGGCCGGCGGCACCACCTTCCCCAGCGGGGCCACCGCCGCGTCCTCCGGGTGCTCGTCGTGCTCGGGCGCCGCGGCCACCAGCACGATGGCGACGAGGGCCACGACCACGCCGGCCAGTGCGATCGCCGAGGGCCGCTCGCCGTCGACCAGTGCCCAGACGAGCGGCACGATGGCGGCCACGACCGCGGTGATGGGCGCCACCACGCTCATGCGGCCCATCGCCAGCCCCCGGTACAGCAGGCCCACGGCCGCCGGGCCGGTGAGCCCGACCGCCACGCCGAGCCAGAGGTCGCTCGACGCCGGCGTCGGGGGCGTGCCGACGACGGCCCACCCGGCGGTCGTGACGAAGAGGAGCAGCGCGCTGAGCGCGAACGACCCGAGGACCACCGTGACGGCCGCGGTCCGCTTCGCCGCCAGCCCGCCGAAGAAGTCGCCGGAGCCGTAGAAGAGGGCCACCAGCAACCCGAGCACGATGGCCATAGGGCGGCGACCGTACCGCTTCGTGGGTAGCGTCGAGCCATGGCTGACGAGATCCTCGAAGTCGACCTCCTCGCGTTCGAGCAGGGGAGCGCCGAGCAGCAGCGGGCGGTGGTCGACGGGCTCATCCGGTCGCTCGCCACCGGGTTCGTGTACGTGACCCACGACGTGAGCAGCGACCTCATCGACGAGGCCTACGCCCTCCTCGAGCAGTTCTTCACCCTGCCGGCGGAGACCAAGGCGCAGTTCGTCGCCCCTGGCACCCACGGCCAGACCGGCTACACCGGCCTGCTGGTGGAGACGGCCGCCAGCGCCGACGTGGCGGACTGGAAGGAGATGCTCAACTGGGCCCGCGACGTGGCACCCGGCCATCCGCTGCGCACCCGGTACCCGCACCGCTACCACGACCAGGTGCTCCCGGAGGCCGCCGTGCCCGGCATCGCCGACGTGCTCAACGCGTTCCACGACGCCATCGCCGACCTCCAGCGCCGCATCCTGCGGATCATCGCCGTCGGCATCGGCTGCCACGTGGACTACTTCGAGAAGATGCTCGTCGACGGGTCCACGCTCAGCCGCGCCATCCACTACCCGGCGATGGGGTCGGCGCCCGACGCGCCGCACGTGTGGGCCGGTGAGCACGCCGACATCAACCTCATCACCGCGCTCCCCCGGGCCACGGCCCGCGGCCTCGAGGTGAAGCTGAAGGACGAGGGCCGCTGGATCGACGCCGTCGCCCCGGAGGACGGCGCCATCATCAACACCGGCCTGATGCTCGAGATCATCACCAACGGCGTCATCACACCGGGCATCCACCGCGTCGTCGCCGACGCCGACCAGCCCGGCGACCGCTACTCGGTGGTCCAGTTCTGCCACCCCACGCCCTGGACGATCCTCAGCCCGGTCGCCACCTGCGTCACCCCGGAGCACCCGCAGCGCTTCGCCCCCATCGCCGCCGCCGACGCCCTCGACCTCGTCCTCTACGAGATCAACCTCATCGAAGAAGCCCGCGGCAGCTGACCCCACCACCCGACCCCTCGCCCGAACTTCGTATGGCACAGCCCCGGATCGGGGCCTCCCCCATACGAAGTTCGATGGGGGTGGTCAGTCGAGGTAGCGGACGGTGACGCTGCCGTTGCTGCTGGTGGCGACGATGCGCCGCTCGCTCTCGGGATCGGAGCGCACCAGGTTGTCGGTGGAGCCGTTGCCGCTGTGGATGTCGACGGCGTAGCCCTCGTCGCCCCGGGGGACGGCGACCTCGACGCTGCCGTTGTCGGACCGGGCGATGGCCGAGAGGGGAGCGGTGCCGAACTCGAGCCGGACCGAGCCATTCGAGCTGTCGGCCTGGATGCTCTCGGTCCGCAGCCGGGAGGCCCGCACCGACCCGTTGTCGGAGTGCAGCCGGGTGGCGCCCGACAGCGCCTCGCCCTCGACGGTGCCGTTGCCGGACTCGGCGTCGACGCGGCCGGCGAGCCCGCGGACGGTCACCGAGTCGTCGGCCGAGCGCACCTCCACCTCGAGGTCACGGGGGATGACGATGCGCAGGTCGGCACTGCACCACTGGTTCTCGACGAGCATCCGGCAGCGCACGCGGACCTGGAGTCGGTCGCCGACGACGTCGTGGGTGAACTGCGTCGCGACCATGCCGTCGCTCACGTGGGCCTCGATGCGGACGTCGTCGACGTCGGCGCCGACGACCTCGACCGAGCCGCCCTGGCTGGAGACGTCGAGCACGGCCACGGCGGGATCGGCGATGCGGGCCGTGGTGTCGTACTCCTCGTGGGCGATCAGGCTCACGACCTGGAACGTGCTGTAGAGCAGGCCGACGACGGCGGCGAGGCTGCCGACGGCCAGCCACGCCGCCTTCACGCTCGGGCCGGCGTGGACGGGCGTGGGCCGCAGCGGCGGCGGCGGGGGCGGCGGCAGGTGCGGGTACGGGGTGGTCGGGTCGTCGGTCATCACGCCTCCAGCCAGCGCAGCACGGCCAGGACCCGACGGTGGTCGTCGGCGGCGGGCGGCAGGTCGAGCTTCAAGAAGATGTTCCCCACGTGCTTCTCCACGGCCTTGTCGCTGACGACGAGCTCGCGTGCGATGGCGGGGTTGGTGCGGCCCTCGGCCATGAGGGCCAGGACCTCGGACTCCCGGGGTGAGAGCCGCTCGAGCGGGTCGCGCTTGCGGGAGCGGGCCAGGAGCTGGGCGACCACCTCGGGATCGAGCGCGGTCCCGCCGCTGCCCACCCGGCGGACGGCGCCGAGGAACTCGCTGACGTCCGCGATGCGGTCCTTCAGGAGGTAGCCGATCGAGGAGGTGTCGTTGGCGAGCAGCTCGGTGGCGTAGCGCTCCTCGACGTACTGGGACAGCACGAGGATGGCGATGCCGGGCCAGCGCTCGCGGACCTGGAGCGCCGCCCGGAGCCCGTCGTCGGTCATGGTCGGCGGCATGCGGACGTCGACCACGGCCAGGTCGGGCTGGTGGCGGTTGACGGCGGTGAGCAGTTCGTCGGCGTCGCCCACGGTGGCGACGACGTCCTCGCCGGCATCGATGAGGATGCGGGTGAGGCCGGCGCGGAGCAGGACGGAGTCCTCGGCGATCACGATGCGCACGGGAGCTCCACGGAGATGGTGGTGGGACCGCCGTCCGGGCTGACGACGTGGAGGTTGCCGCCCAGGCCGTCGACCCGCTCGCGCAGGCCCTGGAGGCCCGTGCCGCGGGAGGCGTCGGCGCCGCCGACCCCGTCGTCGCGGACCTCGATCACCAGGCGGGGCCCCGCCCGCTCGATGGCGACCTCGGCCCGGGTGGCGTGGGCGTGGCGGGCGACGTTGGTGAGCGCCTCGTTCACGATGAAGTAGGCGGCGCTTTCGACGGCGGGGGAGGGCCGGGGCTCGACCCGCACCTTCAGGTTCACCGGCACCGGTGCCCGGGCGACGACCGCGGACAGGGCGGCGTCGAGGCCCCGATCCTCGAGGATCACCGGGTGGATGCCCCGGACCAGGTCGCGGATGTCCTTGAGGGCGGCCTTGGCCTCCTCGTGGGCGGCGGCGACGAGCTCCTTGCCGGCCTCGGGGTCCTCGTCGAGCTTCTCGCGGGCGGCACCCAGCTCGGCGGCCAGGGCCACCAGCCGCTGCTGGGCGCCGTCGTGGAGGTCGCGCTCGATGCGGCGGCGCTCGGTCTCGGCGCTGTCGACGGCGGACGACCGCTGGGCCTCGACCCGCTGCAGCAGCTTCGCCATCTCGGCCTCCGTGGTCCGCCCCAGCAGGAACCGGGTCATCCCCGACTGGAGGTTGGTGGCCCCGATGGTGACCCACGGGGCGGCCACGGCCAGCCCGACGAGGCCGACGCCCGTCATGGCCAGCGCCCCCGGCCCGGGACCGATCTCGAAGAGCCAGAACTTCGCGGTGCCGCCCGGCAGGTGGCCGGCGTAGAGCGGCATCGCCAGCAGGGCGAGCGACCCGGCCCAGGTGGTGACCGCCGTCATCCAGCACGCCAGCGACACCGGGAACAGCACGTAGGCGTTGACGATCTCCCGCCAGCGGGAGCGGGTGCGGACCCGCTCCCACAGCCGCTTGAACCAGTTCCGGGCCTGGAGGGGCGGGACCGGATCGACCAGCTCCATGCCGAGCAGGGCGGCGGACCGGCTGCGGTCGACCGACCCCAGGATCCGGGCGGCCACGAACAGCCCCCAGGCCGCCGGGATGGCGAGCACCAGGGTGATGAGCAGGGAGAACGTCAGCACCGTGAGGGTGAAGACCGTCGTGAACGACACGATGCCCAGCGGGACGCCGACAGCGAGGTAGGCGAGGCTGCGCCACAGGCGGGGCACGTCGCCCCAGGGGCGGAGGAGGAGAGGCATCGTGGCGCTCACGTTACGGTCGGTCATCGGTTCGGGCCGGCTTCCTGCTCAGGGCTCGGCGATGGCCGCGAGCACGTCGAGCTTGGCGGCGCGGTGGGCGGGGCGGACCGCCGCCAGCACCCCGGCGCCGATGGACAGGACCAGCACGACCGCCAGGGTCGGTGCGGGCAGCTGGAAGGACACGAAGCCCTCCTGGGCGCTCAGCGCCCGGATCACGCCCCAGCCGAGGAACGTCCCGACCCCGAGGCCGACCAGCGTGCCGACCACCGCGGTGATCACCGACTCCCAGCGCACCATCGCTCGCATGCGGCCCCGGGTGAGGCCGATGGCCCGCAGGAGCCCGAGCTCCCGGGACCGCTCGTGGATCGACAGCGACAGGGTGTTGGCCAGGCCGATCAAGGCGATCAGGATGGCGAGCGCCAGCAGCCCGTAGACCAGCGTCAGCAGCTGGTTCACCTGGCCGGCGACCCGGTCGATGTACTGGTCGCGGTCCTCGACCTTCGGGTTGCCGAAGTCCTTGGCCACCGCCTCGACGGCGTGGCGGCCCTGCTCGATGGAGGTGCCGTCCTGCAGGCCCACCAGCACGGCCACGTTGCCGGGCCGCAGCTCGTGGGGGGTCCAGTCGGACTGGTCCATCACGATGTCGCCGAGCAGCTCGCCGACGCCGTAGACCGCACCCACCTGGAAGGTGGTCTGCTCGCCGTCGGCGAAGTCCATCGTGAGGTCGTCGCCCAGGGCGAGGCCCTCGTCGGTGGCGTAGCTCTCGGTGACGGCCACCTGGCCGGGCTGCAGCTTCGCCAGGTCGCCCTGCTGGACTTCGAGGTCGAGCAGGTTCGCCATGGCAGCCGGGTCGCCGGCCGTCGGGTAGACGGTGGTGCCGTCGACGGTGGCGATCACGTTGCTGAGCCCGACCGTCTCGGACACCTCGGGCAGCTGGTCGATCTCGGCCGCCATCTTGGGGCTGAGGCCCGAGCTGCTGAAGCCGTCCTGCATGACCACCAGGTCGCCGCCGAAGCTCTGCGACACCGTGTCGTCGATCGAGCGGCTCAGCGACGAGCCGAACGTGGCGAACAGGGCCACGACGGCGGCGCCGATGACCAGGGCGAGGGCGGCGCCGCTGGTGCGGCGGGGGTTGCGCATGGCGTTGCGCCGGGCCAGCTGGCCGACCAGGCCCCGGGTGCCGGCGACGGGAGCGCCCACGAGGGCAGCGGCCGGACGGGCGACCACCGGGCCGAGCGTGACGGCGGCGATGACGATGAGGAGGGCGCCGATGCCCGCCCGGCCCATGGCGCCGTCGGGGCTGCTGGTGGCCGTCACCATGACGACGGTCCCGACGGCGGCCAGGGCGACGCCGATGCCGGTCCGCACCTTGGAGATGGCGGTCGACTCGGCGGCTGCGTCCCGGAGGGCCTCGATCGGCGCGATCCGGGACGACTTGATGGCCGGGATGGTGGCGGCCACGAGGGTGGCGACCATGCCCATGGCGAAGGCGATCGCCATCGGGGCGGTCTCGACGACCAGCCCGTCGCCGGGCAGGTCGAGGCCGAAGCCGGCGAGCAGGGCCTTGAGCCCCAGGGCCAGGCCGAGGCCAGCCGCCAGACCGATCGCCGAGGCGATGGCCCCGATGACGACGGCCTCGATGATGGCGATGGCCAGGACCTGGCCCCGACCGGCGCCGATGGCCCGCAGCAGCGCGGACTCCCGGCTGCGCTGGGCGCTCAGGATCGTGAACGTGTTGGCGATGCTGAAGGTGGCGACCACCAGGGCGACGCCGGCGAAGGTCAGGAGGAAGGTCTTGAGGAAGCCCAGGAAGTCGCCCTGGATGTCCTCCTGCTGCTCCGCCGTCAGCTCGGCGCCGGTGATGGCTTCGGCCTTCTCGGGCACGACCTTCGCCACGGCGTCGCGCAGCTGGTCGTCCGACGTCGTGCCGTCGCCGCGGACGCGGACGTCGCTGACTTGGCCGGGCTGGCCGAGCAGGTCGACGGCCTGGTCCGGGGTCAGCCCGATGTAGGTGGCGCCGGCCATCGAGGTCTCGTCGCCGAACCCGACGGTGCCCACCAGCTGGACCTCCACCGGGTCCGGCGTGCGGATGCTGATGGTGTCGCCGACCGACAGGCCGCCGTCCGAGGCGCTCTTGGCGTCGATGACCGCCTCACCGGTCTTGGCGGGGGCCCGGCCCGAGGTGACCTGGTACGGGTTGAGCGCGTCGTCGTCGATCCAGGCGCTGGCGTCGGTGGGTGGTCCCTGGCCGCCGAGCGGCGACCCGTCGGAGCCGAGGATCTGGGCAGTGCCCGTCACCTCGCCCACGGCCGTAGCCACGCCGGGGACGGCGGCGACCTCGTCGACCAGGGTGGCGTCGAGGGTGGCGCGCTGGCGGCCCTGGTCGCTGTTGATGGAGGTGGCGCTGCGCACCACGACGTCGGTGCCGGCGTTGGCCTGGCGGAAGACGGTGCCGAAGCTGGCATCGAGCGTGTCGCCCAGCACCAGCGTGGCGGAGAGGAACGCGACGCCGAGCACGACGGCGGTCGCCGTACCGATCACGCGCCGCTTGCGGGCCCACAGGCCCTGGAGGGTCATCCGGAACAGCACGATCAGTCCCCCAGCGCCTTCATGCGGTCGAGGACCGCGGTGGCGGTGGGCTCGGCCAGCTGGTCGACGATCTGACCGTCGGCGAGGAACAGCACGCTGTCGGCGTAGGAAGCGGCGACCGGGTCGTGGGTGACCATGACGACGGTCTGGCCGAAGCGGTCGACGGCCTCGCGCAGGAACGACAGGACCTCGGTGCCGCTGCGGCGGTCGAGGTTGCCGGTGGGCTCGTCGGCGAAGACGACCTCGGGCTTGCTGGCCAGTGCGCGGGCGACGGCGACGCGCTGCTGCTGGCCGCCGGACAGCTCGCTCGGCTTGTGGTGGAGCCGCTGCTGCAGCCCGACGGTGGCGATCACCTTCTCGAGCCAGGCGGGGTCGGGCTTCTGGCGGGCCAGGTCCATCGGGAGGGTGATGTTCTCGCCGGCGGTGAGGGTCGGCAGCAGATTGAACGCCTGGAAGACGAAGCCGATGCGCTCGCGCCGCACCCGGGTCAGCTCCCGGTCGTTGAGGGCACCGAGCTCCTGGTCGCCCACGAACACGTGGCCGCTCGTGAGCGTGTCGAGCCCGGCGAGGCAGTGCATCAGGGTGCTCTTGCCGGAGCCGGACGGGCCCATGACCGCGGTGAACGTCCCGGCGGGCACCTCGACCGACACGCCGTCGAGGGCGCGGACCTCGGTGCCGCCGTGGCCGTACACCTTGACGGCGTCGACGGTGCGGGCGGCCACGGGCCGAGCCGGTCGGCGGGGGGTGGCGGTCGGGTCGGGGGTGTGGGTGGTGGTTGCGAGCGGCATCGACCGCGTCCCTTCGTCGTCGTTCGGCAGCCTTCCTGGCTGCCTTGACGACGGTACGGATCGCAGGTCAGAGCGGCGATGGGGCCGCCCGGTGTCTCCCGGGTGGGGATTCCCCTACCCCGCGCGGGTGGGTGCCGCCGGGGCGCTCGGGTCAGGTGCCGAAGAGGGGGAGCGAGACGGTGCAGGCGATGGGCCGCTGGTCGCCGGGCTCGAGGGCGTTGAGCACCAGTTGGTACACGTTGGTGTCGTAGACGATGCCGAGGTGGTCGGTGAGGTCGCCGGAGCAGACGTCCTGGAGGGTGATGTTCTGCACGGTGGCGCCGGGGCCGGCGGTGAGGAACGACTGCCGGTAGGGCGTGACGACCTCGTCGAACCGGGTGGCGATGTTCACGTAGCGGAGGCCGGAGCGGGTCTCGCCGTTGCCGTTGAGGTTCCTGAAGAAGGTCGAGTCGGGGTCCGCCTGCTGCTGCAGCGCGGGGAGGCCGATCCAGTTGGTGACCGCGAAGATCGGGTCGACGGCGCCGATGAAGCGGCCGAGGGTGAGCAGCCCGCTCACGGTGGTGGCGTGGTTCGACGGGGCGATGCCCACGACGTTGGCCACCTTCGAGGAGCCACCGAGGAGGTTGGCGTAGTACCGCGACACCGACCCGCCCTGCGAGTGGCCGACCAGGTCGACCTTGGCGGCGCCGGTCTTGGCGCGGACGTTGTCGACGAAGCGGCCGATCTGGGCGGCCGAGGCCGGGATGTCGCCGGTGCCCTTGAAGATCGAGCCCTCCGAGGCGCCGTAGTTCACCGCGAACACGCAGTAGCCGTAGGACTTCAGCACCGGTGCCAGCCCGCTCCACGAGTCATAGGCGTTGCCGATGGTGCCGTGGACGAGCACCACCGGGTTGGGGTGTGCGGCCGTGGGCTTGCAGGAGTAGTCGTTGGCGCCGGCGGGGCTGCGCATCGGGTCGAGCGCCGAGCCGATGCCGCCGGTGATGAGGTCGCCGGGCGCGCCGAGCTTGGGCGGCGGGATGGTGCGGGCGGTGGGCGGCTTGGGCTGGCAGGCCACCAGCGAGGTGACGGCGGCGAGTGCCACCAGGGCGAGAACGGGCTTGCGCAGTCGGTCCATGGGTCCCCTCGGTCGCGCCGCCGTGGCGGCAGGTGTCGGCGCCGGGCCCCTCGACCGGCGCGCCGTCACGCTACCCCGTGGTGACGCCCGTCACCCGAATCCTCGACATCACCTCATGTCACGGTCAGAGGGTGGGCAGGTCGAGGGTCTCCATGTCCTCGACCACGCGCGCGAGCTCCCGCTCGATCAGGTCGGCCCGGGCGTTCGCCTTCGTCCCCGCGTAGGCCGCGGTGTCGAGCTGGCCGAGGCGCTGGGCCTCGGCGAGGGCCGTCGCGAGGAGGTCGTCGGCGTCGACGACCTGGTCGACGTAGCCGACCGCAAGGGCGCCCGCGGGGTCGTACACCTGGGCGCCGATGGTGGCGGCGGGCAGGGCCGGACGCTGCAGGCGGTCCTCGGCGAGGGCGAACGCGAACTTCGGCAGGGTCAGCCCGATGGCGACCTCGCTCAGCCCGATCTTCGCCGGCACGTCGGCGGCGATCCGCAGGTCGCACGACAGGAGCGTGAGGGCGCCGCCGGCGAGGGCGTGGCCGGTGCACGCCGCGACGGTGGGGATGCCCAGCCCGTAGAGGCGCAGCCAGAACCGGGCGCCGCGGACCACCAGCGCCCGCATGTCGGTCACGTTGCCGGTCATCTCGTCGAGCGCGAAGCCGGCGGAGAACCGCCCGGGACGGCCGACGATGACGAGGGCCTGCGCCTGGTCGGCGACGGCCTGGTCCAGCAGGGACTCGAGCGCGACGAGGGTCGCCGTGGAGAAGGCGTTGGCCTTGCCGTCGTCGAGGGTCACGACGGCGATGCCTTCGTCGAGCCGGTAGGTGGGAAGGGTCTCGTCGGTCATGGGCCGAAAGCTAGCGCCGGCCCTGCGGTGGCCTAGACGGACGAGGGCTGCGGGTCGCGCTGGCGGTCGTGGACGGCTCGGTCCAGCGCCGACGGGTCGAGCGTGCCGGCGATCCGGCCGTCGCGTGCGACCACCAGCGCGTGGCGCACGTCGCCGCCCTCGACCTTCTGGAGCGCCGGGATCAGCGGCTCGTCGGTGCGCACCACCGTGAGGCGGTCGAGCGGGTAGGCGAGCGCGGTGACCGGGAGCTGGTCCCAGGTCTCGGGCGGGACGGCCCGGATGGCGCTGGCGGTGAGGAGCCCGCTGACCTGCCCGTCGGTGGCGACCACCGGGTACGCCTGGTGCTCGGGGCGGGGGAAGCTGGTCCGCAGGAACTCGCCGACCGTGGACCACGACGCTGCGGTGGGCGGGCCCTCGGCCATGGCGTCGCCCACGGTCATGCCCTCGAGGGCCTTGTAGAGCGGGGCCGAGCGGACCTGCTGGAAGGCGCTCCAGGCCACGAACACGCCCACTCCGACGTTGAACCACCCGATGGCCTCGCCGCCGCGGCTGAGGTTGCGCAGCCCCCAGGTGGCGAGGGCCATGCCGGCCACGATGCCCGCCGCGCCCGACCACAGCATGGCCGTGGCCTGGCTGCCGCTGGCCCGCCAGATGGCGCTCGACAGGACCTTGCCGCCGTCGAGCGGTGCGGCCGGGACCATGTTCAGCACGGCGAGGAAGAGGTTCACGTAGCCGGCCCAGAAGAACAGGGCGCCGGTCAGGTCCCAGAGCCCGTCGTCGGGCAGGAGGAACGAGCCCACCAGGAACACCACGCCGCAGGCGGCGCTGGCGATGGGGCCCACGACCGACACCCGGAACTCGGAGCCCGGCGTGGTGGGGGAGGACTCCATGCGGGTCACGCCGCCGAGCAGCGTGAGGCCCATGCTCTCGACGCCGATGCCCTCGTCCTTGGCGACGAGGGCGTGGCCGATCTCGTGCACCAGCAGCGACAGGAAGAGGAAGAGGGCGCCGACGCCGCCGGCGACCCAGTACGCGACGTCGGAGTGGCCGCGGCTCAGCTGGGGGAGCTGGCCGGTGGCGAGGATGAAGGCGAGGAAGACGGCGAACAGGAAGACCGTCACGTCCATGCCGACCTTGATGCCGGCGATCCGCCCGAGGGGGATGTCCTTGCCCATCGGCCGAATCTACCGTCGTAGGGGCTGTTCCCGCCCCGCGGTGTGGGGCCCTCCGGTCAGAACCGGGCGGCGTAGGCCGCGCTGGTGCGGAGCTGCTGGGCCACGTCGGCGAGCGAGTCCGTGCCGGCGAGCACCGGGTCGAGGAGGGACTCGTAGGCCGCCTTCGCCGGGAACCGCTGGAGCATCGCCCGGTGCAGGCGGAAGACCGCGACGTGCGGCTTCTTCTTGGTGACGTTCTCCGACGACTCCGAGAAGTTGATCATCACGTCGCCGCGGTTCTTGGTCTTGTTGTCGAGGCGGGTGAGCCAGTACGTCCGGCCCGTCGGGTCGGCGCCGCGGCCCAGGACGTTCTGGTACACGAGGTCCACGAAGGCCCCGTTCGAGAGCTTCCCGTAGGTGCGCAGGAACTCCGGCGACTCGGCGAACTTCTTGGCCGCGTTGATCAGGCCGCGCCCCGCGTCGAGCTGGCGCTGCCAGTAGGCGAAGCCGGTCGGGTCCGGCGGGCGCTTGAAGTAGGCCAGGTAGAGCCGGACGAGGCGGGCGTCGTCGAAGGTCTGGGGCTGGTCGACGAGCTGGACCGCGAGCGCGTCGGGGTCGATCGAGCAGTTGGCGACGCCGGCGACGAGACCCGGGACCATGACGTCGTCCGGGTCGCTCTTGCCGGCATCGGCCACGAGCTGCTCGACCAGCGCCTGGGCCGTGGGGAACGGCACCAGGTCCGGGGCGCAGGGCGCGGTCGTGGTCGTCGTGGTGGTCGGTGCGGTCGTGCTGGTCGTCGACGTCGTCGTGCTGGTCGTCGTCGAGGTCGAGGTGGTCGTCGTGGGGGCCGTCGTGGTCGTCGTCGAGGTC
>DATMGQ010000013.1:0-2714 GCA_035555395.1 Acidimicrobiales bacterium
GTGCGCGCCACGTCGGCCGGGTTCTCGGTGCCGCGGGCGATGCCGGCGCCGGTGCTGCTGGCCAGGTACGACGGCAGCAGCCAGTACAGCGAGACCACCACGCAGAACAGCGCGCACCGGGCGACGACCCGGACCAGGTCCCGCCAGCTGCGGCCCTCGATCCACCGGGCGTGGGCCACCGCCGCTGGCAGGGCGAGCAGCTGGAAGAACGGCACGACGCCGGCGTTGAGGCCGGTCTGGAGGAAGAACGCGAGGCCGAACAGGGCGGGCCAGCGCCACGACCGCGGCGAGCGGGTGGCCTTCAAGAAGGCGAGCATCGCCCACGGGAGCAGCGAGTACGGCAGCAGGATCGGCGTCGTGCTGCCGGCCACGATCACGTACGGGTTGACGATCCAGAACACCGTGGCCAGCACGCGGGCCTGCACCGACAGGCGCCGGCCCATCAGCGTCCCCAGGTAGCGGCGGATGCCCCAGGCGCCCAGGAGCAGCACGAGCAGGCGCCAGACCCGGACCGCGAGCCAGGCCGGCGCGCCGAGCGTGCGGATCACCCAGACGACGGCGGCCACCGGCGCGGCGCCCGCGTTGAAGTTGCCCTGGCCGAGGCCGCTCGACCCGCCGACCCACGCCTGCACGGTGGACCGCAGGAACGCCCCGGGGTTCTGGTAGAGGTCGGGCCGGGTGTCGGGCGTGAACACGCCCCACCGGGTGCCGATGACCGCGCCGGCGAGCGCGAGCGCGCCGAGCACGAGGAACGTCGCCTCGGGCCACCGCACGCGCGGCGGCCGGTCGGGCGGTGGTGGTGCGGTGCGCCCGCCGCCGTCTCCCGGATGGGGGGCGGAGGGCGCGGGCGCCTCCGCCACAGCCGTCACGAAGGCCCGTCGGGGCGCTCCAGCGCACCGAGCGCGGCGCCGATCCCGTAGGCGGCGAACTCGCCCGCCCGCATGAACACCACCCCGGCGGCGACGGTGGGCTTGGCAGCCAGGCGGCGCCAGTGGCGCCGGTACGCGCCGACGGCGGAGCCGGCCTGCTCGCTCAGCGCGCCCGGGTGCTGCGCCCGGTACTTCTTGAGCCCGCGGCCGTAGTAGTAGCGCTTCGACCAGATGAACCCGAGCGACATCCGGCCCTCGTCGTGGACGATCAGGTCGGGGATCCACGCCAGCTGGCAGCCGTCGTGGATCATGCGGCTGCGCAGCTCGGCGTCCTCGGTGCCCGACAGCGACTCAAGGAAGCCGCCCGTCTCGCGGAGGTAGTCCCGGCGCACGAGGCGCGGCGACTGCACGAGGATCTCCTCGATGCAGCAGGAGCGCTCGAGCGCCCGGCACGCCGTCCAGTACCCGTCGCCCACCGTGACCTCGGGCACGAACACGCCGTCGGCGCCCTCGTCGAGCGCGGCCTCCATGGCCCGTTCGACGATCGTGGGCGGCAGCTCCATGTCGGCGTCGATCCAGAGGATCCACGGGCCCTGGGCGCGCTCGATCCCGAGGTTGCGCTGGGCGCTGCGCTCGGGGCCGGCCTGCTCGGCGTGGTGGGCCAGCTCCTCGACGACCTCCCAGGTGCCGTCGGTGCTGAAGTTGTCGATGACGACCAGCTCGAGGGGCTCCCAGGTCTGGGCGCGGATCGACCGGAGGCACGCCTCGATGGTGCGGATCGAGTCCTTGACGGGGACGACGACCGACACCATCGGCCGCTCGGTGGGGGTCGGCTCGGTCATCGGCGCTCCAGGACGAGGCCCAGGTTCCACGTGACGACCTCGCGGATCCCGGGCAGGTGGACGAGGGGGCGGCACCAGCGGGGGTAGTAGCGCGGGAAGGCGTCGACCACGCGGACCTCGGGCGACCGGTCGGCCCAGTGGAGGACCTCGCCGATGCCCACGGGGAACAGCGACGACCCGTAGCGGTTCTTGGGGGCGATGCCCCGGCGCGCCTCGTAGCGGCGGGCGGCCCGCTCGCCGCCGAGGTAGTGCCACGGCGAGGTCTCGTGGCCGCCCCAGGGCGACAGCCAGTTGGTGACGCCCACGAACACGACGCCGCCCCGGCGCGCCACCCGGACCAGCTCGTCGAGGAACGCCCACGGCGTCGGCACGTGCTCGAGCGCGTTGAGCGTGCAGACCAGGTCGAGCGAGCCGTCGGCGACCGGGAGGCGCAGGCCGTCGCCGACCACCGCGTCGACCGGGGTCCGGCCGTGCAGGGACAGCTCCTCGGCGAACGGGTCGACGGTGAATGCCGACGCTCCAGCGGCCCGCAGGGCCTCGGCCGTATACCCGGGCCCGCCGCCGACGTCGATGGCGGTGGCCCCGGGGAGCGCGACGTACTGGCTCAGCATGCGGGCGGTGTCCGTGGCGAGGAAGGCATAGGTGCCGTTGGGATCGGTCTGCTCGCGCCGCATGGCCTGGAAGATCTGCCACGACCGCCGGACCCCGGTGGGGTGGTGGGCAGCCGGACGGCCGATCGGGGCCGGCGGCGCGACGGCGGCCACTACGACTTGGTGAACGTCACGGGGTTCTGGTCGGCGACCGCATCGGCACCGCCGAGGAAGATCTGGTCGGCGGGGACGTTGTTGCCGTCGATCGTGAACGTGAACGTGGCGGACTCGGAGGTGCCGAGGTCGAGGCCGATGCCGTCCTTGCCGTCGCCGGCGGGGAGGGTCACGGTGGTCTCGGTGGCGAACGGGGTGTCGCCGCTCTCGTCGCCGTCGTCGCCGTCGTCGGTCTTCTT
>DATMGQ010000014.1:0-62391 GCA_035555395.1 Acidimicrobiales bacterium
CAAGCCGCCTGACCGCCCACCGAGCGCAAGGCACCCGGAGAACACCGGCGAGAACGACGGACCGACCACACGGGCGAGGGCGACTCGGGGAGAGGACGACCATCGGGGGATGGCCAGGAACCGACGACCACGCCCGCACCCACGCGGGCGTGGTCTTCGTCGACGGGACGTGGCCGACCCGGCGGGGGCACCCCGGGTCAGGTCGTGGCCGGTGCTCCGCCGCGGTCGACGTCGGGTTCGCGCGGATCCTCGACCCCGGCGGCGCTGCCCTCGTCGAGCTCGGGGTCGACACGGTGGATGCGGGACTGGCCCCTGCCCCAGCGGCCGTCGGCGAGGCAGGCGGCGGCGATGATCAGGAGCGGGATGACCGGCACCTTGAAGCGCTGGTCGCCGAAGAACATCAGCGGGACGGCGGCCGTCATGATCGTGGACCCGACCAGGACGAACGCCTCGGGCTCCTTGCGGCGGGTGAGCTGGACCAGGCCGACGAGGCCGGCAGCGACGACGAGCCAGTAGTAGCGGTCGGCGATCCAGATCAGCCGGGACTCCGTGTCGAGCGCCATCCACCGGTCGCGGCGGTACGACTGGACGGCGAACAGGGCGTCGTGGTCGCCGTCTCGGACCCACATGAAGTACGTGCGGCGCCAGAGCAGCCACGGCTCGCGGTCGGCGTTGTCGACCATGCCGCGCAGGGCGATGCGCCGCTTCTCCTTGTCGCTGCCCAGCTCGGCGGGGATGCCGTCGGAGAACTCGAAGTCGGTCTGGCACGCCTCGACCGGCTGGAACGCCCCGGTGGCGCCGTCGGCGTGGCCCATGCAGAGGTTGTCGCCGGTGTTGGTGGAGATGGGGACGAGGGCGTGCAGCCGGAGCTCGTTGCGGATCGTCCACGGCACGATGCACGCCAGCACGCCGATGAGCAAGACGATCGTGAACCGGAGGGTGACCCAGGAGTCCTTGCGGGACCAGAGCCAGCACACGACCACGATCGGGACGACCGCCAGCGAGATCGGGCGCACCATGACGGCCAGTCCGAGGAGCACGCCGCAGCCGAGGATCCGCAGGGTGCTGAACGCCGCGTCCCAGGGCCGGGACAGGAGCAGCGCCAGGAAGGCGAGGAACAGGAAGTTGTAGAGCGTCTCGCCGAGCAGGGCGCCGGTGTGGAAGATCAGGTTCGGGTACAGCGCGAAGACCACGGCGGCGACGACGGCGGCGACGGGACCCGCCAGCCGCTTGGTGACGGTGGCGACGAGGCCGATGGACGCGGCGCCGAGGACGGCCTGCACGAGGCCGGCGACGAGCCACGGCTCGTCGGTGAACGGCTTGCTGACCCAGGTGATGATCCCGAGGAACCAGGGGTAGCCCGGCGGGTAGTACGCGGTGGCCTGACCGGTGAGGGGCTCGGTGAACCCGCGGCCAGCGGCGATCTCTCGGGCGTAGCCGAGGTACCGGGTGGGGTCGAGGAAGATGTCCTGCGGCTCCCGGCTGACCCACAGCACCCACGCGACGCGCAGGGCGAGCCCGACGAGGATGACGACCGCCAGGATCCAGCGGTAGCGGCGCTCGGTCACGAGGCGGTGGCGGATCGTCCCAGCCGGCTGCGCACGCCCCACGTGGTGACCCGGGCCATGGACTCGGCCATGATCTTCACGGACATCTTCGACGTGCCGTACTCGCGGTCGACGAAGGTGATCGGGATCTCCTCGAGGCGCAGGCCGGCCTGAACCATCCGCAGGGCGACCTCGCTCTGGAAGGCGTACCCGTTGGCCCGGGTGGAGTCGATGTCGATGGCCTCGAGGGTGGAGGCCCGGTAGGCCCGGAACCCGCCCGTGGCATCCTTGATGCCGAGCTGCAGGACACCAGCCGTGTAGCGGTTGCCGTACTTGGAGAGCATCCGACGGTGCAGCGGCCAACCCGGCGTGGAGCCGCCGGGCACGTACCGGCTCCCGATCGCGCAGTCGACGCCGTCGCGGATCGCGTCGAGCAGGGTCGGGATCATCGCCGGGTCGTGCGAGAAGTCGCAGTCCATCTGGATGATGACGTCGTAGCCCTGGTCGAGGCCCCAGCGGAACCCCTCGCGGTAGGCGGCGCCGAGCCCTTCCTTGCCCGGGCGGTGGAGCACCTCGACGCGGCCCAGCTCCGCTGCGGTCTTCTCGGCGATCTCACCGGTGCCGTCGGGGCTGTTGTCGTCGCACACGAGCAGATCGGCCTCGGGGGCACTGGCGCGGACCGCCCGCAGGAACCGGTCCACGTTGGCGGCCTCCTGGTAGGTGGGCACGCAGACCAGTGTTCGCACGAGGGGCGAGGCTACTTCTCAGCTGCTCCCAGCCGGGCACTCGCCGTCGGCCGTCTTGCGCCGGTACACCTCGAAGAAGGTGCGGTCGCCCTCGCCGAAGTCGCCCACCTTGCAGAAGTCGCGCTGGACGACCTCGTTGGGCTCGTTCGGGCCGTTGAGCCGGGAGTCGTTGGGCTCGTCCCAGGCGTCCCAGACGTGGCTGAGGATCAGCCAGTCCGAGGCCGCGACCTCGTCGGCCAGGCCCGAGTCCGGGCCGTTGGCCATGCCGGGATCCATCTCGATGTAGCGGGTGCCCGGGGTCAGGTCGGGGAGCAGGTAGTAGAGGTACGCGTCGGAGTACGGGGTCTTGCGCAGGTCGGCGGTGCCGACGAAGAGCTTCTCCCCGGGCTGCATCTGGGGCCCGACCTCCTCGAGCATCTGCTGGGCGACCGGAGCGATGTCCTTGGCGCCCAGGTAGAAGGTCCGCCCGTCGTAGGTGACGGGGTAGCCGAACACGTTGCCGTTGATGCTCTGCTTGGCCAGGTCGATGTAGGTCCGGGCGGTGAAGTGCGGGATCACCACGAGCGGGAGCAGTGCCACGACGGCGACGGCGATGGTGGCGGCCCACCGGCGGATCGACGGGACCCGCACGTGCTCGAGCAGCTCGCAGATGGCCGCCGGCAGGAACGCGAGCGTCACGCAGCTCACCCAGGCCAGGTGGGTGGTGTCGGCCCGCTGCATCGCCTGGGGCATGAGGCCGAGGCCGAGCAGCCCGACGGTGAGCACCACGCGGGGCCGCCACTCCCCCGGTGCCTTGCGGACCCGCCACCAGCCCACGCCGAGCACGAACACCGTGGCGAGGGGCAGGAGGAAGAACCAGACGAAGGCCTGCGCCGGCGAGTGCAGCGACGGGAGCGGCCACGGCTGCGGGCGCAGCAGGGCCACCTTCTGGAGCGCGCCGTCGAACGTGTCCCACGACGGCGGGCGCGGCAGCGAGCGGCCGCCGCGCAGGTCGAAGACCGGCTCGATGAACATGCCCTTGATGGCCGCGGACGGCCCCGACAGCGCCAGGTGCACGAGGTAGAGGGCGACGACCGGGACGGCGCCCAGGAGCCACCTCTTCCAGCGGGCCCAGCCCAGGCCCGCCATCAGGCCGAGCGTGGCCAGGCCGGTGGCGACGATGGCATCGGGCCGGAAGAGCAGGGCGAGGCCGGCCAGGACGCCGCTGCCGACTAGGAGGCGGGCGGCGCGCGCCTGGGCGGCGGCCGACGGGGGGTCACCGGCGTCGGTGAGCCACCGCCGGGCTCGCAGACCGACCCAGACCGATGCGACGAGGAAGGCGACGGCACCGTCCCACGCGAGCGCGGTGAGGCCGATGGCCGTGGTGGTGAGGAGGACGCCGAACACCCCGGCGGTGGTGGCGACCCGGCGGCCCCAGGACCAGGTCAGGGCCATGACGCCGAACACGATGCCAGCCAGCTGGGCCAGGCCGAAGACCCGCTCGGCCGTGATCGAGACGCCGACGAGCTTGTACCAACCGGCCAGGGCCCACAGCGAGCCGGGGCCGTACAGGTGGAGGAAGTCCTTGTGGGGCAGGTCGCCGTTGAGGATCCGCTCGGGGAACACGAGCATGAACCCCTCCTCCATCGGCGGGCCCTGGTAGCGCATCAGCGCGCGCATGGGGATGGCGAGGACGACCGCGACGATGGCGATCGACAGGATCGACCGCCAGTCGACGTGCCGGACCGCCCACGCGGGCGCGCCGTCCCCTTCGACCTCGGGGGTCTCGATGTCGTCGGCGGGTGCGGTGGTGTCGGTCATGGCGTCTCGGCGGGGACGGGCTGCGGTTCGGGCTCGATGGTCTCGGCGTCGGGCTCGGCGGGGGCTCGGCGCCCCGGGAGGAGGGCGTCGATCGCGACCGCTGCCCCGACGATGACGACGAGGTCGCCGACCGTCCGGAAGCGGATGTGACCGTAGACGGCGACCGCGGTCAGGGTCACCATCGCCAGCATGGTGACGAGCGGCCAGACCATGACCCGGCGGCGGCGCAGCACCACCAGGCCGGCGATCCCGGGGATCACCATGAGGCGCCACAGCCACAGGCCGCGGACGGACCAGTCGTGCGGGCGGCCCTCGAACTGCAGCACCTTGGCGTTGGTCTCGCCGTAGCGCAGGTCCCACACCCGGGCGACGCGGGCCGCAGCCACGGCGGGCCAGCGGTCCGAGTGCTCCTTGGCGTACTCGCGGCCCAGCTCGCCCCAGCCCTTGGCCCGCTGCGACTCGTCGCCGGGCGGGTCGGCCGGGAGCCCGGCCGCCACCCGCTCCTGGCGGACCTTCTCCTGGCAGTTGAAGGACCAGTAGCCGATGAGGCTGCCCGAGTAGACGTCCGGGCAGTTGGCGTAGAACAGCACCTCTTCGCTGTTCGTGGACACCGGCACCGGTTCCTCGAACTGGATCAGGTTGCGGATCGTCCACGGCGCCAGCAGGCCGAGCGCGACGATGCCCATGACGCCCGCGTGCAGCCACCACCGCGGCGTCAGCTTCCGCCCGGAGATGGCGAGCGGCAGGCAGAGCAGCGGCAACAGGAGCAGCGCCTCGCCTCGGGTGAGGATCGCCCCGCCGACCGCCGCGCCCACCAGCCCGGCCCGCAGGTAGGACGGCCGGTCCTTCCACCGGTACGCGAACACGAGGGCCAGGCCGACGGTCGCGGTGTAGAGGCCCTCGGGCCAGAGGCTCCCGTCGATGATGAACAGGTTCGGGTAGATGGCGACGAGGACCGCGGCGACGACGCCGGCCCGGTCGCCGGCCAGCCGCCGGGCCAGCAGGGCGGCGACCACGACCACCGCGACCCCGGCGAGCGCCGCCATCGTCTTGTGCGACAGGTAGCTGCGGGCGCCGATCAGCGACGCCGGCGTGAGCCACAGCGTGAACAGCGGCGGGTGGATCGCGGAGGCCACGAACTTGCCCTGGGTGAGCCACTGGATCGGCTCCCCGAACCCGACGCCGTCGGCGAGCATGTTCGCCTGGGCGTGGTAGTAGAACGGGTCGCCGTTGCCCGGGTTGCGCTCCATCACCGTGCCGAAGGTGACGATGCGGGTGGCGAAGCTGATGAGCGAGACGGCCCACACGCCGCCGAGGAACAGGCCGAGCGGCTTGTCCTTGTAGCGCAGCGCCGGGCGCTCGACGACGTACCAGCTGATCGTCGAGAGCAGCACGGTGACGCCGACCGTCCAGGCGAGCGTCGTCCAGAACGGCACGTTGAACTGCATCCCTGGGTGGCGGGCCGGATCCGGGCCGCCCGGCGTGAACGGGCTGCTCACCCAGCGGCCGATGACGAGGATCTGCCACAGGTAGATGCCGTAGGAGATGCGACCGAGGAACTGCATCGGCGGCGTGGCCAGGAACCACCGCCAGCCGCCCCCGGCGGACCGGCCGAACACGCACGGCAGCACCAGGGCCAGCGCCACCGCGAGGTAGGCGAAGTGGCGGAGGAACTCCCCCACGTGCCCGTAGCTGAGGTCGGTGCGCGACAGCCCGAACGCGTAGCCGGCGAGCCAGAGGACGAACAGGCCCAGCAGCACGGACAGCCCGGCGGCGCCCGGCCGCGAGTAGACGGCGTCGAACCGGCGGCCGAGGAGCCGCCCGGGCCCGCGGTCGTCGCGCTCCACGACGATCACGGCGATGGCCATGCCGGCGGCGAACATGTCGAGGTGGTTCGGCAGCCAGGCACCGAGCTGCGTGTAGGTGCTCCCCCGGTCGACCCCGCTGTCGTACGGGTGGGTGAGCAGCACCATGGCGATGCGGTACAGCTGGGCGACCACGACCATGCCGCCGAGGGCGAGCCACTGGCGACGGAGCCGCCGCGGCCGGTCGCCCCGGTTGCGGCGGGCGATCGCCCACACCAGGACCGGCAGGAACAGGTAGAACGCCATCTCCGTGGCGAGGGTCCAGGCCTGCGGGAAGGGGCCGGCCAGGCTGTCGTGCCAGTACACCTGCGTGAACGACAAGAAGCGGGCCATCGTCCAGAGCGGGACGCTCGTGGTGCCGACCGACCCGGGGTCGAAGGCCGTGGTGGGCATGACCAGGCCGACCGCCGGGGTGAACAGGAACGACGCCACCACCACGACCCAGTAGAGGGGCACGATGCGCAGGAGGCGGTGGCGGAAGTACCGGCGGATGCTCGGGAGCGGCTCGTCGCGCAGCAGGCCCCGCACGAACGGCCGGTAGAGCAGGTAGCCCGAGAGCACGAAGAACACGGCGACGCCGACGTCGAGCCGGGCGAGCAGCCCGCCGAAGGGCCCCCGGTTGCCCATGGCGTTGAGCGAGACGTGCGTGACCAGGACCGCGAGGGCGGCGACGGCCCGGAGGCCCTCGAGCTGGGGGTTCCGGCTGCTCAGCGAACCCGGCTCGACCGCGGCGTCCGACGCGGCGGTGGTCGTCGCAGCCATGGCGGAGCATCCTAGATCGCGCCCCTGGCTACCCTGGCTCCCCGTGCCCGCCGACGACTCCGCCGACGCTCGCCGCGGGGACCGCCGCTGGCTCCTCATCGCGATCGTGGTCGCGGTGCCGATCCTGGTGCTGATCGCCGCCCTCGCCCAGCGCACCTGGTACCCCACGGGCGATCAGGCCCAGGCCGAGCTGCGGATGCTCTCGATGCCCAGCCACCCGCCACTGGTCGGTGCCGCGGGCCGCATCGCCGACGAGCAGTTCCGCCAGGGCAACCACCCCGGGCCGCTCATGTTCTGGACGACCTGGCCCGCCTACAAGGTGCTGGGCGGGTCGTCCTGGGCGTTCGAGGCGGCGACGGCGCTGGTGAACATCGCCTGGCTCGGCCTCTCGGTCTGGCTGGTGAAGCGCCGGGCCGGCATCGGCGCCTGTGCCTGGTACGGGGCCATCGCGCTCGTGCTCATCGGCGGGTTCGGCCTCGACGCGCTGTCGCAGCCGTGGAACCCGTGGGTGGCGCTGCTGCCGTTCGCGGTGCTGCTCCTGGCCACCTGGTCCGCGATCGAAGGCGACCGCTGGATGCCGGTGGTGGCGGTGGTGGCCGGCAGTTACGCGCTCCAGGGCCACGTCGGCTACCTCCCGCTCGTCGTCCCGCTCGTGGGCGTGGCCCTGCTCGCCCCGCTGGTGCGCTGGTGGCGGGCGCCCCGCTCGTCGACCGACGCCGACGCCGACGCCACCGAGGGACGGACGCGGCCGTCCGCCGCCGCCTGGGCCCTGCCGCTCGGCGTCGCCGTCGTGGCGGGCCTGCTCGCCTGGTCCGGCCCCCTGTACGACCTCGTCACCAACGACCCGTCGAACGTGGCCAAGATCATCGCCAACTTCTCGACGCCCTCGGACCCGCCGATCGGCCTGAAGGCCGGGATCGAAGCCGTGTTCCAGACCACCGGACCGCTCGGCTCGTGGGTGTGGGGCGGCGCGGCGGTCGAGGGCTCGGTGTGGCCCGGGGTGCTGTTCCTCGTGGCGTGGGCGGCCGTCGCCGTCGTGATCGCGGTCCGTCGGGCCCAGCCGGCGCTCACCCGCTTCAACGTGCTGCTCGCCGGGACCCTCCTGATCGGGATGTTCGCGGTGTCGCGGATCTTCGGGTCGCTGTACCTCTACACGTTCCGCTGGATCGTCGTGATCGTGGCGTTCCAGGTGTTCAGCCTCGGCTGGGGCATCGCCCTCCTGCTCCCCCGGCCCTCGCCGGCCGTCCAGCGCCGGCTCGCCGGGGCCACCGTGGTCGGGCTCGTGCTGCTGAGCGGCGTCATGGCCGTGCGCGTGTCCCGCCAGGAGATCCCCTACGACCAGTCGTGGCGCTCCGAGCAGGCCCTCGCCCCCGCCGTGGCCGCCAAGCTCGACCCCGGCACCCGCTACCTCGTGACCTGGGACGATCCGGCGTACCTGGGCGGCCTGGGCTTCGGCCTCATCCTCGACCTGGAGCGCCGGGGCTTCACCGTCGGCGGCCAGCCCCAGTACGACGCCGCCGTCGAACCGCACCGCGTCATGTGCTCGGGCGACTTCGACCAGGTGATCACCGTCGTGACCGGCCAGAACAACATCGAGCGCTGGCGCCAGCGCGAGGGCATCACCGAGCTGGCCTCGGTGGACCCCCGCTCGGATCCGGAGGCGTGGAACGAGACCGCCGACGAGCTCGTCGACGTCCTCAACGCCCAGAAGGCGCCCGACGCGGACCCGGTCACCCGTGACAGCCTCGAGCACAGCCTCAACCTGCTGCTGCTCGCCCCGGGTCAGACGAAGCACGTCGTCGACCTCGCCTCGGACCTCGTGCTGGGCGGCGTGCCCTCAGCCGTCTTCCTCGACGAGCGGGACCCCGCCAGCGTCCCGCCCCTCGAGGCCGTCGACCTCAGCAGCACCCACAGCAGCCACCCCTGCTGATCGGCCCGACAGGGCGGCCACGACGTCGAACGCGCCGAGTGCGGCGAGGACGACGACGGCCGGCTCCGCCGCGGCGCGGAAGCGGGGGTTGCCGTAGGTGAAGGCCACGATGACCACCACCGCAGCAGGCGGGACGACGAGGAGCCAGCGCTCCCAGCTGCGGGTCCTGCGCACGGACGAGATCACGAGGCCGGCGATGCCCACGAGCGCCAGGAGCTGGAAGCCCCGGGTGCCGCGGCCGTCCCAGAGGACGTTGCGGCCCTCCGCGCCGGCGAAGTTCTGCTGCTGCTGGAACTGGGTGAGGCCGAACGTCCGGCCCAGCCGGACGGCCATCACCCCCGGGAGCTGGCCCAGGTGGTGGCGGGTGTACGACAGCCCGTCGCTGCGGAGCTGCGCGGCCGCCTCGGCCTCGTTGCGGTCCTGGGTGATGGGGAACCCCGCGAAGCACCCCGCCCGGGCGGCGTCGGCGTCGTTGCCGTCGAGCGACACGTTGGTGACCCACAGCCCCTTGAACTGGCCCGAGTAGGCGGCGTCGCAGTTGGCACCCTGGGCCACCGAACCCGAGTTGTTCGACAGCGGGACCACCTGCCCGTCGAACGCCACCAGGTTGCGGACGGTCCACGGGAGCAGCACCAGGACCAGCACGCCGAACCCGAGCGCGAACCGGCCGAGGCGCGGGCGCCAGGCGTGGGTGGTCTTCCAGGCCACCGTCGCCATCAGGGCCGGGCCCATGAGCAGGAACTCCGAGCGCACGAAGCAGCCGAGGCCGGCGACGGCGCCGAGCGCGGCCCAGCGCCACCGGTCGGGGCGGTTCACGACCGCGAGCGCGGCGAGCACGAGCGCGGCCCCCATGAACGAGGCGAGCGGCTCGGCCATGAGCGAGACGTCGTTGTTCCAGAGGCCCGGGTGGACCGCGGCCAGCGTCGCGGCGAGGTACCCGACGCCGTCACCGCCCAGCCGCCGCCCGATCAGGCCGACGAGGCCCACGGTGAGCGCGCCGATCCCGCACAGCAGGACCCGCTGCGAGGTGTCCGACGTGGCCCCCGCCTTGGTGGCGACGGCGAGCACGACCGGCAGCGCCGGCGGGTACTCGGCCGTCTTGATCTCGGTGCCGTCGGCGGCGAACTCGTAGGGCCGGATGTAGCCCCGGCCCTCGGCCAGGTTCTCGGCCAGCAGGTGGTACGCGCGGGCGTCGCCGAGCGCCGGGACGTCCGGCGCGCTGTTGCGCAGCGCGTCGATGCGGATGACGAAGCCCGCCAGCACCAGCAGGCCCAGCAGGGCAGCGGTGCGAGCGGGCGGGACGAGCCGGCGCGCCGGCTGGACCTCCTCGGTCACTTCCCCCGGAGGCGGATGCGCAGGAGGATCCAGAGCGCCGCCACGCCGTCGGTCCACTGGATCTTCTTGCCCTCCTCGCGGCCGCGGGCGCGGTACGAGATCGGGACCTCGAAGATGCGCTCCTTCATGGTGAGGAGCTTGCCGGTGAGCTCGGCCTCGATGCCGAAGCCGTTCGACTTGAGGTCGACCTTGCGCCAGTGGCCGGTGGGGGCCACCTTCAGGCAGGTCTCGATGTCGGTGAGCCAGGCGTCGAACAGGAACGACGCCCAGAGGGCGAGCATCTTGTTCCCGAGCACGAACCAGAACGAGTAGGCGGCGTGGCCGCCGTACGAGCGGGCGCCGTAGACGACCCGGGCCTCGCCGTTCAGGATCGGCTGGAGCAGCGCCGGGAAGTCGGCGGGGTCGTACTCGAGGTCGGCGTCGAGGATGGTGAGCAGGTCGCCCTTGGCCTCGGCGATGCCCCGGCGGAGCGCCGCGCCCTTGCCCTGGTTGGGGTTCTGCACGTACAGCGTGACCGCGCCCGACTCGACGAGGTCGGCGATGGTGTCGGTGCAGCCGTCGGTGGAGCCGTCGTCGACGACCACGACCTCGGTCTCGATGGGCATGGTGACCGCCAGGAGGCGGTCGAGCGCCGTGCGGAGCGTCTCGCGCTCGTTGTACACGGGCATGACGATGGTCAGGGAGGTCATGGGGTGGCTGCCTTCGTCAGTGGGGCCAGGTGGCGGGATCGTGCTTGAACAAGGGCTGGGTGAGGAACCCGAGCTTGGCGAGGATCAGCGCCTTGATGACCAGGTTCTTGGCGAAGTACGGCAGCGAGGCGAGCTGACGGCCCACGTTGCGCACCCGCTCCTTGCTGGTGAGCGGCTCGCGCCGGTAGTGGGTCATCGACTCGGAGCGACCGAGGTAGCGCCAGCCGGGGTTGGCCAGCAGCGAGACGCCGATGGCGCCGGTGACGCCCACGGACGAGAACGAGTCGTGGATGAGCAGGTCGCCGCCGGGGCGGACCTTCGCGCTCCAGCGCTTGATGTCGTCGAGCGCCGGCTTGAAGCGGTGCGCGCCGTCGATGTACAGCAGATCGATCTCGCCGGGCACGTCGTCGAGCGCGTCGTGCGAGAACTTGCGGACGTGGCGCACCTTGTCGCGGACTCCGGCGTTCTCGAGGTTGGCGTTGAAGACGTCGTGGTCCTCGGAGGCCTGCTCCTCGAAGCCCTCGAACTCGTGGGGGCCGCGGTCGTTGCCGGCGTGGGGATCGATGGCCACCAGCTCCACGCCAGGCTCCGCGGCCGAAGCCAGGACCACCATCGACCGGCCGCGGAACGAGCCGATCTCGACGATGGTGCGGCCCGGGCGCACCGTGCGGGCGCAGGTCCAGAGCCGCCGGGCCTGTCCCGGGGTCATCCACCCTTCGACATCGGCGACGGCCACCTGGACCTCGTCGAAGGTGGTGGCGGGCGACGTGGACATGAGGGAGCCTCCGGGGGCAGGTTTCGCGACCTGGTGAGAGGTAGCAGGGCGTGGGTCGGCACTAGGGTGCCTCCGTGCCCATCCAGGGCATCGACCGGCGAGCATCGTACTTCAGTCCCTCTCCTCGCCACGCAACCCCACCACCGTGACCGACACCCCCGATTCCCGCCAGAAGCTCGGAGACCTCGCCGCCGCGGCGGGCATCCGACGCATCCACATGCTCGCCTGGCGAGACCTCGACGACGTCGAGGCCGGGGGTTCCGAGGTCCACGCCGCCGAGGTCGCCCGCCTCTGGGCCGAGGCCGGGATCGAGGTCGTCATGCGCACCTCCTACGCCCAGGGCCACCCGCCCAAGGCCAAGCGCGACGGCTACCAGGTCATCCGCAAGGCCGGCCGCTACCTCGTGTTCCCCCGCGCCGCCGCGAGCGAGGCCGCCCACCGCTACGGCAAGCGCGACGCGCTGGTCGAGATCTGGAACGGCATGCCGTTCTTCTCCCCGCTGTGGGCCACCGGCCCCCGGGTCGTGTTCCTGCACCACGTCCACGCCGACATGTGGAAGATGGTGCTCCCGCCCAACCTCGCCCGCATGGGCGACACGCTCGAGCGCCAGGTGGCGCCCCGGATCTACCGCGGGTCGCGCATGATCACCCTCTCCCCCTCGTCGAAGGAGGAGATGCTCGAGATCGGGTTCAAGGACGAGCTGGTCGAGATCGTGCCGCCCGGCGTCGACGCCCACTTCCGCCCCGGGGGCACCCGCAGCGCCACGCCGCTCATCGTCGGCGTCGGCCGCCTCGTGCCGGTGAAGCGGTTCGACCGCCTCATCCGCGCGGTGGTCGATGCCCGCCGCTCGGCTCCCGAGCTGGAGCTCAAGATCGTGGGCACCGGGCCGGACCGCACCGACCTCGAGGCGCTGATCGAGGAGCTCGACGCGGGCTCGTTCGTGCACCTGGCCGGCCGGGTCAGCGACGAGGAGCTCGTCGCCACCTACCAGTCGGCCTGGGCGGTCGCCTCGGCGTCGGTCCGCGAGGGCTGGGGCATGACCCTCACCGAGGCCGCGGCCTGCGGCACCCCCAGCGTCGCCACCCGGATCCCCGGCCACGTCGACGCCCTCGCCGAGGGCACCAGCGGCCTGCTCGCCGACGACCAGGCCGATCTCGCCCGCCAGATCGCCCGCATCGCCACCGACTCGCCGCTGCGGCAGCGGCTCACCACCGGGGCGCTCGAGCACGCCGGCCACTTCACCTGGGACGCCACCGCCACCAAGATCATGGAGATCCTGGTCGACGAGGCGCTGGGCCGCCCCGGGCTCCGGCGCCCCGGCGCGACGGGTTGAGGCCGGCCCTCCGGCGGCGCCTTCGCGAGGCGCTGCCCACGGCGATCCTTGCCGTCACCATCTACGTCCCGCTGCTGCTGACCAAGCCGGGGCGGGTCGGCGCCGACACCAAGACCTACCTCTACCTGGACCCCGGCCGCATGCTCGGCCGGGCCACCAGCATGTGGGACCCGAACATCGGGATGGGCACGGTCACGCACCAGAACATCGGGTACCTCTGGCCGATCGGGCCGTGGTACTGGTTCGCCGACATCCTCGGCATGCCCGACTGGGTGGCCCAGCGCCTCTGGCTGGGCACGATCCTGTTCGCCGCAGGCGTCGGCGTCCGGTTCATGCTCAAGGCGATCGGGCAGGAGGGCCCGCACGTCACCGCGGCCACCTTCGTCTACGCGCTCACGCCCTACGTGCTGTCGCTGGCCGCCCGGCTCTCGGTCATCCTGCTCCCCTACGCCGGCCTGCCGTGGATGATCGGCCTCGCCGCCCTCAGCCTGCGCAAGGGCGGGTGGCGGTACCCCGCGCTGTTCGGCCTGGTCGTGGCCACCATCGGCAGCGTCAACGCCACCGCGCTCATCCTCGCCGGCGTGGGCCCGATCCTCTGGATCGCCCACGAGGTGGTCATCACCCGCGACGCGCGCTTCCGAGACGCCGCCAAGGCCGTGGGCCGCATCGGCGTCATGACCATCGGGTGCTCGCTCTGGTGGCTCGCCGGGCTGTGGGCCCAGGGCGGCTACGGGATCGAGATCCTCCGCTACACCGAGACGGCCGAGACGGTCGCCACCGCCTCCCTCTCCCTCGAGGTCCTGCGCGGGCTGGGCTACTGGTTCTTCTACGGCGAGGACCGCTTCGGCCCGTGGATCGCGCCGTCGCGCTCCTACACGCAGCGGATCGACATCCTGCTGCTCACCTACGTCCTGCCGGTGCTGGGGCTGATCGGCGCGGCGATCACCCGGTTCCGCGAGCGCACCTTCTTCCTCCTGCTCATGACCGTCGGCCTGTTCCTGGCCGTGGGCGCCCACCCGTGGGACGACCCGTCGCCCGCCGGGTCGGCGGTGAAGGCGTTCCTCGAGTCCGACGTCGGCCTCTCGATGCGGAGCCTCCCCCGCGCCGCGCCGCTCGTGGTCCTGGCCATGGCGGTGTTCATCGGGTCGCTCGTCTCGGCCGCCACCCGCAACCACCAGCGCTGGGCCCGGCCCGTGACGGCCGGCGTCGTCGTGCTCGCCATCATGAGCCTGCCGCCGCTGTGGCGGGGGCAGATGGTCGACGCCAACCTCGATCGGGCCGAGGACATCCCCGACTACTGGGTCCAGGCCACCGCCGCCATGGATGCCCGAGACGACGGCACCCGGGTGTTCGAGATCCCCGGCGAGGACTTCGCGTCGTACCGCTGGGGCACCACGGTCGACCCCATCACCCCGGGTCTGATGGACCGTCCCTACGTGGCCCGGGAGCTCATCCCCTACGGCTCGCCCCCGTCCGCCAACGTGCTCAACGCGGTGGACCGCCGCCTCCAGGAGCAGGTGGCCGAGCCGGCTGCCCTCGCGCCCATGGCCCGCTTCATGGGCGTCGGCGACATCTCGGTGCGCTCGGACCTCTCCTACGAGCGCTACAACACGCCCCGGCCCCGCCGCCTGTGGGCCACCCTGATGGGTGCACCCGGGCTGGGCGACCCCATCGGCTTCGGCGGCACCGCCCGCAACACCGCCCGTCCCACGCTCCCGCTCATCGACGAGCAGGAGCTGCTCACCCCGCCCGATGCCGAGGATCCGCCGCAGGTGGCCATCATCCCCGTCGAGGACGCGGAGAAGATCGTCCGCACCGCCTCCACCGACCAGCCGATCGTGATGGCCGGGGACGGCGAGGGCATCGTCGACCTCGCGGCATCGGGCCTGGTCACCGGGCACGAGCTGCTCTTCTACTCGGGCACGTTCGCCGGCGACCCGGACGCCCTGCGCGAGCAGCTCGACGACGACGCCGTGCTCGTCCTCACCGACACCAACCGGCGCGAGGCCCGCCGCTGGGGCACCGTCCGCGACAACACCGGCGTCACCGAGCGCCCGGGCCAGGAACCGGTCGAGGTCGACCCGAAGGACCAGCGCCTCGAGCTCTTCCCCGACGCCGACGACGACGCCTTCACCGTCAACGACGTCCAGGGCGGGGTGTGGGCCGAGGCCACCAGCTACGGCAACTCGGTGTCGCTGACCCCCGAGGACGACCCCGCGAACGCCGTCGACGGCGACCGGGGCACGGCGTGGCGCATCGGCGGCTTCAGCTCGGCCACCGGCGAGACCCTCCGCCTCACCTACCGCGAGCCGGTCACCACCGACCACATGACGCTCCTCCAGGCCATCGGCGGCGTGCGCAACCGGTTCATCACCGAGGTCGAGGTCAGCCTCGACGGCGGCGAGCCGTTCACGGTGGAGCTGGGCGACGCGTCCCGCACCACCGACCCCGACAGCGCCGGCCAGCGGGTCGAGTTCGACGGCAAGCAGACGTTCTCGACGATGGACATCAAGGTCACCGAGACCGATCCCGGCCAGCTCCGCCGCTACGACGGGATCAGCTCGGTCGGCTTCGCCGAGGTCGGCGTGGTCGACGACTCCGGCGACCGCCCGCTCGCCGACGACGTCATCCGCCTGCCCGAGGACCTGCTCGCCACCGCCGGCCCGGAGTCCATAGACAACCAGCTCGCCATCGTGCTCACCCGCCAGCGGGTCGCCGGGACCGTGGCGGTCCGCTCCGACCCGGAGCGGTCGATGGCCCGGACCTTCTCGCTCCCCGACGCCCGGGACTTCCAGCTCGTCGGCGAGGTCCGCCTGGCCAACGCCGCCTCGGATCCGGTCGTCGACGAGGCGCTCGGCCTGCCCGATGCCGACCACGGCGGCGTCACCGCCACCTCGAAGCGGCGCATGCCCGGCGGCCTCGAGAACCGGGCCATGAACGCCATCGACGGCGACCCCGACACCTGGTACTCCCCCGGGTTCCTCGCCCAGCAGGGCGAGTACCTGAGCTACGAGGTCCCCGAGCCGATCACCTTCGACTCCCTGGACATCAGCGTGCTGAACGACGGCCGCCACTCGGTGCCGCGGAAGCTGCGCCTGGAGGTCGACGGCGAGGTCGTCCAGCAGATCACGCTGCCCGAGATCGGAGACCAGGCCGAGCCGAACGCCCAGCACTCGTTCCCCGTGAAGCTCGACGGGCCGGTCACCGGCAAGCAGATCACCCTCGCCGTCGAGGACTCCGAGGACGCCGTCCGCGAGGTCAAGACGCTCGACTGGTTCACCGACCGGCCGCTGGTGATGCCGATGGGCATCGTCGACCTCGGCATCGACGGGCTGCAGGCCCCGAAGACCCCGGAGCGGGTCGACGACCGCTGCCGGGCCGATCTCGTCACCGTCGACGGCAAGGCGGTCCCCGTCTCGCTCCAGGGCACCACCGCCGACCTGCTGGCCGGCGAGCCGATCGACCTGGTGACCTGCGACGCCGAGTCGGTCGAGCTCCCCGAGGGCACCACGCTCCTGCGCACCGCCGAAGGCCGCGAGACCGGCTTCGACATCGACCGCCTGGTGATGCGCTCGGCCGCGGGCGGCAAGGCCGACCGCAGCGACGGACCGCTCGTCGACCCCGAGACGCAGGAGCCCCGGCCGGAGATGGAGCTGACGGGCCAGACGCGCACCAGCGTCGACGTCCACGTCCCGAAGGCCGACGAGGACTTCTGGCTCGTCCTCGGCCAGAGCTACAACGCCGGCTGGCACGCCACCGCCGACGGCAAGGACCTGGGCGCTCCCACGCTCGTCAACGGCTACGCCAACGGGTGGAAGGTCCCCGCCGGCACCGACATCACCATCCACGCCGAGTGGACGCCCCAGAAGGTCGTCTGGTCGATGATCTACGTCTCGCTGGCGTTCGTGGTCCTGGCCCTCGCGCTCATCCTGTGGCCGCGCCGGCGGGCTGCGGCGAACGAGCTCGACGAGCCGGCGTGGATCCCGCTCGACCAGCGCCCGAGCATGCCGCTCGCCCTGTCGTGGGACCGGATCCGCCGCTACACGGGCCCGGCGCCGTCGCTCTTCGCGTGGATCGGGACCACGCTCGGCGCCCTGGCGTTCGGGTTCGCGTTCACGGGCCCGATCGGCGCGGTCCTCCTCACCCTGGCGGCGGCGGTCACCCTCCGGCTGCCCCGCTCGCGGCCGATCCTCACGGTGGGCGCGCCGGCCCTGCTGGTGGGCACGGTCCTCTGGATGGCCGTGCGCCAGCTGCTCCAGGACCTGCCCCCGGGCTTCGACTGGCCCACCTACTTCGAGGGCGCCCAGGACCCGGCGTGGATCGCCGTCCTGCTCCTCCTGCTCGACGCGGTCGTCGAGCGGTGCTGGTTGCGCCGCTGGTGGCCCAGCGGCGATCCCGACGCCTGACGGAACCGTCATCGAACTGCAATCGACCCCGGTGACGGATGCCTCAACCCCCGGGACCTGCTGCCGATAGGTCCGCACGAGTCGGGGACCCGACAGGGGTCTCGTCATCCGGGGGTACGGGCCATCAAGCGTCGAACCAACACCAAGCCGGGCCCGGCGGGCGCCCCTGAACGTCGGGCCGCGACCGAGCTCGCCGTCCTCGCCTGCGCGTGCGCCATCGTGGCCGGGCTGGCGATGGCGACCCGGTTGTTCGACCGCGTCATCGACTGGACGAGCGACTCCACGGACCTGAACCTGAACGGGGTGTTCGCCCTGCTCATCCTGGTCCCCGTCGCCACCACGATCTTCGCCCGCCGCCGGTACAAGGACGCCATCAGCGTCCGCAAGGAGCTGGTCCGCCTCTCCCTGCACGACACGCTGACCGGCCTGCCGAACCGCATGCTCCTGGCCGACTGGCTGGCCGCCGACATCCAGACGTCGCAGCGCCACAACAGCCAGGCCGCCGTCCTCTTCGTGGACCTCGACAAGTTCAAGCAGGTCAACGACACGCACGGCCACGAGGTCGGCGACCGCCTGATGCGGGCCGTGGCGGACCGGCTCCGCACCATGCTCCGCCCCGAGGACCGGGTCATCCGCTTCGGCGGCGACGAGTTCGTCGTGCTGTGCCCCGACGTCAACAGCGCCGCCGCCGGCGAGAAGATCGCCAACCGGGTCATCGAGATCATCGAGCAGCCCTTCACCATCGGTGACGAGCACCTCCGCATCTCCGCCAGCGTCGGCGTGGCCCTGGCCGAGCACCGGGGCGTGAAGCCCGAGGACGTGCTGCGGGACGCTGACGTGGCCATGTACCAGGCCAAGGCGCTGGGCTCGGGCCACGTGACCGTGTTCGACCGGTCCATGACCGGCACCCTGACCCCGGCCACCGCCGAGGAGCAGATCCGCGACGCGCTCGAGGCCGGCGAGTTCCACCTCCACTACCAGCCCGTCGTCGAGATGGCCACGGGCCGCATCGTCGGCGCCGAGGCGCTCCTGCGCTGGATCTCGCCCGACCGGGGCACGATGTCGCCCGCCGAGTTCATCCCGATCCTCGAGGAGACCGGCCTCATCGTCCCCGTCGGCACCTGGGTGCTCGAGGAGGCGTGCCGCGAGGCCGCCCGGGTCGCCGCCATCTGCGACGGCCAGAAGCCGCCCACCATCACGGTCAACGTCTCGGCCCGCCAGCTGGCGCAGCTCGACTTCGGCGACAAGGTCGCCGCCGCGCTCCAGAGCGCCGGCGTCGCCGCCGGGCAGATCCACCTGGAGATCACCGAGGGCGCCCTCATGCACGACGTGACCTCGGCCTGGGCCGTGCTCCGCCAGGCCAAGGCCCTCGGCGTGAAGCTCGCCCTCGACGACTTCGGCACCGGCTACTCGTCGCTGTCGTACGTCCGCCGCTTCAGCCTCGACATGCTCAAGATCGACAAGAGCTTCATCGACGGCATCGACTCCAGCCCCGAGGACCGGGCCATCGTCGAGCACGTCGTGGGCATGGCCCAGGCGCTCGGCATGGTCACCGTGGCCGAGGGCGTCGAGCGCCCCGAGCAGCTCCAGTGGCTGCGCCGCCTCGGCTGCAAGCTGGCCCAGGGCTACGTGCTGTCCCGCCCGATCGCCGGCGAGGACTTCGAGGCCATCCTCGAGCGCCACGAGATCGACCCGTTCCACATCACGGTCGGCGAGGTGCCCGAGATCGTGGCGCCGGTGGCCGCCAACGAGCGCCCCGACTTCCTGCTGCCCGGCCCGGCTCCCGTCAGTGCCCTGGCCGCCGCCTCGGAGTCCCCGAAGCGCTCGATGGTCGGCCCGCTGGAGTTCGTCGCCCCCGACGCACCCAAGGTGGATCAGCGGCTCTTCGACGACGCACCCCTCGTGGGCGCGGCCGTGGGCGGCGACGACCTCGCCGACCCGGTGATCGCCGTCGACCGGACCGCGGCGCCGACCCTCCCCCGCCTCCGCGAGTACCGCCCCACCGAGGGCGACGAGAACTGAGGCCAGCCCCCGGGGCTCGGTCCACGGACCGCCGCCCGACCGGCCCGATGGCCGGTTGACGGCCCGGGCAACGGGCGTTCGACGACCTCCGCGCCGCGACCCCGACCCGATCGGCCGGGTACGGGCGGGTCAGCTCTCGATGGTGAAGAAGCGGTCGAGGCCGGTGGTGGCCAGCGCGCTGGCGGGGATCCCGCGGAACTGGCGGAGGATGAGGTCACCGCCATCGGCCCGGAGCCGCTTGGTTGCCGCCACCATCGCACCGAGCCCGGTGGAGTTCACGAACGTGACCCCGGCGAAGTCGAGGATCACGGTGGTGGCGCCGGCCTCGACCGCCTCGTCGATGCAGTCGACCATGAGGTGGGCCGACGACAGGTCGATCTCCCCCGTCAGCCGCAGCTGGGTCGCGCCGCCGACGACCTCGGAGGTGATGGAGAGGGGGAACGGTTGCATCAACGAGGTCCTCGAGCGCCAGCGAGGGAACGTCTGGCCGGCACATCCTGCCACACGGCAGGCAGCCCGCCACCAGGTTCTCGCAGGTCAGCCGGGTCGAACCCGGCCCGGCGGCTACGCCGTGGCGCGGACCAGTGCGTGCTGGACGAGCTCGAGGAGGGTGTCTCGGGTGGAGATCCGCTCCCGGGCGTCGATGAGGAGCACGGGCGTGTCGGGCGAGACCGCCAGGGCCTCGCGCACGTCGTCGGGCGAGTGGGTGGCCTGGCCGTCGAAGCAGTTCATGCCGACCACGAACGGGATCTGGTTCTCCTCGAAGTAGTCGACGGCCGGGAAGCACTCCTCGAGGCGACGGGTGTCGATCAGCACGACGGCGCCGATCGCGCCGCGCACCAGCTCGTCCCACATGAACCAGAACCGGTCCTGGCCGGGCGTGCCGAACAGGTACAGGATCAGGTCGTCGCCCAGCGTGATGCGGCCGAAGTCCATCGCCACGGTGGTGCTGGTCTTGGTCGACACCTTGGACGTGTCGTCCACGCCTTCGCTGACCTTGGTCAGGGCGGCCTCGGTGGTGAGGGGCTCGATCTCGGAGATGGAGCCGATGAAGGTCGTCTTGCCGACGGCGAACCCGCCGGCGACCACGATCTTGACCGGCATGGGGCCTGCCCCGCCGGTTGCTTCGTCGGTGGTCACGACCATGTCAGAGGGCTTGGAGGCCATCGAGGACCCTTTCGAGGAGTCGGAGATCGGGGCGGCCGGAGGCCGACCGGGTGTTCAAGGCGACGAACCCCTCGTCGACCAGGTCGCCGAGGACGACGCGGGCCACGCCGAGGGGCAGGCGGAGTCGGGCCGAGATCTCGGCTGCGGACTGGGGCGTAGCGAGCAGGTTGAGGATCTGCCGGCGCTCCAGCGAGAGCGAGTTGACCGCCTTCTCGCCGGTGGGCGTGCGGTACACGATCGCCTCGATGGGCACCTCCGTGGCCGCGCGCGTGCGACCGCCGGTGATGGCGTACGGGCGGACCCGCAGACCGTCTCCAGCGTCGCCGAGGCTCATCGGGGCAGGGCCCCCTGGAGCTCCTGGCGCAGCTCGGGCGTCAACACGGCGCCAGCCCGCTCCACCAGGACCGCCATCTCGTAGCCGATCAGGCCGACGTCGCAGGTGGCCGAGGCCACCACGGCGAGGCAGGACCCGTCGCTGATGCCGGTGACGAACAAGAAGGCGTTCTCCATCTCGATCATGATCTGCGTCACGGAGCCGCCGCCGAAGCGGCCAGCCGCCCCGTACGCCAATCCGATGAGGCCGGACGCTACCGCTGCGAAGCGGTCGGCGGCGTCACGGTCGAGGCCCTTGGAGACGGCCATGGGGAGGCCGTCGGCGGACACCACGACCGCTTCGGAGACGCCAGGGATGTGGTCGACGAAGTGCTCGACCAGCCAGTTGACGTTCCGGGCGGCTGCGCTCAGGTCACTCATGGGTTTCCCTCTCATCGGGTGCGCCGGCGGGGACCGGCTCTTGGACTCGTGCTCGCTGCCGGCCAGCGGAGTGCTGGGCCAGCATCTTGCGGACCTCTTCGGGCGAACGGCGGGAGCCCGAGGCGGTGCGCTGGGCCTCGGAGCCGGGGATGGCCCGGGTCGCGCCGGCCGAGCGGGGCACCCGCTTGGCCAGGCCCGACGACGTCGTGGACCCGGCGGCCGGCGCCTCGGCGGGGGGCTCGGGAGCCGGGGCCTCGGCGACCGGCTCGGCCTCGGCGGGCGGGGCCTCGACGACGGCCTCGGGGGCCGGGGTCTCGGCGACCGGCTCGGAGGCGGGCGCCTCGGCGACGGGCTCCGCCACCGGGAGCTCCTCCGGGGCGGCGAGGGCCGGAGCGCCCTCGTCCGGCCCGGCCGGGGTGGCCGGGGTGCGGGTGGCCAAGGGAGCGGCCGGCGCGCCGTTGGCGGTGGTGTTGCGGCCAGGCAGCTTGCCGGGCGACGTCGGCGGGATCGCCGGGGCCGACGGCGACGGGCCGCCGAACAGCCGCGGCGAGGCCGGCGCACTGGGGGTGGCGGGCGGCGCCGCGGGCGTCTCGGCCGGGTTCACGTCCCGACCGAAGGCCCGAGGCGGTTCCGCGTCCTCGAGGAAGAACGGACGGTTGTTCTGCGGGGCCCGGGGCGGCGGGCCGTCGAGCCGCGGTGCGCCGCCGGCCTCGACCGACGGCGGGATCGGGGCGGAGGGCGACGACGGCTGCGGCGCCGGGGCGTCGAACGACAGCGCGGCGGGCATCGCCGGGCTGACGGCCTCGTCGACCTGGGCCGCGATGGCCGCGGTGACCTCGTCGTCCTCGACGGGCGGCGGGGTGTCGAAGATCGACCGGGTCGGCAGGGCGGCCTCGTCCACGTCGTTCGACGCCGCCGGTTCGGCCGGCCAGGTGGCGGGCTCGCCGAGCGACGAGGCATCGGCGGGCGCCGACGTGCTCGGCGGGGCGAACAGGGCCGGGCCGTCGCCGGCCGCTGCCGGGGCCGCAGCAGCAGGTGCTTCCGGGGCCTCGGCCGCATCGGCGGCGCCGGTCTCGGCCGGGTTGAAGGTGAGCGGGGCCAGACCGGTCGTCGGGCTGTCCAGGACGGGCTTGAGGCGGGCCGGGGCCTCGACCACCGGCTGCGGGTCGCCCATGCCGCCGGGCGTGTCGACCACGAGGGCCGGCGGGATCGAGACGACGGCGGTCACGCCACCGGCGGCCGACGGCATCATGCGGACGGCGATGCCGTGGCGGGAGGCGAGGCGCCCGACCACGATGAAGCCCAGCGAACGGGACATGGCCAGGCCCACGAGCGGCGGGCGGGCCAGCGAGTCGTTGGCCTCCGTGATCTGGTCCGACGACATGCCGATGCCGTGGTCGGTCACCGAGATGACGTAGCCGTCGGCCTTGGTCTTGTGGCCCACCACCTCGACCCGGGTCTCGGGCGGCGAGAAGTTGGTGGCGTTCTCCATCAGCTCGGAGAGCAGGTGGGCGAGGTCCGCGGCGGCGTTCGAGGCCACGAGGACCTCGTCGAACGACAGGAGCTCGATGCGCCCGAAGTCCTCGACCTCGGCGAGCGCGGCCCGCACGACGTTGGCGAGCGGGGCCGGGCGGCCACGACGGCGGGGCGGCTCGGCACCGGCCAGCACGAGGAGCGACTCGGCGTTGCGGCGCATGCGGGTGGCGAGGTGGTCCAGCCGGTACAGGTTCTCGAGCTGGTCCGGGTCCTCCTCGCCGCGCTCGAGCTCATCGATGAACTCGATCTGGCGGTCGAGCAGGGCCTGGTTGCGGCGGGCGAGGTTCACGAACATCTCGCCGATGCCCTTGCGCAGCAGCTGGGCCTGCTCGTTGGCGACCTCGCCGGCCACCCGCTGCACCTCGTTGAAGGAGCGGGCGAGCTGGCCGATCTCGTCGTTGCTGTCGATCTCGATGGGGGTCATCGCACCGATCTGGAAGCCCAGCTCGTCCTCGGACGGGTTCTTCAGGGTCTCGATCAGGCGGGGCATCTGCTCGCCGGAGAGGCGGTCGGCCGCCTCGGTGAGCTTGCCCAGCGGCTTGGTGATCCGGCGGCCGAGGAACATGGCGGCGAGCACGGCGCCGCCGATGGCCACGAGGGCGGCGATGAGGAACAGGGTCGAGGCCCGCTCGGCGCTCTCACGAGCGGCGGTGCTGTCGGCGATGAGCTGGTCGAGCAGGTCGGACTCCACCTTGTGGAGGTCCTTGATGACCGTGCCCGTCGAGGTCACGACGGCCTTGCCGTCGAAGCCGAGCGACTTGGTGGCCCCGGCATCGACCGCCCGCTCCCGGACGCCGTCGAACACCTGGCTCTGGTCGGAGGCCAGGGCGTTGCGCACGGCGCCCTTGCGGGTCAGGCCGGACAGCGAGTTGAGGAGCTCGAGCTGGCTGCGCTCGCTGGTCTGCGCCTTCTGGAACAGGTCGTAGGTCTTGGTCGAGCCGAACGAGCCGGTCTCGGCGGCACCGGTGATCAGCGCGCCCTGGCGGGCCAGCGAGGCCTTGTAGGCGCCGAGGGCCGCGGCGGCGCGCAGCTCCGAGGCGGCCTGCGGATCCGACATGGAGTCGCCGATGTTGGTGTTCACGGCGAGGAAGGTGTTCTGGAGGTCGCCGTAGCTGACGACCATCTCGTTGAACTGCTCGGGCCGGAAGCCCTGGTCGACCGACTCGCGGTAGAAACCCAGCTTGTCGGCCGCACCGACGGCCAGCCCGGCCGCCGACTGGATGGCGTCGTCGGTGCCGCCCAGGCCGTCCTGGAGGACCGGCACCGCCTGGTTCATCACGGTGTCCGTGTTGGCCCGGGCCGCCTTGAGCTCCTTCTCCCAGGCGGTTCGGTCCGAGCCCACGTAGGCGGCGCTGTACAGCGCCTCCTGCTGCAGGGCGTCGGCCACGTCGCTGTTGAGGCGGGCGATGGCGACGAGCTTGGCGACGTCGCGGCTCTCGGCCGCCGACTCCCGGCGGTCCTTGGCGCCGAGCGCGGAGAGGAGCAGGATGATCGCGATCGGACCTGCCATCAGCAGGATCAGCTTGTTGCGGATCTTCAGGTCGTCGAACACGGCGTCCTCGTGGGGGATGGGATGCGGCCGGCGGGGGTGCACTGGTCGAGAGGTCAGATCGGCCGTTTTCGCCCGGTCTTGAGCCAGGGACGGGTCGGAGGTCCCAGATGGGTCGAACGGCCCATTCCGACCCGGCGGAGGTCCCCAGGCGCTTCGCCCAGCGGGCAGACTGGCCGGGCATGAGCGACGTCCCCCAAGGCCCCGGTTGGTGGCAGGCATCCGACGGCCGGTGGTACCCGCCGACGGCCAAGCCCGGCACACCCGTCCCGCCCGCTCCCCCGGCGTACGGTCCGCCCCCTTCGGGGCCGCCGTCCTACGGACCGCCTGCGTACGGTCCGCCCGCGTACGGCTCGCCGGCCCCGTACGGGTACGGCTACGCGCCGAACCCCAACGGCACGCCCTCGGGGCTCCCGTCGGTCAACGGCCTGGCCACGGCCTCGCTCGTCCTGGGGATCGTCAGCCTCGTCATCTGCTGCGCCCCGTTCATGCTCTGCTCCCTCGCGGGCCTGCCGCTCGGGATCTACGCCCTGACCAGGATCCAGAAGGGCACGGCCGACCCCGGCTCCCGCGGCCTCGCCATCGGCGGGGTCGTGGTGAACGGGATCGGCTTCGCCATCCTGGCGATCTTCGCCGTCGTCGCGGTGGCGAGCTGAGGACCGGCGTCCGGTGACCTCGTACGCCTACGGGCAGCTCCCTCCCCCGCCGGATCCCGAACCGGGCGCGGCCCGAGCCCGCCACCTCGGCCAGAGCTCGCTCGCGCTCGTCGGCCTGGGCGCGGCGCTGCTGGCCGGCCGCGCCGTGTCGCTGCACCTGCCCGCGTGCCCGTTCCGGGCGGCCACGGGCGTCCCGTGCCCCGGCTGCGGGATGACCCGGCTCGCCGACGCCGTTGCCCACGGGCGCATCGGTGAGGCCGCCGGCGCCGACATCGCCGGTGTCGCCATCCTGGGCGTCCTCGTGGTGCTGGCCGTCTCGTACCTCGTGCGCGTCGTCGTCCAGAAGGGCGATCCGCCGCGCTGGATGCGGAGCCCGATCCTGCTCCTCGGCATCGGCGCGCTCGTCCTCGTCCACTGGGGCACGACGATCGTCACCGGCGGCCTGCCGTCCACCTGACCCCGCGCGCGGGAGCATCGTCAGACGGGACACCTGTTCAGGGGTACCCTTCGCCCGGAACCTTGCACCCCCCTCGATGCGGGAGAAACGGACAACTCATGAGCGATACCTCACAAGGGCCGGGCTGGTGGCAGGCCTCTGACGGAAAGTGGTACCCGCCCGAACAGGCTCCGGGCGCCGCACCCACGGGTCCGCCTCCCGGAGCTGCCGGCGGTCCCCCGCCCGGCTACGGCACCCCGCCGGCCTACGGCGCGCCCGCAGGCGGCGGCGCCGGCGGCACCGACGTCGGCTCGATCGTCGGCTACGGCTGGAAGAAGTTCCAGGAGTTCTTCGGCCAGATCGTCGTCGCCGTCATCATCTACGTCGTCGTCGTGGGCGTGTTCCTCGTCGTCGGGAACCTCATCCAGTCGCAGATCAACAGCGTCTTCGGCTCGCTGCTCTTCTCGCTCATCAACCTGGTCGTGACCAGCGCGATCAGCATCATCCTGATCCGCGCCGTGCTGATGGTGGTCGACGGGAAGCCGCTCGACACCGCGGCGCTGTTCTCCACCGACAACCTCGGCCAGTACATCGTGGGTGCGCTGCTGTTCGCCCTGGGCACCTGGATCGGCCTGATCCTGTGCGTCATCCCGGGCCTCATCTTCGCCTTCCTCGCCTACTACTGGAACTTCTTCATCGTCGACAAGGGCCTCGAGCCGGTCGAGGCCATCAAGGCCTCCATCGACATGGTGAAGGACAACGTGGGCACGGTGCTGATCTGGGCGATCGTCGCCTTCTTGATCATGGCCGTGGGCTTCGCGCTCTGCTGCGTGGGTGCCATCGTCGCCGCCCCGGTGGTGTTCATCGGCAACGCCTACCTGTACCGGCGCCTCAACAACGAGCCGGTCGCTCCCTGACCGACCGGTCTCCGGACCAGACAGCGAACGGCCCCGAGCTCGAGCTCGGGGCCGTTCCGCGTCCGGGGGTGCGCTCCCCCGCCGGTCAGCGGATGGGGGCGGCGGTGGGCTCGATCGGCCGCGGGAGCAGCGTCGAGCCGGTGAGGTGCTCGTCGACGGCGGCGGCGCAGGCCCGGCCCTCGGCGATGGCCCACACGATGAGGCTCTGGCCCCGGCCCATGTCGCCGGCGACGAAGACGCCGGGCACGTTGGTGGACCACTGGTCGTCGCGGGCGACGTTGGAGCGGCCGTCGAGCTCGACGCCGAACTGCTCGGTGATCCAGGTCGACTCGGGGCCGGTGAAGCCCATCGACAGGAACACGAAGTCGGCGGGGAGCTCGAAGTCCGTGCCCTCGACCTTCTCGAACTTCCCGTCGACCATCGTGACCTCGTGGGCCTTGAGGGCCTTGACCCGGCCCTCGCCGTCGTCGACGAAGCACTCGGTGTTCACGGAGAACACGCGGTCGCCGCCTTCCTCGTGGGCCGAGGCGGTGCGGTAGACGAGCGGCCAGGTGGGCCACGGGGTGTGGTCCGGGCGGGAGTCGGCGGGCTTGGGCATGATCTCGAACTGCGAGATCGAGGCCGCGCCCTGGCGGTGGGCGGTGCCGAGGCAGTCGGCCCCGGTGTCGCCGCCGCCGATGATCACGACGTGCTTGCCCTTGACGTCGATGGGCGACGCCGGCAGGTCCCCCTCCTGCACGCGGTTGGCGAGCGGGAGGTACTCCATGGCCTGGTGGATGCCGGCGAGCTCACGACCGGGGATCGGGAGGTCGCGGGCGGCGGTGGCGCCGCCGGCGAGGACCACGGCGTCGAACTCGGCGCGCAGGTCGTCGGCGGTGATGTCGCTGCCGACGTCGACGCCCGTGCGGAACTCGGTGCCCTCGGCGCGCATCTGGTCGAGCCGGCGGTCCAGGTGGCGCTTCTCCATCTTGAACTCGGGGATGCCGTAGCGCAGGAGGCCGCCGAGGCGGTCGGCCCGCTCGAACACGACGACGTCGTGGCCGGCGCGGGTCAGCTGCTGGGCGGCGGCGAGGCCGGCCGGACCGGAGCCCACGACCGCGACCTTCTTGCCGGTCCTCACATCGGCGCGGACGGGTTGGACCCAGCCCTCCTCCCACGCCTTGTCGATGATCGAGACCTCGACCTGCTTGATGGTGACCGGGTCCTGGTTGATGCCGAGGACGCACGCGGCCTCGCACGGCGCCGGGCAGAGGCGGCCGGTGAACTCCGGAAAGTTGTTGGTGGCGTGGAGGCGCTCGATGGCCTCGTGCCAGCGGTCCCGGAAGACGAGGTCGTTCCAGTCCGGGATCAGGTTGCCCAGCGGGCAGCCGTTGTTGCAGAACGGGATGCCGCAGTCCATGCACCGGCTGGCCTGGGTCTCGAGCTTGCCTTCGCCGAAGGGCTCGTAGACCTCCTTCCAGTCCTTGATGCGGACCGGCACCGGCCGCCGCGAGGGCAGCTCCCGGCCGTGCTTGAGGAAACCCTGCACATCACCCATCGTCAGCCCCTTGCCGCAGCCATGATGGCCTCGTCGATGTCCGAACCCGATTCCTCGGCGCCCTTGATGGCCGAGAGGACCCGCTTGTAGTCACGGGGCATCACCTTCACGAACTGGGGCACGCTGTACTGCCAGTCCGAGAGGATGCGCCCGGCCACCTCCGAGCCGGTCTCGCTCTGGTGGCGGAACACGGCGGTCACCAGCCAGGAGGTGTCGAGGTCGTCGAGCGGGTCGAGGTCGACCATCTCGTCGTTGACCAGTTGCGGGAACGTGCCGTCGGGGTCCCACACGTAGGCGATGCCGCCGGACATGCCCGCACCGAAGTTGCGGCCCGTGGAACCGAGGATGACGGCCCGGCCGCCGGTCATGTACTCGCAGGCGTGGTCGCCCACGCCCTCGACGACGGCGGTGGCGCCGGAGTTCCGCACGCAGAACCGCTCGCCGGCGCGGCCCCGGAAGAAGGCCTCGCCGCCCGTGGCCCCGTAGAGGAGCACGTTGCCGGCGATGATGTTGTCCTCGGCCACGAACCCGGCCGGGGCGTCCTCGGAGGGGCGGACGATGAGGCGTCCGCCCGAGAGGCCCTTGCCGGCGTAGTCGTTGGCGTCGCCGTAGAGCCGCAGCGTCACGCCCTTGGGCAGGAACGCCCCGATGCTCTGGCCGGCGGCGCCCCGCAGCGTGATGTCGATGGTGTCGTCGGGCAGGCCGAGCCCGCCGTGGCGCTTGGTGACCTCGTGGCCGAGCATGGTGCCGACCGTGCGGTTCACGTTGCGGACCGGGAACTCGAGCTTCACCGGCTCGCCCGTGTCGATGGCCGACCGGGCCGCCAGGATCAGCTGCTGGTCGAGCGCCCGCTCGAGGCCGTGGTCCTGGCCCTTCGTGTTGTACAGCGCGTCGCCGAAGGGCCGCTCGGGCACGTGGAGGATGGGCGTGAGGTCGAGCCCCGACGCCTTCCAGTGGTCGATGGCCTTGCTGGTGTCGATGACCTCGGCGTGGCCGATGGCCTCCTCGAGGGACCGGAAGCCGAGCTCGGCCAGCAGCTCGCGGACCTCCTCGGCGATGAACTCGAAGAAGTGCTCGACGAACTCGGGCTTGCCGGCGAACCGGGCCCGCAGCTCGGGGTTCTGCGTGGCGATGCCCACCGGGCAGGTGTCCAGGTGGCAGACGCGCATCATGATGCAGCCCGACACGACGAGCGGCGCCGTGGCGAAGCCGTACTCCTCGGCGCCGAGCAGGGCGGCGATGACGACGTCGCGGCCGGTCTTCAGCTGGCCGTCGGCCTGGACGACGATGCGGTCCCGCAGCCCGTTGAGCAGCAGCGTCTGCTGGGTCTCGGCCAGGCCGAGCTCCCAGGGACCGCCGGCGTGCTTGAGCGACGTGAGCGGGCTGGCGCCCGTGCCGCCGTCGTGGCCCGAGATCAGCACCACGTCGGCGTGGGCCTTGGAGACGCCCGCAGCCACGGTGCCGACGCCGACCTCGGCGACCAGCTTCACGTGGATGCGGGCCTCGGGGTTGGCGTTCTTGAGGTCGTGGATCAGCTGGGCCAGATCCTCGATCGAGTAGATGTCGTGGTGCGGAGGCGGGCTGATGAGGCCCACGCCCGGCGTGGAGTACCGGGTCTTGGCAACCCACGGGTACACCTTGTGGCCGGGCAGCTGGCCGCCCTCGCCGGGCTTGGCACCCTGGGCCATCTTGATCTGGATGTCGTCGGCGTTGGTCAGGTACTCGCTGGTCACGCCGAAGCGGCCCGAGGCGACCTGCTTGATGGAGCTGCGCCGGGCGGGGTCGTAGAGGCGCTCGGGATCCTCGCCGCCCTCGCCCGTGTTGGACTTGCCGCCGAGGCGGTTCATGGCGATGGCCAGGTTCTCGTGGGCCTCGGCCGAGATCGAGCCGTAGCTCATGGCGCCGGTGGAGAAGCGCTTGACGATCTCCGAGACCGGCTCGACCTCGTCGATCGGCACCGGCGGGCGCTCGCCGTCCTTCAGGGCGAACAGGCCGCGGAGCGTGGCCAGGCGGGACGACTGCTCGTCGACCTTGGCCGTGTACTCCTTGAAGATGTCGTACCGCTTGGTGCGGGTGGCGTGCTGGAGCTTGAACACCGTCTCCGGGTTGAAGAGGTGGTGCTCGCCCTCACGGCGCCACTGGTACTCGCCGCCGACCTCGAGCTCGCGGTGGGCGCGCTCGGTGGGGCGGTCCGGGTAGGCCTTGGCGTGGCGGAGCGCCACCTCCTTGGCGACCTCGTCGACGCCGATGCCGCCGAGCTTCGAGGTGGTGCCGGTGAAGTACTCGTCGATCAGGTCCTGGCCGAGGCCGACGGCCTCGAACACCTGGGCGCCGGTGTAGCTGGCGACCGTGGAGATGCCCATCTTGGACATCACCTTGAGGATGCCCTTGCCGGCGGCCTTGATGTAGTTCTTCACCGCCTGGTCGAGGCCGACGTCGGGCAGGGCGCCGCGGGCGGCCATGTCCTCGATGGTCTCGAAGGCGAGGTACGGGTTGATGGCCGCCGCGCCGTACCCGACGAGGAGCGCCATGTGGTGCACCTCGCGGGCATCGCCCGCCTCGACCACGAGGCCGACCGCGGTGCGGGTCTTCTCCCGGACGAGGTGGTGGTGGACGGCGGCGGTGAGCAGCAGCGACGGGATCGGCGCCAGGTCCCGGGTGGAGTCCCGGTCCGAGAGGATCACGACGTTGGCGCCGCCGGCGATGGCGTCGCTCACCTGGCGGCGCACCGACTCGATGGCCTCGCGGAGCGCATCGCCGCCACCGGCGACGGCGTAGAGGCCCGACACCACGACGGCCCGGAAGTCGTCGACCGAGTCCTCGACGTGCATCAGCTTGGCCAGCTGGTCGTTGTCGAGGATCGGGAACGGCAGCTGGATCTGCCGGCACGAGCGCGGACCCGGGGTGAGCAGGTTCTGCTCGGGGCCGATGGTCCCGCCGAGGCTGGTGACCATCTCCTCGCGGATGGCGTCGAGCGGCGGGTTGGTGACCTGCGCGAAGCGCTGGGCGAAGTAGTCGAACAGCAGCCGCGGCCGGTCCGAGAGGACGGCGATCGGCGTGTCGGTGCCCATCGACCCGAGCGCCTCGCCACCGGTGCGCGCCATCGGGGCGATGAGGATCTTCTGGTCCTCGATCGTGTAGCCGAAGGTCAGCTGGCGGCGCACGACGTCGCCGTGGGGGTACCGGACGTGGGGCCGCTCGGGCAGCTTGTCGAGCTCGATGATCCCCTGGTCGAGCCACTGCTGGTACGGGAGCTCGGAGGCGAGCGAGGCCTTGACCTCGTCGTCCTCGATGATGCGGCCCTGGGCGGTGTCGACCAGGAACATCTTCCCGGGCTGGAGGCGGCCCTTGCGCACCACCTGGTCGGCCGGGATGTCGAGCACGCCGGCCTCGGAGCCGAGCACCACGAGGCCGTCGGCGGTGACCCAGAAGCGGCCCGGGCGGAGGCCGTTGCGGTCGAGCACCGCGCCGATCACGGTGCCGTCGGTGAAGCTGACGTTGGCGGGACCGTCCCACGGCTCCATGAGCGAGGCGTGGAACCGGTAGAAGGCCTTGCGGGCCGGATCCATGTGGCGGTGGTTCTCCCACGCCTCGGGGATCATCATCAGCACCGCGTGCGGGAGCGGGCGGCCGCCGAGGTGGAGCAGCTCCAGCACCTCGTCGAAGCTGGCCGTGTCCGACGCACCCGGGGTGCAGATCGGGAACAGGCGGGAGATGTCGCCGGGGAACAGGTCGCTCGCGAGCAGCGCTTCGCGGGCCCGCATCCAGTTGCGGTTGCCCTCGACCGTGTTGATCTCGCCGTTGTGGGCCAGGTACCGGTACGGGTGGGCCAGCGGCCACGACGGGAAGGTGTTCGTCGAGAAGCGGGAGTGCACCAGGGCGATGGCGCTCTCGACGCGCTCGTCGGAGAGGTCCGGGTAGAAGTCCCGCAGCTGCGGGGTGGTGAGCATGCCCTTGTAGACGATGGTGCGGGCGGAGAGGCTCGGGAAGTAGATGCGCCGCTCCCCCTCGCCGATCTCGTGTTCGATCCGCTTGCGCACGACGTACACGCGGCGCTCGAGGTCGAGATCGGCCACGGTGCCGCCCGGGGCGGCGATGAAGGCCTGGCGGAACGACGGCATGGCGCCGAGCGCCCCCGTGCCGAGGCTGCTCGCGTCGACCGGGACGTCGCGCCAGGCGAGGACCTCGAGGCCTTCGCTCGCAACGATCTTGTCGACCGCCTCGATGGCCGACGCCACCTCGGCGTCGTCGCCGGGGAAGAACCCGATGCCCGTGGCGTAGGCGCCGGCGGCCGGGAGCTCGACGTCGAGCACGGCCCGGTAGAAGGCGTCGGGGACCTGGATCAAGATGCCGGCGCCGTCGCCGGTGTTGGTCTCGGCTCCCGAGGCGCCGCGGTGGTCCAGGTGGACGAGGGCGGTGATGCCCTGCTCGACCAGCTGGTGCGTGCGACGGCCGTGCATGTCGACCACGAAGGCGACACCGCAGTTCTCGTGCTCGAAGCGGGGGTCGTAGAGCCCTTGGGCGGGCGGGGGCGTGCGCATTCGGCGTTGCTTCCTTGCGTGAAGGACGAAGAGGGACTGCTGCCCCTGGTGAGGGGCACCCCGGGACGCCGTTGGCCCGTATCGCAGGTCAGACGACACTAGCCGAGAGCGGAATCGACCCTCCAATGTGAATCCGCCCCTAGCCTCGCCTCCGTGAGCGATGCGCAGGACCTGTTGGCCTTCATCGGAGCGGCGCCGTCGCCGTACCACGCCGTCGGCGAGAGCCGCCGCCGGCTGGCCGACGCCGGGTTCACCGCGCTCGACCTCGCCGACCCCTGGCCGGCCGAGCCGGGGCGGTACCTCGTCACCCGGGGCGGTGCGCTCGTGGCGTGGGAGGTCCCCGACGACGCCGGGCCCGAGCGCCGCTTCCGCATCGTCGGCGCCCACACCGACAGCCCCAACCTCCGGATCAAGCCCCACCCGGACACCGGTTCGTTCGGGTGGCAGCAGCTCGGCGTGGAGGTCTACGGCGGCGCCCTCTGGAACTCGTGGCTCGACCGAGACCTCGGCCTGTCGGGCCGGGCCATCGTCCGGGTCGACGGCGAGCTCGAGGAGCGGCTGTTCCACTGCGACTGCCCGCTGCTGCGGATCCCCCAGCTGGCGATCCACCTCGACCGCGACGTCAACGGCCAGGGCCTCAAGCTGAACCCCCAGCAGCACCTGACGCCGGTCTGGGGCGTGGGCCCGGTCGAGCCGGGTGCGTTCGCCGCGTACGTCGCCGGCGAGGTGGCCGTCGACGTCGCCGACGTCGTCGCCTGGGACGCCATGGTCCACGACCTGACGCCGGGCGCCACCATCGGCCGCCGCCACGAGCTGGTCTCCACGGCCCGACTCGACAACCTCCTGTCGTGCTGGGCCGGCGTCACCGCCATCGCCGAGCCCGCCGGCGGCCACGACCGCCCGGTGGCGGTCGTGTGCCTGTTCGACCACGAGGAGGTCGGGTCCACGTCGTCCACCGGCGCCGACGGCGCCCTGCTGGCGCAGGTGCTCGAGCGGACCGTGTCGGCCCGCGGCGGCGACCGCGACGACCTGCTGCGCGCCCTCGCCGGGTCGTTCTGCGCCTCGGCCGACGCCGCGCACGCCACCCACCCCAACTACCCGGAGCGCCACGAGCCCGGGCACCACGTGGCCATCGACGGCGGGCCCGTCATCAAGGTCAACGCCAACCAGCGCTACGCCACCGATGCCGGCGGCCAGGCGGTCCTCATCGAGGCGGCCGAGCGGGCCGGGGTCCCTCACCAGGTGTTCGTCAGCCGCAACGACCAGCCGTGCGGCTCGACGATCGGCCCGATGACGGCGGCCCGCCTGGGCATCGCCACCGCCGACGTCGGCGTGGCGCAGCTCTCGATGCACTCGGCCCGGGAGCTCTGCGGGGTCGACGACGCCGAGCGGTTCCCGCGCCTGCTCGGCGCCTTCCTCCGCACGTGACCCCCGCCGAGGCCGCCCGCATCCTCGGCGTCGGCGCGAGCGCGTCGCCCGACGAGGTCCGCATCGCGTACCGCTCCCAGATCCGCACCCACCACCCCGACCGGGCCGGCGCCAGCTCGTCGGCCCGGGCCGCGTCGATCACCGAGGCGTACCGCGTCCTGATCGAGCGGGGTCCGGCGCCACCCGACGAGCCCGAGGTGCGGACGCCGCCCTCGCGCGGCTCGGGCCCGGTGCCGCCGCGCCCGGCCACCGAGGAGGTCGCGTTCGGAGCGCCGCCGGTCGGCCGGGTCGACGAGGACACGCTCGCCCTGGGCGCGCCGCCCGACGAGTCGTTCCGCTGGCTGCTCGACGCCGCGCACGACGTCGGCGAGATCACCTACGTGGACCGGTCGATGCCGATCATGGAGGTGCTCTGCCGCTTCGAGGGCGAGCCGGCGACGTCGCTCCTCCTCACGCTGCAGGGCCGCGGCGAGCGGACCGAGGTGTTCTGCACGGTCGAGTCCATCGAGGCCCGTCCGGCACCGCCCACCAGCGCGGTGGTCGACCTGTTGGAACTGGCGCTGCACCGCCGGCGGTCTCCCCCGCCCCCCGTGCAGGATCAGTCGCCGTCGTCGGAGTAGTCGACCTCCGCCTTGAAGTCGACGACGCCCTCGGGGTCGATGGGCAGGCCCTTGATCCGCGTCTCGAAGTGCAGGTGCGGGCCGGTGGAGAGCCCGGTGGAGCCGACGAGGGCGATGACGTCGCCCCGCTTCACGACCTGGCCGGGCTTCACGAGCATCCGGCTGGTGTGGCCGTAGAGCGTGGCGAGCGAGTGGCCGTGGTCGATGACCACGGCGTTCCCGTAGCCGCCGCGCACCTCGGCCACGACCACGATGCCGTCGGCCGCGGCGTGGATCTCGGTCCCCGTGCCGGCACCCATGTCGCAGCCGGCGTGGAGGCGGTCGATCCCGAGGATGGGGTGGTGGCGCATGCCGAACGGCGAGCCCGGCAGCACCCCCGGGATGGGGTTCGACGTCTCGACGGACCCGGGGAACCAGTCCTCCTGGTCCGCCTGGATCCCGGCGAGCAGCTGCTGGATGCCGTCGGAGGCCCGGTTCATCGAGTTGATCCGGCCCTCGACCACCGCCTTCTGGCCCTGGATCTGGCGGAGCGCCGCCGCTTCCTTCACGAACTCGACGTTCAGGTCGGTGAGCAGCGTGCCCTGCGTAGCCCGGGCGTCGACCAGGAACTTGGCGGCGGTCTCGATCTCGTCGCGCCGGTCGAGCGCGTCCTCCTTGGCGGCGCGGGCCGCCTTGGCCGCCTTGGTCCGCGCCTCCTCGGCGGTCTCGAGCTCGCCGAGCAACGTGTCGGTGCTGTTGGAGATCGCCCGTCCGTAGGCCAGGGCCTGGCCGACCTGCTCGCCGGTCTGGGCGTTGAGGAACGCCTCCATCTGGCTGGGCTCGCCGCCGCGGACGTACGACGCCACGATCTGCTTCCGCAGGCGCTCCCGGGCCACCCGCACCTGCTGCTCGGCCTTCTTCCGCTGGGCGATGCGGACCTCGACCTCGTCCTCGGCGTCGCGCAGCTCCTTGGTGGCCTGGAGCAGCTCGAGCTGCTTGGACTGCGTGTCCCGGTTGAGCTGGTCGAGCTTCTCCTGCGCGGCCTCGCGGGCGGCCTGGGCGTCGCTCAGCTCCTGGAGCATCTGCTCCTCTTGGGCGGTGAACGCCTCGTACTCCGCCTTCAGCTCGGCGCTGTCGCCCTCCTGGGCGTGCGCCTCCGGCGCGCCGAGCGCGCCGAAGAGGAGCGCGACGCCGAGCGCGAACGCCGCCAGCGACCGGCGGCCAGAGCTGCGTGAAGCCAAGATCATCCCCGGAATCGTGATTCCCCGGAGGGAAGGGTAGCCATCACCCCTCTCCGTCGGCACCTCTGCGCCGGTTCTGGAGCGGAATCAGCCGGGAGGCCAGATCTCGGCCTCGGCCAGCAGCCGGTCCCGGAACTCCGGGTGGGCGATGGCGGCCAGCGCCCGGGCCCGCTCGCGCACCGTGCGCCCGCGCAGCTCGGCGACGCCGTACTCGGTGATCACGACGTCGAGCTGGTGCCGTGGCGTGGTGACGATGGTGCCGGCCGGGAACTGGCCGGCGATGCGCGAGACGCGGACGCCGTCGATCATCGTCGACGACCGCAGGCAGATCAGCGAGCGGTCCTCGAGCTCGAGGCCCGACGCCGCGACGAAGTCCTCGTGGCCGCCGATCCCGGAGAACTGGGCCCCGGCCAGGGTGTCGGCCACGGCCTGGCCGGCGAGGTCGACGGCGAGGGCGCCGTTGATGGAGATCATCCGGCGGTTCTTGGAGATCAGCTCGGGCGAGTTCACCAGGTGGACCGGCAAGAAGCGCACGTCGGTGTTGCCGTCGAGCCAGTGGTAGAGCTCCCGGGTGCCGCCGGCGAAGGTGGTGATCGACACCCCGTCGTAGATGCCCTTGTTGTTGGTGACCTTGCCGGCCTCGTGGAGCTTCATGAGGCCGGTCGTGAACATCTCGGAGTGGATGCCGAAGTCGCCCTTGTCGCCGGCAGCCAGCAGCGAGGCCACGGTGGAGGGCACGCCGCCGATGCCGGTCTGGATGGTGGCCCCGTCGACCACGTAGTCGTCGACGAACGCGGCGATGGCCCGTTCGTCGTCGGACGGCTCGGGATCGCCGATGACGAACGGCGATCGGTCGGTCTCGACGAGCACGTCGATCTGGTCGACGTGGATGCGGTGGCGGTGCTCGCCCAGGCCGAGGGTGGTGGGGAACGCCGGGCTCACCTCGACGAGGAGGATCCGACCCGGGTCGCGGCCGGCCCGCTCGAGCTCGGCGATGGTGGCGCCGCCGTGGAGCGAGAGGCTGCACCACCCGTCGGCGTCGGGCGGAGCGGCGGCCGTGGCCATGATCCGCGGGTTGATCCGCTCGAGGGCCGGACCGAAGCGGCGGAAGTCGGCCGGGACGAACTCGATGGCGCCGCCCTGGTCCCGCATCAGCCGCTCGAGCGGCCCGTAGAAGCCGGACAGGAAGCGCACGCCGGGCTTGCCGAAGACCTCGTAGAAGTCGGTGAGCAGCGCGCCCGTGATGAGGAGGTCCTCCCAGTCGTCCCGCGCGCCGAGGGCGTGCAGGAAGCCACCGGGGTGGCCGGGCCCGAGGGGGATCCCGAGGATGTCGGTGGGGTGCAGCAGGCCGGCAGCCTGCTCGGCGGTGAGGCGCTCCGTCATGGCTGCGCAACCTAGCCTTGACCGATCGAAGATACTCGGTATCCTACCCGGTATGCCGATGCGAGGAGCTTCCCGATGAGCGTGCGCCACGCCCTGCTGGCCCTGTTGAGCGACGGGCCCAAGTACGGCCTCCAGCTCCGCCACGAGTTCGAGGCCCGGACCGGGGAGGTGTGGCCGCTCAACGTCGGGCAGGTGTACACGACCCTCCAGCGCCTCGAGCGGGACGGCCTGGTCGTCTCCGACGGCGCGGACGACGGCCCCCAGAAGGGCTACCGCATCACCGACCACGGGTCGTCGGAGCTGGCCGCCTGGCTCACCACCCCGCCCGACATGGCCCAGCCCCCTCGCGACGAGCTCCTCATCAAGGTGCTGGTCGCCGCCCAGGTGCCCGACGTCGACGTCCACCGCCTGATCCAGGTCCACCGCCGCCACCTCGTCGAGGCCATGCAGCGGTACACCGCGGTGAAGGCCGATGCCCCGGCCTCCGACGTCGCCCTCGCCCTGGTGGTCGACGCCGAGCTGTTCCGGATCGAGGCCATGGTCCGCTGGCTGGACGCCGCCGAGGTGCGCCTCCCCCAGCTCCTCGCCGCCGCACCGCTGACCGTGGCGGTCGGCGACCCGGCCGACGAGTCCGCCGACGGAGCCGCCACCGAGTCCCAGGAGGCCCGGGCATGAGCCCGATGCTGGAGCTGCGCAGCGTCACCAAGACCTACGGCGAGGGGTCGAGCGAGGTCCACGCCCTCCGGTCGATCGACCTGGCCGTCGAGCCGGGCGAGCTCGTTGCCATCATGGGCCCGAGCGGCTCGGGCAAGAGCAGCCTGCTCACCATCGCCGGGAGCCTCGAGGACGCCACCAACGGCGAGGTCGTGATCGATGGCCGGACGCTCGCGGGCATGTCCCGCAACGACAAGGCGCAGCTGCGCCGACGGTCGATGGGGTTCGTCTTCCAGGACTTCAACCTGCTCCCCGGCCTCACCGCGGCCGAGAACGTGGCGATGCCGCTCGAGCTCGACGGCACGAGCGCCCGCCGGGCCCGCGGCCAGGCGCTCGAGGCGCTCGACGGCCTCGGGCTCGCCGACCGGGCGGACCACTTCCCCGACGACCTTTCGGGCGGCGAGCGCCAGCGGGTGGCCATCGCCCGCGCCGTCGTCGGCGACCGGCGCCTGCTCCTCGCCGACGAGCCCACCGGGGCCCTGGACTCGGTGAACAGCGAGGCGGTGATGCGGCTCCTCCGCCAGATCTGCGCGCAGGGTGCCGCCGGCATCGTCGTCACCCACGACGCCCAGCTCGCGTCGTGGGCCAACCGCGTCGTGTTCCTGCGCGACGGGCGGGTCGTCGACCACACCGCGCCCCCTGCCGGGCCCGAGAGCCTCCTCGCCACGGCGCCCGGCGCGTCGTGAGCACCGCCCGCCGCCCCGGCGGCCCGCCGCGCCGGGCCATGGTGCGCTGGTCCTGGCGCATGTTCCGCCGGGAGTGGCGCCAGCAGCTCCTGGTCCTCAGCCTGGTGACGTTGGCCGTCGCTGCGTCCGTCACCGGTTCGACGATGGCGATGAACACGGCGTCGAACACCCAGGCGGCGTTCGGCAGCGCTTCGGCCATGGCCCGCCTGGAGGTCGCCGATCAGGCCGAGGCCCGCGACGCGGTCGCCACCGCACGGGAGCGCTACGGCACCGTCGAGGTGATCGGACACACGCCGCTCGCCGTGCCCGGGGCGCCCCTCCCCCTCGACCTCCGCTTCCAGGACCCCGACGGGACGTTCGGAGCGCCCCTCCTCCGGCTGCGCGACGGCCGGTACCCGACGGCCTCGACCGAGCTCGCCCTCACGCCCGAGGTCGCCGAGCTGCTCGACGTCGGGGTGGGCGACGAGGTCGAGCTCGGGCGTCGCACGTGGCAGGTCGTCGGCCGAGTCGAGAACCCGCGCGCCCTCACCGACACCTTCGCCCTCGCTGCGCCCGGCCGTTGGACCTCGTCGACGTCCCTCCAGCTCCTGTTCGAGCAGCCCGGCCAGGGCGGCACCAGCGCCAGCCGAACCGCGGGCTCGGGCGAGGAAGCGGACCAGCTGCCGATCCCGGTGATGATCCGCGGGAACAACGGCCCCGTCGCCGCACTGGTACTGGTCGCCGTCGCCCTCCTCATGACGCTCGTCGGCCTCATCGCCGCCGCCGGGTTCGTGGTGCTGGCCCAGCGCCGCCAGCGCCAGCTGGGACTGCTGGCCGCCATCGGTGCCACCCAGCGCCACCTGCGCACCGTGGTCCTCGCCCACGGCGCCATCGTCGGTCTCCTCGCGGCGGCCGTCGGCGGCGTGCTCGGCATCCTGGGCTGGTTCGCCGCGGCCCCAGCCGTCGAGCAGGCGGCCAACCGCCGCATCGAGCGCTTCGACCTGCCGTGGGGCGTGCTGGCGGGCTGCCTGGTCCTCGCCGTCGTCATGGCGGTCGCCGCCGCCTGGTGGCCCGCTCGCCGGGTGGCCCGCATCCCGGTGATCGCCGCGCTGTCCGGCCGGCCGCCGAAGCCGGCGCCCGTCCACCGCTCCACCATCGTCGCCGTCGTCCTGCTGGCCGGCGGCATGGGTGCCATCGCCGCCGCGCTGCCCAACGGCGACAAGGTGAACCCGCTGCTCCTCATGGCGGGCGTCATCGCCGTGGGCATCGGGTCCGTGTTCATCGCGCCGGCCGCGGTGCGCGTCGCGGCGCTGCCCGCCCGTCGCCTGCCCCTCCCGAGCCGGCTGGCCGTGCGGGACCTCGCCCGCTTCCAGTCGCGGGCCGCGTCCGCCCTGGCCGCCATCGCCTTCGCCATCGGGCTCTCCGTCACGATCGTCGCCGTCGCCAAGGTCAACGAGTACTCGTCGACCGAGGGCAACCTCCCGGCCAACCAGGTGCTGGTCCGAACGGGCGTCGACGTCGCCCAGCCGGTCGGGGTCGACGACGCCACCGCAACCGAGCAGCGCGATGCCGATGCCCAGGAGGTGGCTGACGCCATCGGTGCCTCGACGGTCCTGCCGCTCGACATCGTCATGCCCGCCGACCAGGGCCAGCCTCGGCCCGAGCCGATCCAGCAGGCGCTGGAGGTCGACGACCACTCGTGGCGCGGCCTCGGCTTTCCCTACGTGGCCACCGACGAGGTGCTGCGCCACTACGGCATCGACCCCGCCTCGATCTCCGACGGCACGGAGCTCCTGACGAGCGACGACCGTCCGGTCGTCCTCCTCGACACCTCGACTCGGGACGATCCGGGAGCCACGAAGGTCCAGCACGTCGACCTCCCCACGTACTTCGCTGCTCCCCACGCCCTGGTCACCGAGCGGGCGATCCAGGAGCACGGGTGGGAGCGCCGACGCGACGCCTGGCTGATCGAGACCGAACGGCCGCTCACCACCGAGCAGGTGCGCGCCGCTCGCGAGGCTGCTGCTGCCAACGGCATGAGCATCGAGACCCGGATCTCCCAGGACAGCCTCGCCCGTTTCCGCACCATCGTCACCGTGACCGGCGCCCTGCTCGGGTTGGCGATCGTCGCCATGACCGTGGGCCTCATCCGCACCGAGTCCGCCCGCGACGTGCGGACGCTCACCGCCACGGGGGCCAGCGGTCGGAGCCGCCGGGCCATCACCGCCACCACGGCCGGTGTCCTCGCGGCCCTCGGGGTGGCGCTCGGCATCGGCGGCGCCTACCTCGCCCTCGTCGCCGGCTACCACACCGATCTCTCGCAGCTGGTGCCGGTGCCCTGGATCCAGCTGGTCACGATCGCCTTCGGTCTGCCCGTCCTCGCGACGGCAGCGGGCTGGCTCCTCGCCGGGCGGGATCCGGCGACGTTCTCCCGCCAGACGTTCGACTGAGCGCGCGCCGCCCGCCGACGGGTTGGCGCGCCCCGTCGTCTCAGCGGGCAACATCGGGGTCGTCAGCGGCCGGAACCAGGAGTGACCACGTGCGCATCGTCATCAACGAGTTCATCAGCCTCGACGGCGTCATCCAGGCGCCGGGAGGTCCGGAGGAGGACACCGACGGCGGCTTCGCCCACGGCGGCTGGTCGCTGCCGTTCTTCGATCCCGAGGTGATGGGCGCGGCCATCGGCGAGGGCTTCGCCTCCGTCGAGGCCCTGCTGTTCGGCCGACGCACCTTCCAGGGCATGGCGGCGGCATGGCCCGAGCGGGCGGGCGATCCCTTCGCCGACCAGATGAACGCCATCGAGAAGTACGTGGTCTCCGGAACCCTCGCTCCTGAGGACGTCACCTGGGAGAACGCGGCGCTGATCCCGGCCGACGGTGCCCTCGACGCCATCCGGGAGCTGCGAGCGCGCGACGGCGGCGACCTCTGCATCATGGGCAGCGCCACGCTCGCCCGGACCCTGATCGAGTCCGACCTGGTCGACGAGCTCAACCTCATGATCGAGCCGGTCTCGCTCGGCGGCGGCAAGCGCCTCTTCCCCGACGACGGCGCTGCCCGCGTGTTCGAGCTGGTGTCGACGACCCTCGCCTCCACCGGTGTCCAGATCTGCACGTACCGGCCCACGGGCGAACCGCTCCGACCCGGCCACAGCGACGAGCTCTACGAGGACGGCGCCGAGCCGGTCACGCCGTCGTGACCGGCTCGGCCGACGACGCCCTGGTCCTCGACGCGGACCGGTCGTGGACCGCAGCGGAGGTGTGGGATGCCGCGGACCGCATCGCCCACCTCGCCCGGGCGCGCGGCGGGCGGATGGCGGTGTTCGCCGAGAACGCCGGCCCCGCGGTGATCGCCCACCTGGGCGGGCTCCGCTCGGGGGCATCGGTGGTGGCCGTCAACAGCCACCTCGCCGCGCCGGAAGCGGCCTACCAGCTCGCCACGGGTGAGGTCCGGCTCGTCATCGCCGGCCCGGCCACGGCCGAGCGGGCCCGGGAGGCTGCGGCCCTCGCCGGCGACTGCGAGGTCCGATCGTGGGACGACGCGGACTGGGACGACTGGCTCGCCTCGGCGCCCGCCGGTCCCCCACCCGACGACGTGCCGATCGTGCCGAACCTGCTGTTCACCTCGGGCACCACCGGCACGCCCAAGGCCACCCACCTCCCGCCGAACGTGTTCCCGCCCCGGACCTCGTGGGCCGAGTTCGTCGAGGCCACCCGGGTGAACCGGTTCGTCGGCCTCGGCCGGCACCTGGTGGTCGCGCCGCTCCACCACACCGGCCCGCTCAACGCGGTGCGGGCCCTCGCCGCGGGGACGCCCACCGGCGTGCTCGGCCGCTTCGACGCCGAGCAGACGCTGCAGGCGATCGAACGCTGGCACATCGCGTCGACCACGCTCGTGCCGACCCACCTGGCCCGCCTCGCCGCCCTTCCCGACGAGGTGAAGGCCCGCTCCGACGTGTCGAGCCTGCGGCTCGTGTTCCTCACCGGCGCCGCCTGCCCCGTCGACGTGAAGCGGGCGATCATCGACTGGTGGGGCCCGGTGGTGCTCGAGGCGTACGGCGCCACCGAGGTCGGCGTCACCGCCTCGATCACCAGCGAGGACTGGCTGGCCCACCCCGGCTCGGTCGGCCGCTCGGTCGCGCCGTACGACGCCGTCGTGTTCGACGACGAGGGCCGTGCGGTCCCGCACGGCACCGAGGGCCGGCTCTACTTCGCCGACCGCACCGGCCGGGGCATCGTCTACGAGGGCGACCCCGAGCGCACCGCCGCCGCCCACATCGCCCCCGGGGTGTTCACCCTCGGCGAGATCGGCAAGGTCGACGAGGACGGCTTCGTCTACGTCACCGATCGCTTCTCGGACATGGTCGTGACCGGCGGCGTGAACGTGTACCCGGCCGAGATGGAGCAGGTGCTCGTGGCCCACCCGGGCGTCGCCGACGTGGCCGGCATCGGCCTCCCCCACCCCGACCTCGGCGAGCAGCTCGTCGCCCTGGTGGTCCCCGTCGACCCGGCGGCCCCGCCGTCGATCGAGGACCTCCAGTCCTGGTGCGAGGACCGCCTGAGCCGGTTCAAGTGCCCGCGCCAGATCCGCCTCGTCGACGACCTGGACCGCAACCCCCTCGGCAAGCTCGACAAGCGATCGCTCCGAGCAGCCCAGCGCGGAGCGGCCGGCTGATCAGGCTTGGCCGGAGGAGCCGCCGGCGATCTCGTAGTTCCAGAGCTCGGACGCGGTGCTGACCGGGCCGCCGTGGGCGGCGGGCTTGGAGGCGCCCTGGTGGCCGTGGGCGAACGCCTGCGAGCTCGTCCACGCCTCGAACGACTCCTGGTCGCGCCAACGGGTCACGACGAGCCACTGGAGGCGCTCGTCGGTGGGCTTGAGCAGCTCGAAGCCCTCGAAGCCCTCGGCCCCGTCGACGGCCCCGGCCCGGGCGGCGAAGCGCTGGGCCAGCTCGTCCCCGGAGTCGGCCGGCACGGTGATGGCGTTGATCTTGATCACGGTCATGGGGCCAGCATGCCGGATCTGGCAGGCTGCTCCGCCATGGGCAGCACCTATGCGAACGTCACGGTCCTCAACACGGGCATCGATGCGGTGAAGGAGGCGCTCGTCGGCACCGGCGCGCACCTCGCCGCCGAGGGCGGTGACGTGGTCGTCTTCTCCCCGCACGACGAGGAGCAGATGGGCGCCAAGGTCACCGCCCAGCAGCTCTCCGCCGCCCTCGGCGCCACCACCGTCGACGTGATCGTGTTCGACGACGACTTCGTGCAGATCCACGTGCTGGCGGGCGGCGAGCCCGCTGCCTCGGCCGTCGCCCCGCCCAACGGCGCGGCGATCATGGGCGAGATGATGGGCGATGCCGGCGGCGAGGCGCCCGAGCCGGCCGATGCCAGCGCCACGGCCGCCGCGCTCGTGGCTGCGGTCGGGCGTGGCGATGCCGCCGCCGTGGAGCACGCGCTCCTCGCCGACAACATCTTCGCCAGCGAGTCCCACCACGGGGTCTTCGCGGCGCTGGGCCTGCCGACCATCGGGGTCGGCTGGGGCCACCGCTACCTGGAGCAGGACCGCGAGCTCTTCGACGCGGTCCCGCTCCAGACGGCGTGATCAGCCGACGTAGCTGACCGGGAAGTCCTTCAGCGCGTTCAGCCAGCCGGAGCGCAGGCGGCTCGGCTCACCGAGCTGGGTGATGTCCGGCAGGTGGTCGGCGATGGCGTTGAACATCAGGTTGATCTCGACCTTGGCCAGGTTGGCGCCCACGCAGAAGTGGGCACCGCCGCCGCCGAAGCCGACGTGCGGGTTGGGGTCGCGCAGGATGTTGAACGAGTGCGGGTCCTCGAAGACCGTCTCGTCGAAGTTGGCCGACGAGTAGACGAGCCCGACGCGCTGGCCGGCCTTCACCTGCTGGCCGGCGACCTCGGCGTCCTCGAGCGCGGTGCGCTGGAACATCATGACCGGCGTCGCCCAGCGGACGATTTCGTCGGCCGTGGTCTCGGGACGGTCCCGCTTGTAGATCTCCCACTGCTCCGGGAACTGCATGAACGCGTGCATGCCGTGGCTGATCGCGTTCCGCGTCGTCTCGTTGCCGGCGACGGCGAGCATCAGCACGAACCAGCCGAACTCCTCGGTGGTGAGGGTGTCGGACTCGGTGCTGGCCGCGACGAGCTTGGTGATGATGTCGTCGGCCGGGCACGCCTTGCGGGTCTCGCCGATGGTCATGGCGTAGCCGAGGATCTCGGCGGCGGCGACGGCCGGATCGACCTCGAAGTCGGGGTCGTCGTAGGCCATCATCTGGTTCGACCAGTCGAAGATCTGCTTGCGGTCGTCCTGCGGGAAGCCCATCAGGTCGGCCAGCGCCTGGAGCGGGAGCTCGCAGGCCACGTCGTCGACGAAGTTGCCCTTGCCCTTGGCCTTGGCCTCGACGCAGATGGCGTTGGCGCGGGCGCGCAGGGCGTCCTCGATCTTGGCGACGCCGCGGGGCGTGAACACGCCGCGGGAGACGATGCCGCGCACCTTGGCGTGGTGCGGGTCGTCCATGTTCAGCATCATCTGCTTCTGGATGTCGCGCTCGTCCTTGCCGATCGAGCCCTCGAACTTGACGATGGCCGTGTTCTCCTCGGAGGACCAGCCGTCACGGGCGCAGGAGATGGCCTTCACGTCCTCGTGACGGGTGGCCAGCCAGAAGCCGCCGTCGTCGAACGAGGAGTTCTCGCGGGTCTGCGGGTTCCAGAACATCGGCTCGTTCTGGCGGAGGTAGGCGAACTCGGGCAGCGGCACGCGGGCCTGCACGAGGTCGGGGTCGGTGAAGTCGGTCCCGTGGGCGACGGGGCAGCGATCGATCGACATCTGGCTCAGGCCTCCACGTTCTGGTTCATCAGGTTGTTCATGCGCTCGGTCGCCTCGATGCACTCCTCGACCATCTCGAAGATCACGTCGCGGGACGGGCGCATCTTCTCGAACCGCCCGACGATCTGGCCCACCGGGTTGAACTGCACGTCCTTCGCCTGCTCCGGGTAGGCGTGGCCGCGCTGGACGGCGTTGGAGGTGAGCATGAACTGCATCGGCATGCCGAGCGGCTTGGGGTTCTCCGGGTCCTCCCAGGCCTCGGTCCAGTCGTTGCGGAGCATGCGGCACGGCTTGCCCGTCCACGAGCGGCTGCGCAGCGTGTCCTTGCTGGTGGCGTCGAAGTAGCTCTGCATCTGCGCGGGCGGCACGTCGGCCTCGGCGACGGTCAGCCACAGCGAACCGGTCCACACGCCCTGGGCGCCCATGGCGAGCGCCGCGGCCATCTGCCGGCCGGAGCCGACGCCGCCGGCGGCGAGCATCGGGGTGTCGCCGAGGACGTCGAGCACCTCGGGCCACAGGACGACGGAGCCGATCTCACCGGTGTGGCCGCCGCCCTCGGTGCCCTGGGCGATCACGATGTCGACGCCGGCCGCCTTGTGGCGGGCGGCCTGGGCCGCCGAGCCGCAGAGGGCGGCGATGAGCTTGCCCTTGGAGTGGACGTCCTCGATCACGTCGGCGGGCGGGGTGCCGAGGGCGTTGGCGAGCAGCACGCACTTCTCGCGGCCCAGGGCGATCTCGGCCTGCGGACCGGCGATGGCGGTGCCGAACCCGATCAGCTCCCGCATCCGCTCCTCCTCGGGGATCTCCGGCACCTCGTGGTCGGCCAGCAGCTTCTGGACGAACTCGCGGTGGGCGTCGGGGATCAGCGCCTTGAGGTCGGCCTCGAGCTTGTCGGCGTCGGTGGCGCCCATCCCCTCGTACTTGCCGGGGATCACGATGTCGACGCCGTAGGGCTTGTCGCCGATGTGCTCGTCGATCCAGTCGAGCTCGACCTCGAGCTGCTCCGGGGTGAAGCCGACGGCGCCGAGCACGCCGAGGCCGCCGGCCTTGGAGACCGCGACGACGACGTCGCGACAGTGGGTGAAGGCGAAGATCGGGAACTCGATGCCGAGCTTCTTGGCCAGATCGGTCTGCATTGGAGGTTCTGCTTTCGGGTGTGGCGTTCAGCCGTTGAGGGATACCGGGAGGTACTTGATGCCGTTGACGAAGTCCGAGCGCATGCGCTGGTGCTCGCCGGCGGCAGCGACGTTCGGGTAGCGGCGGAGGAACGTGCGGACCATCGCCTTGATCTGCGCCCGGGCGAGGTTCGCGCCGAGGCAGAAGTGGGTGCCGCCCCCGCCGAACGTGACGTGGTCGTTGGGCGTGCGGCGGGCGTCGAACACGTCCGGGTCCGAGAAGTGGTCCGGGTCGCGGTTGGCGGCCGGGTAGTAGATCACGACCTTGTCGCCGGCCTTGATGGGCTGGCCGGCGATCTCGGTGTCGACGGTGGCGGTGCGGCGGAAGTTGTGGATCGACGCGCCCCAGCGCAGGAACTCCTCGGTGGCCGAGGCCCACAGCTCGTCGTCGTCGATGCCCTCGACGAGCTGCTCCTTGAGGCCCGGCTGCTCGAGGATGGCGAGCATCGAGTGCGAGATCAGGTTTCGGGTCGTCTCGTTCCCCGCCACCACGAGGGTCACGAAGAACATGTTCAGCTCTTCCTTGCTGAGCTTGTCGCCGTCGACCTCGGCTTGGACGAGCGCCGTCATGATGTCGTCCTGCGGGTTCTGCCGGCGGTCCTCGGCGAGGGCGTCGCAGTACACGTAGATCTCGGCCATGGCGGCCTCGCCGTCCTCCTCGGACACCCGGAAGTCCGGGTCCTGGGCGCCGACCATCCGGTTGCTCCAGTCGAACACCAGGTGGCGGTCCTCGACCGGGACCCCGAGCAGCTCGCAGATCACCCGCAGCGGCAGCTCGGCCGCCACGCTCTCGACGAACTCGATCTCGTCCTTGCCCTCGAGGTCGGCGACGATCTCGTCGGCCACCTCCTGGATGTGGTCGACCAGCTGGGCGATCATCCGCGGCTTGAAGCCGGCGCTGACGAGGCGGCGGAAGCGCGAGTGCTTCGGCGGATCCATGTTCAGGATCGTCATCCGCACCAGTTCCATCTGCTCCTCGGCCATGTCCTGGAGGAACGTCGACCCGAGCTCGGCGCTGAAGGTGGTGTGGTCGCGGCTGACCGCACGCACGTCGTCGTAGCGGGTCACCGCCCAGAAGCCCTGGTACGTCGGGTGCTCGTGCCAGAAGACGGGTGCCTCGGCGCGCAGCAGCTCGAACTGGTCGTAGGGCACCCCCTTCGCCCAGGTGTCTTCGAGGAGGTCGATCTGGTCGAGGGTGATGCTCATCGGTTCGCTCCGGTGGTGACGGGTGCGGGGAGGCCGAGGATCCGGCGCAGGCCGGACACGACGACCGGCTGCGGGAACGCAGCGGGATCGAGGCGGAACTGGAACGCGGCGCCGAGCAGCACCGCGATGACCTGGGCGGCCAGCTCGTCGGACGGTGCGGGCAGCTCGAAGCCGAACTCCCGCGACCAGTCCTCGAGGCCGCCGGCGAGCCCGGCGCGCATCACCTGGAACCGCTGGGCGCCCACGACGCCCAGCTCCGGGTCGCGCACGGCGTGCAGCCAGAGCTCGAACTCGAGCAGGAGCCACGCGTCGCCGCTCTCGCTGTCGCGCCGGACGACCCCGTCCCACAGCGCGCCCAAGCGGCCGTCGAGATCCGTCTCGCCCTCGAGCGCGGCGCCGATGTCGACGATCGTCTGCTCGATCCACTGCTCCAGCAGCCCGACGAGCAGACCCTCCTTGCCGCCGAAGTGGTTGTAGAGCGCACCCGTCGTGCGGTCCGCCGCCGTGGCCACCGCCTCAGCCGACGTGGCGTGGAAGCCCTTCTGCGCGAACAGCTCGGCGGCCGCGCTCAGGAGCAGCGCGCGCGTCTCGGCGCGACGTTCCTCCTGTGTTCTCCCCATGGGAGCAAGTTACATCGGACGTCCTACAAATGTCGAGGACCTGATGTATCTTGCCCGTCACACACGGTGAGGACGGATGTCCGGTCCAGGGCCGATCCCCGACCTCGCCCTAGCGGTTTCGGTTCTTCGCCGGGGGCCGCGGCTTGCCGCTGCGGCGCTTCTTGGCGCGGGGGACGTCCTCGCCGGCGGCGGTGAGCTGGTCGCGCTTGGCCTTCCGGCGGCTGGCGCCCGACGGGCGGACCTTGCCGCCGCCGGCGACGTCGCCCGGCAGGGAGCGGTCGTCGGACCGGGATCCGTTGCTGCCGGCCTGCTTGGCGCGGTGGTTGGCGCGGTCCGTCGTCCGCTGCTGGTCGCGGCGGGCCTCCTCGCGCTGGTTGGCCTCGGCGCGGCGGGCGCGCTCCTCGTCGGTGAACTGGCGGTTGCGGCGGTCGGCCCGGTTCTCCCGGCTGTTCTTCGTCGAGCGCTCCTCGCCGTCCCAGCGGGCCTGGCGCTCGGCGCGCTCGGAGCGGTCGTCGGGGCGCGAGGAGCGGGGCGAGCCGTGATCGGGACGGTCGCCGCGCTGGACGCGCCCACGGTTGGGGCGGCCGCCGCGGGGTGCGGGCTCGTCCCAGTCGCGCTGGCGGTCGGTGTGCGGCTTCGCCTTGGGCTTGGCCTTCGCCCGCGAGGGGCTGTTGGCGGGGGTGCGCGGAGCGAGGTCCTTCACCTGCGCCTTGCGGCGCGGCTTCGGGCGGAACGCCTGCTGGGGGCCTTCGGGGAGCGACGCCACGTCGGGCTCGCCGATCTCGACCTCGCCGATGCCGGCGCCCTTCTTGATCTTCACCGCGTCCTTGCGCTGGCTGGCGTCGATGAGCGTCACGACCGTGCCGGTCATCCCCGCTCGGCCGGTGCGGCCGGAGCGGTGGATGTAGTCCTTCTCGTCGTGGGGCAGGTCGAAGTGGACCACGCCGAGCACGCCGTCGACGTGGATGCCTCGGGCCGCCACGTCGGTGGCGACGAGGGCCTGCACGTCACCCCGGTGGAACGCCTCGAGGGCCCGCTCGCGCTGGGCCTGGCTGCGGTTGCCGTGGATGGCGGCGGCCTTCACGCCGGCGTTGCCGAGCTGGCGGGCGACGCGGTCCGAGCCGTGCTTCGTGCGGCAGAAGACGACGGTCGGGCCGAGCCGGTCGACGAGCTCGGCGGTGAGGGCGACCCGCTCGGGGCGCGGCGCGAGCCAGAAGTGGTGGGTGATCTCGCCGGAGCGGTCCTCCTCCAGCTCGTGGACCACGGGATCGTGCTGGTAGCGCTGGACGAGCGTGTCGATCGCGCCGTCGAGCGTGGCCGAGAACAGCACCGTCTGGCGGTCGTCGCGGGTCTGGTCGAGGATGCGCTTCACGTCGGGGAGGAAGCCCATGTCGGCCATGCGGTCGGCCTCGTCGACGACGGCGAAGGTGACGGCGTCGAGCCGGATGCAGTCCCGGTCGAGCAGGTCGATGAGCCGGCCGGGGGTGGCGACGACGATGTCGACGCCGGACCGGATCCGCTTGATCTGGGGCTCGATCCCGGCACCGCCGTACACCGCCATGACGCGGAGGTCGCCGGCCATCGCCTCGAGCTCCTCGGCGACCTGGATGGCCAGCTCCCGGGTCGGCGCGAGCACGAGGCCGTGGGGCTTCTTGGGGGCCGAGCGGGTGACCCGAGCGACCATCGGAACACCGAAGGCGATGGTCTTGCCGGACCCGGTGGGGGCCTTGCCGCACAGGTCTCGGCCGGCCAGGGCCGGCGGGATGGTGGCGGCCTGGATCGGGAACGGCTCGGTGATCCCGCGGTCGGCGAGCGCGGCCGCGATGGCCTCGGGCACGCCGAGGGAGGCGAAGGTGGTGGACATGGGGGCAGATCTCCTTGGCGCCACGGCGGGCGGATCGGGGTGTGGCAGGAACGGCGTCGGCGTGAGCCGAGGTCGACAGCCATCTCCCGCTCCTGTCAGCCGGAGCTGACGGACCCGAACGTGGGTCTTGGGTTCGCCTCTCGGCGCCCCCTCTGAGATCGCTGTCCGATCGCGTGGGCCAGGCCCGCACTGATCGACCGGCCCAGGTTAGCTGGCTCGACGCCGGCGCCCGAAGCCCACCGGACGGTCAGGCGTCACGCACCGCACGTCACTCGGGGTTGTCGGCGAACCACTCGTCCATGGCCGCGTTCCAGCGATCGACCTGCTCGGAGGTGAGCGTGTGGGCGTTCTCCTCCGTGGAGACGAAGCCGCACCGGCGGACCGCGTAGATGTACGCGGGGTGCACGCCGGCGCGCTCCATGGCATCGGTGAGCGACCGCGACACGTCGGCCGGGCCGGTGCGGGGCTCCTCGTCGATCACGCCCTCCACGGTAGGACCCGGGCGGCCGTGAGGCAGGGACCACGGTGCAGAGTCGCCCGGCCGATTTCCGCTAGTGGTTCGGGAGGCGAGCCGCCAGGATGAGCAGCGTGATCATCGATGAGGAAGGCTGCTACCGAGCGGTCAAGGCCAAGGACCAGCGCTTCGACGGCTGGTTCTTCGTGGGCGTGACGTCGACCGGCATCTTCTGCCGGCCCAGCTGTCCGGCCACGACCCCGCGGCGCCAGAACGTCCGCTTCTACCCCACGGCCGCCGCCGCCCAGGGCGCCGGGTTCCGTGCGTGCCGGCGCTGCCGCCCCGACACCGCGCCGGGCTCGCCCGAGTGGAACGTGCGGGGCGACCTCGCCGCCCGGGCGATGCGCCTGATCGACGACGGCATGGTCGACCGGGAGGGCGTCGGCGGCGTGGCCCGGCGACTGGCGGTCAGCGAGCGGCACCTCCACCGCATCCTCGTCCAGGAGCTGGGCGCCGCTCCCCTGCCCCTGGCCCGATCCCGTCGGGCGCAGACCGCCCGGGTCCTGATCGAGACGACCGACCTCCCGTTCACCGAGATCGCGTTCGCCGCCGGCTTCGCCAGCATCCGCCAGTTCAACGACACGGTGCGCGAGTTCTTCGGCGCCAGCCCCACCGTGCTCCGAGCCGACCGGACCACCTCCATCAAGCGGGCCCGGTCGGGCCCGCCGGCGGTGCACGACGGTGTGGGCCCGACGCCGATCTCCCTGCGGCTCGCGACCCGCGCCCCGTTCGCCGGCCACGACGTCGTGGCGTTCCTGGCCATGCGGGCCATCCCTGGCGTGGAGGCGGTCGCCCCGGACGGGACCTACCACCGCGTGCTGCGCCTGCCCACGGGCATGGCGATCGTGACGCTGCGAGCCGAAGCGGACCACGTGGCCGCCGACCTCCTCCTCGCCGACCTGCGCGACCTCGGCCCCGCGGTCGCCCGGTGCCGCCGCCTGCTCGACCTCGACGCCGATCCCCAGGCCGTCGACGAGGCGCTCGGCGCGGACCCGGTCCTCGCGCCGCTCGTGGCGGCGGTGCCGGGCCGCCGGTCCCCTGGTGCCGCCGATGGCACCGAGCTCCTCGTCCGGGCCGTGATCGGCCAGCAGGTGTCGGTGGCCGGCGCCCGCACCGTCGCCGGCCGGGTCGCGGCCGCACTCGGCGACGACCTCCCCGTCGCGCTGCGATCCGCACCCCGTGCGCACCCGGGACTGGAGCGGGCCTTCCCGTCCGCGTCCACCCTCGCCCAGGCCGATCCGACGTCGTTCTCGATGCCCCGGGCGCGCGGGCTCGCCCTCACCGAGGCGTGCGGGCTCGTCGCCGACGGCACCGTCGAGCTCGATCCCGGCTCCGACCGAGCCGAGGTCGAGGAGCGGCTCCTGCGGGTCAAGGGCATCGGCCCGTGGACCACCGCCTACATCGCCATGCGGGCCCTGAGCGACCCCGACGTCTTCCTCCCCACCGACCTCGGGGTGCTCCGCGGCCTCGCCAACCTGGGCGGCCCCACCGAGCCGAAGGCCGCCGCGGCGCTGGCCGAGCAGTGGCGGCCGTGGCGCTCGTACGCCCTGCACCACCTCTGGCCCGCGAGCGCGCCCCCGGTTCAGCCCTCCCCGGTGAGGGATGCGACGTCGATGCCGCAGGCCTCGTAGAGCGCGTTGGTCTGGGCCTCGTCCATGGCGGCGACCTCGTCGTAGGCCTTGGCGGCGATGGCGTCGGACACGCACGCCCCCTGCTCCTCGGTGGCGCCTCGGTCCACGAGGATCGACCCGGTGATCACGCCGGTGACCTCGGTGGCGGTGACGCCGCATCGCTCCTGGTACGCCGGCACCACCTCGTCGGCGTTGAGCTCGCCCGTCCCGCCCTCCTCGAGGACGCCGATGATGCACTCGACGTCAGCGGGCTCGAAGGCGGCTTCCAGCGCGGGGCGGAGCTTGTCGTTGATGTTGGCGATGATCTCCTCGTCGGTGATCTCGGGCTGCGTCGTGGTCGTCGAGGCTGGCGCCGCCGTCGTCGTGGCGGCACCGTCGCTCGACCCGCTGCAGCCGGCGGCGGCGAGCGTCGTGAGCGCGGCGAGCACGAGGGGAAGGACCAGCCGGCCCCTCATGCGAACTTGTTGGCGGTGAGCTTGAAGCTGGGGACGTCGTCGAACGAGATCATCTGCTCGTAGATCCGCTCGTAGCCGGTGTGGGCGATGCGCCACACGCCGTCGGCACCCCGCTGGTAGCGGTCCTGGTACGTCGACGCACCGTCGAGCAGGAAGCCGAACTCGGTCATGATCACCCGGTCCATCAGGCTCCAGGTCCCCGTCGCGGTGTCGCCGTCGACCGTGAACTCCGGGTGGTGCACCTGGTGCACGGTGATCATGTTCGGGCCGAGGTTCTCGCGCATGAACGCGACGATCTGGTCGGGCCCGGTGAACTCCAGTCGCTCGCCGTAGGTGGCGGTGGCGTCCTCGGTGAAGCACGAGGCGAACAGGTCCCAGTCCTTGTGGTCGAGGGCCCGCGTGTAGCGGTACTTGAGCTCCTCGAGCTCCCGGTACGTGACCAGATCTGCAGCGTCCATGCCCGGATCCTGACACACCGTCAGGTCACGGCGCTGGGGTGGGATCGGTAGCCTCGCCGCCGTGACCGCACCCAGCACCACCTCGACCCCCGTGGAGTCGGCGAGCTACCGCAAGCTGCGCCTCCGCGTCGGCGGCAGCCTCGTGTTCATGGCCGTCCTGCACGTGATCCTGCCCAAGCCGTTCCTCAAGATCATCCCGAGGTCGCTGGGTGCGCCCCGCTTCTGGAACCTGGCTGCGGCGGCGGCCGAGGGCACGGCCGGCGCGCTGCTGCTGTCGAACGACCCCGGGAAGCACAAGGTCGGCGGCGCGCTCGCCACCGCCACGTTCGTCGGGGTCTACCCGGCCAACATCAACATGGCGATCCAGGCCGGCAAGCCCACCAACCTGCCCGCCATCGCCGCCTGGCTGCGGCTCCCGTTCCAGTTCCCGATGATCGCCTCGGGCATCAAGCTGGCGAAGGGCGAAGGCCGATGACCGCGCTCGAGGGCACCTCCGAGACGTTCGACGCCACCGCCTGGCAGCCCGTCCCCGGCTTCGAGGACCTCCAGGACATCACCTACCACCGGGCCGTCGACGTGGGCTGCGTGCGCGTCGCGTTCGACCGGCCCGAGATCCGCAACGCCTTCCGGCCCGCCACCGTCGACGAGCTGTACCGGGTGCTCGACCACGCCCGGCAGTCCTCCGACGTCGGCTGCGTGCTGCTCACCGGCAACGGCCCGTCGCCCAAGGACGGCGGCTGGGCGTTCTGCTCCGGCGGCGACCAGCGCATCCGCGGCAAGGACGGCTACCGCTACGCCGAGGGCGAGACCTCCGAGACCATCGACCCCGCCCGGTCCGGCCGCCTCCACATCCTCGAGGTCCAGCGCCTGATCCGCACGATGCCCAAGATCGTGATCTGCCTGGTCAACGGATGGGCGGCCGGCGGCGGCCACAGCCTCCACGTCGTGGCCGACCTCACCCTCGCCAGCCGCGAGCACGCCCGCTTCCGCCAGACCGATGCCGACGTCGCCAGCTTCGACGGCGGCTTCGGGTCGGCCTACCTCGCCCGCCAGGTCGGCCAGAAGTTCGCCCGCGAGATCTTCTTCCTCGGCGACACCTACACCGCCGAGGACGCGCACCGCATGGGCATGGTGAACCGGGTCGTCGACCACGCCGACCTCGAGGCCGAGGGCCTCGCATGGGCTCGCAAGATCATGGGCAAGAGCCCCACGGCGCAGCGGATGCTGAAGTTCAGCTTCAACCTGATCGACGACGGCCTGGTCGGCCAGCAGGTGTTCGCCGGCGAGGCCACCCGCCTCGCCTACGGCACCGACGAGGCCGCCGAGGGCCGCGACTCGTTCCTCGAGAAGCGCGACCCCGACTGGTCGCCCTACCCCTGGCACTACTGAGCCAGTGGCCGGGCGGCCCGGTCAGTCGTTGGCCGTGGTCGGCACCGGGGTGATGGTGACGAAGCCGGCGTTGAAGGCGTCGATGTCGTTCGGCAGGTCGGCCTCGGGCGTGGTCGACGCGCAGTCCTGGTCGTGGATGGCGTTCTCGACCGTGTCAGCGACCTCGGTCTCGACCGCGCCGCGGATCTCGCCGGTGCTGCAGCTCGGGATGTTCATGCTGGTGACGCCCGCCTCGAGGTCCCCGGCCTGGATCGCGTCGCGGTGCTCCTTCACCCAGTCGAGGATGAACGGCACCGCGGCGTCGTAGTCGAACGAGGTCGTGCCCTGGCTCGTGGCGAGGGCGGGCACGCCGTGCTTCGCGGCGGCACGGGCCGCGCCGACGGTGCCGGAGATGTCGACCAGGTTGCCCAGGTTCTGCCCCTCGTTGATGCCCGTGATCACGAGGTCGGGCTTGAGGCCCAGCTCGTCGAAGGCGACGTTGACGGCGTCGGCTGGGTAGCCGTCGACGGCCTTCGCCGGGAAGCCGCCCTTGGTCTTCACGTCGGTCACCGCCAGCTCGGTGTCGGGCGTGGTCTTGCCACCCTGCCCGCTCTGCTGGGTCAGCGGCGCCACGACCGTCACGTCGACGTCGTCGAGGGTGAGCAGCGCCGTCACCAGCGTGTCGATGCCCTCGGCCGAGTAGCCGTCGTCGTTGCCGACGAGGATCACGAGCGGGTCGGCCACCGGCGTGGTGGTCACCTCGGTCTCGCTGTCCTTGGGCTTGGTGGTGTCCGACGAGCTCTCGCTCCCCCCGCTCGAGCCGCACGCGGCGAGCGTGGCGAGGCTGAGCGCAGCGGCGAGGACGAGGGCGGGGGTGCGTCGTTGCATCGGGTTCCTCCGGCGGTTCGGCCCGTGTCGGGCCTGGCGAGCAGCGGAACGGTAGGCGCTCATCGCGTCACACGCGCCCGGACGGATGTCCTGCCGGCCCGTTGCCGTCTCGCGGGGTTGAGGAAGTACCCTGGATCGTTCCCGTGAGAGAGGTAGTGCGGCGCGTGAAGCTCGTGGTCCAGGTGCCTTGCCTGAACGAAGAGGAGACCCTCCCCCTCGTGCTGAGCACGATCCCCAAGGAGATCCCGGGGATCGACGAGATCATCGTCCTCATCATCGACGACGGCTCCACGGACCGGACGGTGGAGGTCGCTCGGGAGCACGGGGTCACCGAGTTCGTGCACCACGCCCGCAACCGCGGCCTGGGCCGCTCGTTCCACGACGGCGTGCAGCGGGCGCTCGAGCTCGGCGCCGACATCGTCGTGAACACCGACGGCGACAACCAATACCCGCAGGAGCGCATCGGCGACCTCGTGCAGCCGATCCTGCGCGGCGAGGCCGAGATCGTGATCGCCGACCGCCAGGTCCACCTCGTCGAGCACTTCTCGAAGAGCAAGATCGCCCTCCAGAAGTTCGGCAGCAAGATCGTCAACATCGCCGGCGGGACCGACATGCCCGACGCGGCGAGCGGCTTCCGTGCCTACTCGCGCGAGTCCTTGATGCTGCTGAACACGATCACGCGCTTCAGCTACTGCATGGAGACCATCATCCAGGCGGGCATCAAGAAGCTGAAGATCGTCAGCATCCCGGTCACCACGAACCCCAAGACCCGGGAGTCCCGCCTGTTCGGCTCCACCAAGGAGCACGTGGCCCGCTCCGGGATGGCCATCGTCCGGGCGTACATCATGTACAAGCCGTACGCGATCTTCGGCTCGCTGGCCGCCTTCTTCATGGTGCTCGGCGTGTTCCCGTTCGCCCGCTACGCCTACCTGAAGCTCACCGACAGCAGCGGCAGCCACCTCCAGTCGCTGCTCCTCGGCGTCGCCGGCATCCTCGTGGCGTTCCTGTGCGTGATGCTCGGCATCGTGTCGGACCTCATCCGCACGAACCGCATGCTCATCGAGGACAGCCTCGAGCACACCAAGAAGATGCGCTTCGGCAGCGAGGCGAGGACGGCCCCCACCGGACCGCTCCTCGCCCAGCGCCCCCTCGAAGCCGTCGAGTAGCCCGCCCGCCGCTCAGGCGGGAGCGGTGCGGCCGCCCCGGAGGAGGAGGCCGGGGTACTCGCCGGTGCTCCGGCCATCGCGGTAGGTGACGGTGCCGGACTTCACGGTGGCCACGTAGCCGTCGGCACGCTGGATGATGCGGCGGCCTCCGGCGGGGAGGTCGGCGACGACCTCGGGACCGTGGAGGCGGAGGCCGTCGAGGTCGATGAGGTTCACGTCGGCCACGTACCCCGGAGCCAGCACGCCCCGGTCGCCGAGGCCGTAGAGCCGGGCGGTGTCGCTGGTCTGGCGCTGCACGATGAGCTCCAGCGGGAGGCGCTCCCCACGGGTGCGGTCGCGCACCCAGTGGGTGAGCATCCAGGTGGGCATCGAGGCGTCGCAGATGGTGCCGACGTGGGCGCCGCCGTCGGCCAGGCCGAGCACGGCCGCCGGGTGCAGGATCATCTCGCGGGTGGACTCGGAGTCGCCGTCGCTGTAGTTGAGGATCGGCAGGTACAGCAGCCCGTTGCCGTCGTTGGCGAGCATGGCATCGAGCGCCACCTCCACCACCGAACGGCCCGAGCGGGCGGCGACGGCGGCGAGCGTGGCCTCGGGACCGGGCTCGTAGTCGGGCGGGTCGCCCAAGAGGTAGGTGCGCTCGGCGGCGTGGGCCAGCTGGGCGGCCGTCGCCTCGTCGGGCTCCCAGCCGACGATGGCCTCGCGCCCCTCGGCGCTGCGGAGGTAGGCGAGCTTCTCCGCCAGGGGCCGACCGGCCAGGGCGGCGTAGGCCGGCACGCCGTCGATGAACGAGAACGTGGTCTCGAAGCCCGAGAGCAGACCGGTGGGCCGACCGGCCACCTGCGGGTAGAGCGGCGCGCCGCTGGCGAGCGCGGCCGCGGACTCGTCGAGCATCTCCCGCCAGAGGTCCGGCGCGGTGTCCACCTGGAGCATGGCGAAGGTGACCGGCCGCTGGATGGCGTCGGCCAGCTTGCGCATCCAGGCCACCTCGGTCATCGGGGCGACGATGTCCTCGCCGGCGGTGCCCGTGGGGGCGAGCTCGAACACGCCCGCGCCCAGCTCGCCCAGCACCCGGCCGATGCCGAAGAGCTCGTCCTCGGCGGCGAAGGTGCCCGGCACCGGCTCGCCGTCGATGGCCCGGTGGGCGATCGTCCGGCTGGTGGAGAACCCGAGGGCCCCGGCGGCGATCGCCTCCTTCACGATGGCGGCCATGGCCTCGATGTCGTCGGGGGTGGCCGGCTCGTTCCGGGCGCCGCGGTCCCCCATCACGTAGGCCCGCACGGCCCCGTGGGCGATCTGCGTGCCGACGTCGGTGGTCCAGCGCTTGCCCTCGAGGGCGTCGAGGTACTCCGGGAAGCTCTCCCACTCCCAGGTGATGCCTTCGGCGAGGGCGGAGCCGGGGATGTCCTCGACCCCTTCCATCAGCCCGATCAGCCAGTCGTGCTTGTCCGGCGCCGCCGGGGCGAAGCCGACCCCGCAGTTGCCCATCACCAGGGTGGTCACGCCGTGCCACGAGCTCGGGGCCAGCTCCTGGTCCCAGGTGGCCTGGCCGTCGTAGTGGCTGTGGACGTCGACCCATCCCGGTGCGACGACGGCGCCGTCGGCGTCGAGCTCCTGGGTCCCGCGCTCGTCGACGGTGCCGACGGCGGTGATGCGCCCGCCGTCGATGGCGACGTCGGCGGCGCGCTCGGGCGCCCCGGTGCCGTCGACCACCCGGCCGTTGCGGATGACCAGATCGTGTGCCATGCAGTTGTCCCCTTGTGTTCCGGGCGCTGGAGGGAGGAAGCGCCGAACGAGAACACGTTACAAATCCGCGGGCTCGTGTGCTCGGCGGTCACACATCCGCTGGTCGCGGCTCGGGAACGGCCCGGGTGAGCGAGACCGCCGTGGTGGCGAGCACCGCGGCGAGCGCGAGCCCGACCGCGCCCACGGCCGGCGCTGGGAGCGGGCACCAGGCGACCATCGTCCGGGCCGACCCGAGGAGCGAGACGCCCGCGCCGCCCCAGACGTCGACGAGGAGGACGTACCCGGCGATGACCTGCATGGCGACGCCGACCCCGAGCGCGGCCGCCGGCCCGAAGCGGCCCCGCGCCAGGCGGTCGGCTCCCACCGCCGTGACGGCGAGCAGCCCGCCGATCCCGCCGAACAGGTAGCGGCCTTGGATGAACGAGTACCAGCCGGTGACGACGTAGATCTCGTGCGCGTGCTGGGCCACGTACGCCCCCAGCATCAGGGCCGGCAGCACCGCCATCGCGAGGGCCGTCCGGTCGCGCGCCTCGGGCCGGCGGCGGGCGACGAGGGCCTCGGCGACGCACGCCGCGACCAGGAGGGTGGCGAGCGCGATGACCTCCTCGGGGAGCTGGGCGGCGTAGCGGCCCATCGACCCCCAGAACCGCTCGGGCAGCAGCCAGGTGAAGCTGCGGAGCCAGTCGAGGTGGTCGACCGGGAGGTCAGCCGGCCGCGTCCCGGCCCGCTCGAAGAACGTGGTCGGGGCCACCTGCCCGTACCGGGCCACGTTGCGGATCCAGAACCAGCCCGCGACCGCGGCCGACGTACCGCCCGCGACCGCAAGGCCGCCCGCAGCAGCTCCCGGCGAGCCCCGCCGACGGGCGGCCACGAGGTACGCCAGCGCCACCCACGGCACGAGGACGAACGCGAACGCCTTGGTGAGCAGCGCGGCCCCGAGGACCAACCCGACCGCGAGGTCCCGACGCCGGTCGGGTGGTCGTCCCACGACCTGGAGCACCAGCAGGGTCAGCGCCGCACCCAGCACGATCAGCAGGTTGTCGTTGTTGACGGACCCCACGATGTGGGTGAGCTGCGGCACCGCCAGCAGGAGCGCCGTGGCGGTGAGCGAGGTGCGGTCGGAGGCGCCGAGCTCCCGGGCGATCCGGAACGTGAGCAGCGGCAGCGGCGCCACGAGCAGCACGTTGAGGAGCCGCAGGACCAGGACCTCGGTGGCGATCGTCGGGAAGGGCGCGCCCGGGTGCCCGAAGCGAGCTGCTCGGAGCGCCAGCGCGGCGCCCTCGTAGTACAGGGGCGGGTGCTGGGGCATCTGGTCGATCTGGGAGCTGGGGCCCGACCCGCCCGGCACCTGCGCCGCCGAAGCGGCCCCGGCGGGAGGCGGGAGGCCGCCGAGGCGGGGTCGGCGCGGCCCGTCCCCCGCTTCGAGGTAGGACCAGCTGAGGCTCAACAGCAGCCGATCGAGGTGCCGGTCGGCGTAGCCCGGATACGTCGGGTCGTCGGCGAGCCCGCCGATCAGGTCGACGTGCATCGGTTCGTCGGGTGGGTGGAAGAGCGGGACGGCCAGCGCCCATCCCGTGCCCACGAGCACGAACAAGGAGGAGAGGAGCCAGACCCGACCGCCGACCGCCGACCGCCGCTTGGAGGAGCGAGCCATCGGATGCCGAACCCACGAGCTTCGGCATCCATGATGCGTGCGACGTGATCAGCGGATCACCAGGGGTCGATGCCGGGGCGCTTCCGGCCGGTCCGGGGCGGGGGCGCCGGCACCGAGCGGAAGGCGTGCAGGACCCGGTCTCGGGTCTCGGCCGGGTCGATCACGTCGTCGATCTCGAGGTGCGCGGCCATGTTGAGCGCCTGGCCGTGGCGGTACGCCGCCTCGACCATGGAGTCGAACGCGGCCTGCCGCTCCTCGGGATCCTCGATCGCCTCCAGCTCGCGACGAAACCCGAGCCGCACGGCGCCCTCGAGGCCCATGCCGCCGAACTCGCCGGTGGGCCAGCTGAGCGTGGCGAGCGGCGCACGGAAGCTGCCGCCGGCCATGGCCTGGGCGCCGAGGCCGTAGCCCTTGCGCAGGACGACGGTCACGAACGGGACGGTCAGCGACTGGGCGGTGACGAACAGGCGGGAGAACCGGCGGACCTGGGCCGTCTCCTCCGCCTCGGGCCCGACGAGGAAGCCGGGCGTGTCGCAGAGCGACAGCACGGGGAGGTCGTGGCCGTCGCAGAGCTGGAGGAAGCGGGCGGCCTTGTCGGCTCCCGGCGCATCGATGGCACCGCCGAGGACCGCCGGGTCGTTGGCGATGAGCCCCACGGGCAGGCCGTCGAGGCGGATCAGGGCGGTCACGATCCCGAGCGCGTACCCGGCCCGGAGCTCCAGGACGCTCCCCTCGTCGGCCAGGCCGTCGATCGCGCGGCGGACGTCGTACACCCGCTTGCGCTGCTCGGGCACCACGTCGCGCAGCGAGGTCTGGTCGGGCGCCGCGCCCGGTGCGCCGGCGCCACGGAAGTACCCGAGGTAGCGGCGGGCCACGTCGACCGCCTCGACCTCGTCGGCCACCGCGAGGTCGACCACGCCGTTGGCCACCTGCGTGCCGATCGGGCCGATGTCCTCGGGGGTGAACGTGCCGAGGCCGCCGCCCTCGATCATCGCCGGGCCGCCCATGCCGATGTTCGAGTCGGCCGTGGCGATCACCGTGTCGCAGCAGCCGAGCAGCGCGGCGTTGCCGGCGAACACCCGGCCGACCGCGATCCCGACGCTGGGGACCAGCCCGGAGAGGCGGGCGAAGTGCTCGAAGGCGCGGGTGTCGAGCCCGGCGATCACCGGCACGTCCGTGTCGCCCGGGCGGCCGCCGCCGCCCTCGGCGAACAGCACGACGGGAAGGCGCATCCGCTCGATCAGCTCGAAGATGCGGTCCTTCTTGGCGTGGTTGCGCTGGCCCTGGGTGCCGGCGAGGACCGTGTAGTCGTAGGCGACGACCGCGGTCGGGGCGCCGTCGACGCGCCCGATGCCGGTGATCAGCCCGTCGGCCGGCGTGTTCGCCTGGAGGTCGTCGCGGCCGCGCCGTCCCTCCTGGGCGGCGAACGCGAACCCGCCGTACTCCTCGAACGAGCCCTCGTCGCACAGGTCGGCCACGTTCTCCCGGGCGGTCCGCTGGCCGCGTCCGTGGCGCTTGGCCACCGCATCGGGCCGGGCCGCGTCGGCCAGCAGCGAGCGCCGCTGCCGGAGCTCGCGGAGGTCGGCCCGCTCCTCCCCCGCCGGGACCTCGTCTTCGACCTCCGACGGGGCCTCGGCGTCGGCCGCGGCCTCGGCGGCGGTCACGCGCAGCAGCTCCTGGCCCTGCGCCACGGCATCGCCCTCGGCCACCGCGAGGTGGGAGATGGTGCCGTCGAGGAAGACCTGGAGGGGGTGCTCCATCTTCATCACCTCGAGCACGACGACCGTCTGGCCGTCTCGCACGTGGTCCCCGTCGGCCACGCCCACCGAGGCGATGGTGGCGGCCATGGGAGCGACGAGGCGGTGGACCACGGGATCAGGTGCGGGCATGGCCAAGGACTACCACGACCGGAAATCTTCCGGGTGGGTGTCCGATCCCGGCGGTTCCGTTCGTCGGGAGGGTGGAATCGGGCGAAGGACGCTCGACCGCTGGAAGGATGACGCCATGCACTACCTGGTCCTGCTCTACGACACCGAAGCCAACGCGACCACGCCGGGCACGACCGAGTTCGAGGCCGAGATGGCGGGCTACCTGGCCTTCGGCGAGCTCGGCGGCGCCGCCATCGTCGGCGGCGAAGCCCTGCTCCCCTCCGAGCTCAGCCGCGCCATCCGCATCTCGGACGGCGATGTCTCGGTCACCGACGGTCCGTTCACCGAGGCTGCCGAGGTGCTCGGCGGCTACTACGTGCTCGACGTGCCGACGCTCGACGATGCCATCGAGCTGGTGCGCCACATCCCGGCGACGGCGACGGGCAGCAGCGAGATCCGCCCGATCGAGATGCTGATGCCGCCGTCCGACGGTGCCCTGCCCGACGGCGCGCAGCGCTACGTCGCCACGATCCACGGCACCGCCACCGAGGCCGACGTCCCCGGCACCGATGCCTGGACCGAGCGCGTGGCCGAGCACGGCCGCTTCCTCGAAGG
>DATMGQ010000015.1:0-23138 GCA_035555395.1 Acidimicrobiales bacterium
CAGTTCGGCGTTCGTGCGCTTGGAGGGCTCGGGGGCCTTGGCCCGCACCTTGCGCTGGAGCGAGAGGACGAGGTGGTCCTTGGCCCGGGTGGCGGCGACGTAGAGGAGGCGAACCCGCTCGTCGAACGCCATCTGCTCGTCGACCGGCTTGAAGTCCTCGAACTCCTGCGTGGCGACCGCCTTGCCGAACCGGTACCCGACCCCGCTCGATGGCGGGAACACGACCTGGGCTGGGGACGGGCGGGCCTGCGGGGCGGTGGACATGCCGCTGAGGATGGTGATGGGGAACTCGAGGCCCTTGGCGGCGTGGATGGTCATGATGCGCACGGCGTCGTCGTCGGACTCGGGCAGCACCGCCTCGGCGACCCGGCTTCCCTCGCTGCTCTGGCGGGCGACCCACTGGAGGTACTCGCGCAGGTTGCCGTCGGTGGCCTCGCCCCACTCGCGGGCCTGGTCGATGACGAACCGGAGCCGGCGCCACACGTCTCGGGTGCGGCCCTCGGCGAAGCCCAGCTCGAAGAGCCGGCGGTCTCGGGCGATGCGGTCGGCCAGCTCGGCGGGCGAGGTCCAATGGCGCTCGCGGTGGAGGGTGGCGAGGTAGGCCAGGCCGTCGGTCACCGGACCCGGTTCGACGGTGTCGGGCTGGCGGGACGCGAAGTTCCAGTGGCCGCGCTGGAGGACCTTGAAGCGGAAGAGGTCGTCGTCGCCGCAGGCGAACAGGGGGCTGCGCAGGGCCGAGACGATGGCGAGGTGGTCGGTGGGATCGTCGACGGCTCGCAGCGCCATCAGCAGGTCGCGGACCGCTCGGGAGACGTAGACGAGGCTGCTGGACTCGGCCCGGTAGGGGATGCGGGCGGCTTCGAGGGCATCTTCGAGGAACGGCAGCGACGTGCGGGCCGGGACGAGCACGGTGATGTCGCCGAGCTTCGGGTCCCGCCAGCCGGTGGGGCTCGAGTGGTCGCCGACGCTCCAGCCCTCGGTCTGGATGCGGGCGATGGTGGCCGCCACCTGGCGGGCCTCGGCGGCTCGCAGCTCGCCCGCCGACCCCTCCTCGACGGCCTCCCGGCCGATGACCGACACGGCCGGTCCGACGTCGGGACCGGGGCGCACCGCGTGGAGCGGGACGTAGTCGGGCTGCGACGCGAGCGGCGAGTCGACCCCCGGCGGTTCGGCCATGAGGGTGGCGAACGCCTGGTTGACCCAGCCGATGATGGGTTGGCCGGTGCGGAAGTTGGTGGAGAGGCTGACCAGCCCGCCGCCCTCGCCGTAGCGGTCCTTGGCGGCGAGGAAGAGCCCGATGTCGGCCCGCCGGAAGCGGTAGATCGACTGCTTCGGGTCGCCGACGACGAATAGGTGGCCGGGTGCGACGGGGACCTCGTCCCACGGCAGCGATCCGGCGTCGTCGGCGCCCGGGGCGGCCGAGGCGATGCGGACCGCGATCTCGATCTGGATCGGGTCGGTGTCCTGGAACTCGTCGAGCAGGAGGCGCTGGTAGCGGCGGTGCAGGCGCTCTCGGACCGAACCGTGCTGGCGCACGAGCTGGCGGGCGAGCACGAGCAGGTCGTGGAAGGCGAGCTGCCCGGCCTCGCGCCGGGCAGCTGCGGCATCGAGGGTGAAGCCCCGGAGGGCGGCGGCGACGCGGCGGGCGCACGCCTGCGCGACGGTGCCCGCCACCAGCGCCAGCTGCTCGCCGGCCGCGGCGAGGTCGGCCTGGATGGCCTTGTGGTCGCAGCCCCAGTTGCCCTTGGCGCCGAGGTTGCCGGCCCGGAAGCTGGGCGGCTTGGTGGTGCCGGTGCCGCTGAGCTCGTCGAGCAGGTCCAGCTCGTCGTCGATGGTGCGGAGGAGGGCGGCGTACTCGGCCACCTGGTGGAGGCGGAGGACGAGCTTGTCGTCGGGCTTGGTGCAGTGGACGGCGGACTCGGTGGCGGCGTCGACCAGGCGGAGCGCCGCCTCCAGGCTCGCCCGCAGCTCGGGCGGCTCCGGCGCCTCGGCCGGGACCCGCTCATCGACGAGGTCCCAGTTGCGGTCGAACTCCAGGGCGAGGGCCCGCAGGGCCGCGGGCTTCACCCCGGTGGCGAAGAGCAGCAGCAGGGTGCGCTCCATGGACGGGTCCTCGAGGAGGCGGTCCAGGTAGGCAGACCAGCGCTGCTCGAACTGCACGTCCGAGGTGACCTCGTCGAGGATCTCGACGCGCGGCGGCAGCTGCACCTCGATGGGGTTCTCGGCGAGCACCCGCTGGGCGAAGGCGTGGAGCGTGCCGATGGCGGCGCCGTCGAGCTGGTCGATGGCATCGGCGCAGCGCTCGACGATCTGGGTCTCGCCGTCTTGGCGGGCCCGCTCGGCGGTGCGCTCCAGTTCCTGGCGGATGCGGTCGCGCAGCTCGGCCGCGGCCTTCTCGGTGAAGGTGATGGCGGCGATGCTGCGCAGCTCGGCCGTGCCCGTGGTGACCAGCTCGAGCACCCGCCCGACGAGCGCGGTGGACTTGCCCGACCCGGCCCCGGCCTCCACGAACAGCGTGCGGTCGAGCGCCTTGCGAACGACCTCCCGCTGGTCCTGGTCGGGCGGCGGCGGCCGCTCCGGGACCACCGGTGCGACGTCGTCGGTCGCGCGCTCGACCACGCCGGAGGCCGCATCGGGTTCGGGTTCGGGCTCGGGCTCGGAGGGCATCAGGCCGCCGGCGGTCTCGTCGAACGGCTCGTCGAGGTAGTCGAAGAGGCTCACGAGGCGGCCTCGTCGTCGTCATCGGTGCCGAGCGCGAGCGCGGCGTAGTCGGCGAGCACCGGGTCGGTGAGCTTGCGCTCGAAGTGGCGGCGGACCTCGGTGGTGCCGAGGTTGTCCGGGTCGCACGCCGGGCAGTCGGGGAACGGCGACGTGCTGTGGGGGATGGGGTGCGGCGCGAACACGCCGGCCTCGATGCCGTGGACGATCGTGGTCACCGCGCTCGACACCTGGTCGAGGACGTCGTCGGTGATCTCGTAGCCGAGCTGCTCCCAGCGGCCCTTGGTGGACGTGAACCAGTAGTCCGCCCGCACCCGCGCATCGGGGGCGCCGGTCTGCTGGCGGGCGGCGAGGCCGTACACCGCGAGCTGGAGGCGCCGGCCGCCCTGGTGGGGGTCGTCGGCGCTGATGCCGGTGTAGGCCCGGGTGCTGCCGGTCTTGTAGTCGAGGACGTGGAGCCCGCCGTCGGCGGACCGGTCGACGCGGTCGGCCTTGCCGCGCAGCGGCACCGTGCGCCCGTCGGCGAGCGGGAAGGCCACGGGTGGGCGCTCGCCGATGCCGAACGGCAGCTCGGTGGCGTAGGGCGTGGCGCCCGTGGCGTTGCGGAGGCCGTCGTCCTCGGTGAGGAAGCGGTCCAGGTCGGCGAGGATCTTGCCGCGGTCGCGCTGCCAGAACAGCGAGCGGCCGGTGAGGCCGTCGGCCTCGGCGTCGTCGCAGAGTTGGGTGGCGATCTTGGCGAGCCGGCCGCGGTCGTCGTCGGTCCAGTGGCCCCCGACGGCCGGGACCCGACCTTCGTCGAGCGCCTCCTGGATGAACGCCTCGAGGGCCGCGTGGACGAGGTTGCCCTTGTCGAGCGCGGTGATCTGGAGGACGTCCTCGGGCTGTTCGAGCGGCTGGACCCCGAGCACGTGCCGGACGAAGTAGCCGTGCGGGCACTTGGCCCACGACTCCAGGCTGGTGGCCGACGCACCCCGGTCCACCGGTGACGGGATGGGCAGCCCGGCGAGGTTGCCGTCGAAGCGGGTGAGCCGGTCGCTCCCGCGCTGGTCGACGACGTCGACGGCCGCGGCCAGCGTGCCGTCGACGGACGCCGCCGCGGCGTGCAGCTGGCGGCGGGGCGGGTCCAGGGCGAGGAGCTGGCGGAGGCGGTGCTCCTGCTCGGTGGCGGGGACCACGGCGGTGCGCACCGCATCGTCGAACGAGGCGAGGTGGGTGAGCCAAGGAGCCGAGCCGTGCAGGAGGTCGTCGCTCCACCAGGTGGTGCCGGCGAGGGTGGAGGCGACGTCGAGCACCCACCGCGACGGCACGCGCTCTCGGCTGCGGCGCAGGTCGCCCTTGGGCACGCAGAGCACCTGGCGGGCCGCCCCGCCGACGGTGGCGAGGAACTGGTGGTGGAGGCGGTCGACGTGGCCGGACCGGAGGGGGAGCGCGCCTCCTGCGGCGTCGCGGTCCTCGTCGGGGAGGAGGGAGTCGTCTCGCAGGGTCGAGGGGAAGGTGCCCTCGGCCATGCCGACGACGACCGCGAGCTCGAGATCGACCCCGACGCCCATCGAGACCGGCCCCACGAGCACGCCCTCGCCGAAGCGGCCGACCCGTCCGAGGTCGGACTCCAGTTCCACGGCGAGCGCGCGGGTGAAGACGTCGAGCCCGACGGGCCCTTCGAGCGCATCGAGGACCGAGAGCCGGTCGAGGGCGACGACCAGGCGGTCGGCGGCCCGCTGCTCGGCCTCGGGCCAGGCGGTGCGGCGCGAGGCCCCGCCGAGGACGGCGGCGAGGAGGCGCTTGGTCCAGGTGACCCGCTCGGCCCACGGGGCCGGGGCCTCGGCGGAGGCGAGGCGGTCGGCCAGGCCCAGCACGAAGCCCCGCAGCTCGAGCGCCCGGGTGGCGTCTTCCCGCGCACGGATGACCTTCCAGTCGGTGGCGTCGTCCTCGTCGCCCTCGGCTTCGGCCCGGTCGGCGACGTCGGTGAGCCGGTCCGCCAGGTGCTGGAGCTGCCGGTCCCAGTCGCCCCGGCCGGCCACGACGCCGGCCTCGCGCGAGATGCGCTCCCACGAGGTGGTGGGCGCCCACCGGCCCTCGTGGAGGATGGGCGCGCCGGACAGCCAGGCGAACACGTCCTGGCGTCGGAACCCCGTGGTGGGCAGGGCCAGCAGCCCGAGCAGCGTGCGCCCGGCGAGCCGGCCCGCGAGGGGGAGCGTGGCCGTGCCGTTGGTGACGACGTCGGCTGCCTCGAGGTGGTGCTGGAGGAGGCGGCCGTAGGGCTCCGGTGCGGCGTAGAGGACGGCGATGCGGTCGAGCGAGGTGCCGTCGCGCACCGCGTCGACCACCGTGCGGACCGCAGCGCGGACCTCGTCGTCCGCATCCGACGCCGTCACGACGCGGGTGGCCGACGCCGACACCATCGACGGCAGCGCCGGACCCACCGGCGGCCGGCCGAGGTCCACACCGAGCCGGGCGACCGACTGGACGACCTCGGCATCGGCCTTGGCCACGCCCGTGGCGCCGGCGATGACGCACAGCTCGCTGGTGGCGCCGAGGGCGGCGAGCAGCTCGGCCGCATGGCGTGACAGGCGCTGGGGGAGGTGGACCACGACGGCGCCGATGTCGGTGGGCACGGACCCGCCCAGCACCGTGGTGGTGGCTGCGGCGATGAGGTCCTCCTCGTCGTACCAGTGCTCGGCCAGGCGGGCGCGGGCCGCCCGGTGGACCCGCACGACCTCGCCGGCGCGGGCGCTGCTGCCCGCGAGCGCGGTGAGCGCCACCGGGTCGAGGTCCCGCAGCTCGCGGTGCGCGGCGACAAGAGCGGCCTCGGTGGCCGCGTGGTGGGCGACCGGCCCGAACGCGCCGGGATCCTCCTGCAGCGCTTGGCGGACCGCGGCGCCGAGCACCGGGACCGACACCGGCCAGCGGTCCTGCGCGGCCAGGGCGGAGGCACCGAGCAGCTCGGCCAGCCGGTACGGGGTGACGAAGGTGACGCCGATGAGGCCGGGCCCCGCGCCGCACACCGGCCCCACCGCGCCCGAGGCGAGCAGGCGCCGGGTGGACACCCCCACCTGGTTGGAGGGCACCACGACGGTGACCGGGGCGAGGGGCTCGGACCCCTTGATGCGGGCGATCTGGGCGCGCAGCTCGGAGGCCGCATCCGTGCCGTACCGCACCCACTGACCGCTCGCCGATGTCACGCCGACGACCCTACCGACGGGGTCTGGCACCCCTGATCGGCCGCCCCGGACCGGTGCCCTGTGACCAGCGGATACGGTCCAGTCGACGGCGTCCGAGCGACGGACGCAGCCGAACGAGGAGCAGACGATGGCGAACGACCAGCTGGTGCAGGCGGCGACGCGGGCCTACGTGTACGGCTACCCGCTGCTCTACAACCTCGACGAGATCGGCAAGCTCCCCGCTGGCAAGGGCAGCCTGGCGGCGGGCAAGCCGGTCCCGTGGAACACGTTCTGGTTCGCCCGCGAGCTGCTCGGCCCGACCGCCGAGTTCGTCAGCCCGAACAACGACACCGCCTACCTGCTGGCCCCGCTCGACCTGTCCGGCGGCCCGGTGCGGATCGACGTCCCGGACACGCACGAGCGCTACTACGTCCTCCAGTGCGTCGATGCCTGGACGAACAACTTCGCCTACATCGGCCGCCGGGCCACCGGCACCGCAGCGGGCTCGTTCACGTTCGCGCCGCCCGGCTTCGACGGCGAGGTGACCGACGGTTCGACCGTCATCGAGGCGCCTTCGGCCATCGCCATGATCGTCGGCCGGCTCCAGGTCGACGGCGAGGCCGACCTCCCCGCCGTCCACGCCCTCCAGGACCGGTTCACGGTCACGCCGGCGAGCACGGCGACCGTCGGCATCCCCGAGCCCGTGGAGAGGGTCGGCGACGACCTCCTCTGGTGGGAGCGGTTCCGCGTGGCGCTCGCCGCCTTCCCGCCGCCCGCCGGCGACGCGCCGTTCGTGGAGATGCTCGAGCAGCTGGGCCTGCTCCACACGACCTCGCCCTACACCGATCCCGATCCGGAGCTGGCCGAGGCGCTGCAAGCCGGAGCGGCCGCGGGCCAGGCGATGATCGAGCAGCTGGCTGGCGGCTCGGGCGGCCCGCCGCAGGGCTGGACCGACGCCTCCCACTACTTCGACTACAACCTCGACCACCTCGAGCTGGGCACCGTCGACGCTCCCGAGTGGCGGATCGAGGACCGCTCGAAGGCCGCCGTCACCCGTGCGGTCGCCGCCCGGGCCGGTCTGTGGGGCAACCACGGCTACGAGGCCGCCTACGCGCCGATCTTCACCGACGCCGACGGCGAGCTCCTCGACGCGGCGCACACCTACGAGGTCACGTTCACCCCGGCGCCGCCGGTGGAGGCGTTCTGGTCGCTGACCATGTACGACGTCCCGCGCTTCTACCTGGTCGACAACCCGATCGACCGCTACTCCATCGGCGACCGCAGCCCCGGCCTGGTCACCGGCGACGACGGCTCGGTCACCATCTACCTGCAGGCCACGTCGCCCGGCCCCGAGCGCGAGGCGAACTGGCTGCCGACCCCGGCGTCGGGACCGTTCCGCCCGATGCTGCGGGCCTACCAGCCCGGCGCGGCGATGCTCGAGGGCACCTACCCCTTCCCGCCCATCGTCCGCACCGACGCCTGAGCGGCGCCCCCCTCGGGGGCTCGCCCGATCCACGACGGCGGTCGTCAGCCGGTTCGCGCGCTCGCGCGATCCGCGCTGGACAAACGACCGGTCGCGCGCGAATACTTAGGTCTATGCCTAAGCGTTTGGACGGGATCGACGAGGTGCTCCACGCCCTTGCCGACCCCACCCGGCGCCAGGTCGTCGAACGGCTCGTCTCGGGTCCGGCCTCCACCTCGGAGCTGGCCGAGCCGTTCGCCATGGCGTTGCCGTCGTTCACCCAGCACATGGGCGTGCTGGAGCGAGCGGGCCTGGTGACGTCCACCAAGGAGGGACGGGTGCGGACCTACCGCATCGCCCGCACGGCCTTGGAGCTCGTCGACGGCTGGCTGGCCGAGCAGCGCCGCATCTGGGAGCGCAAGCTGGACCAGCTCGACGGGCTCCTCCTCAACCTCAAGGAGCAACCGACATGACCTTCACCGCCCACACCCTGAACCCCGAGCTCGACCTCAAGCTGGTCCGCGAGATCGACGTCGCGCCGGAGCTCGTCTGGCGGGCGTGGACCGAGCCGGAGCTGATCAAGCAGTGGTTCGCCCCGGCGCCGTGGTCCATCGCCGACGCCTCGGTCGACCTGCGGCCCGGCGGGGCCATGGCCATGACGATGCGCTCGCCCGAGGGCGAGGAGTTCCCGAGCGTGGGCTGCTACCTCGAGGTCGTGCCCAACGAGCGCCTGGTCTGGACCGAGTCGATGGACCCCGGCTTCCGGCCCAAGACCATCGACATGCCGCTCACCGCCATCCTCGAGCTGGAGCCGCTGCCCGGCGGCGGCACCCGCTACCGCGCCGTCGCCCTCCACCAGGACCCTGCCGGCGTGAAGCAGCACGAGGAGATGGGCTTCCACGAGGGCTGGGGGGCCGCCCTCGACCAGCTCGTCGCCCTCATGTCGAAGTAGCGACCGCTCGGTTCAGGTCACCTGAGCCGCAGGACGCGGCTCAGGTGACCTGATTCGGGCATGGGGGAGGAGTTCTTCGGGAACGATGTCGAGGACCGCACCTCGGCTCCGTCCCAGGGGTGAAGCCGGCCACCAGGGTCGGCCCACCGAAGGAGAACCCCATGGCCAAGTACCTGATGCTCAAGCACTACCGGACCACCACCCCCACGCCGAACGAGTTCGCGCCGATGGACCAGTGGACGCCCGAGGAAGTGGAGGCCCACTTCCAGTTCATGCGGGACTACGCCGCCCGCCTCGAGGCCACCGGTGAGATGGTCGGCGGCGAGGGCCTCTCGCCCGAGGGCGTGTGGGTCCAGGCCGGCCGCGAGGGCAAGCCGCCCGTCGTCGACGGGCCGTTCGCCGAGACCAAGGACCTCATCGCCGGCTGGTTCATCATCGACGTCGACTCGTACGAGCGGGCCGTCGAGCTGGCTGGCGAGCTGTCGGCGGCGCCCGGCCAGGGTGGCGAGCCGATCTACGAGTGGCTCGAGCTGCGGCCGATCATGAGCGCCCCGCCCACGGTCGGCGAGTGACCGGGTCCCACCCGTGACGATGGAGGACCAGGACCTGCGGGCGCTCGTCCCGCAGGTCCTGTCCGTCCTCGTGGGCCGGGGCGCCGACTTCGCCACCGCCGAGGACGCCGTGCAGGAGGCGCTGATCCGCGCGCTGCGGTCCTGGCACGACGACCCGCCGCGGGACCCCAAGGCGTGGCTCGTCACCGTGGCGTGGCGGGTGTTCCTCGACGCCGCCCGCTCCGACGCCTCCCGCCGCGACCGGGAGGACCGGTTCGACCTCGAGCCACCGCAGGGCTCGGTGCCCAGCACCGACGACACCCTGCAGCTCTACTTCCTCTGCGCCCACCCCGACCTCACGTCGTCGTCTGCGGTGGCGCTCACGCTGCGGGCGGTCGGCGGCCTCACGACCCGCCAGATCGCCGAGGCCTACCTCGTGCCCGAAGCGACCATGGCCCAGCGCATCAGCCGGGCGAAGCGCACCGTCGCCGATGCGGGGGTGGACCGGCCCGGCGACGTCGCCACCGTCATGCGCGTCCTCTACCTCGTGTTCAACGAGGGCTTCTCCGGCGACGTCGACCTCGCCGCCGAGGCCATCCGCCTCACCCGCCAGCTCGCTGCCGCCACCGACGACCCCGAGGTGCACGGCCTGCTTGCCCTCATGCTCCTGCACCACGCCCGCCGCGCCAGCCGGGTCCGGGCCGACGGCACGCTCGTCCCGCTCGCCGACCAGGACCGGTCGCTGTGGGACACCGAGCTCATCGCCGAAGGGGTCGAGGTCCTCCAGGCCGCCCTCGCCCGGGACCACCTCGGCCAGTACCAGGCCCAGGCCGCCATCGCCGCGCTGCACGCCGACGCCCAGCGGGTCGAGGAGACCGACTGGGTCCAGATCGTCGAGTGGTACGACGAGCTCCTCGCCTTCGCCGACACCCCGGTCGTCCGCCTCAACCGCGCCGTCGCGGTCGGCGAGGCCGACGGCGCGCCAGCCGGCCTCGCCGCCTTGGCCGCGGTGCCCGTCGGCGTGCCCCGCCGCACCGCCGTCGCCGCCCACCTCCACGAGCGCAACGGCGAGCTGGCCCTCGCCGCCCGCCTCTACGCCGACGCCGCCCTCGCCGCGTCGAGCCAGCAAGAGCGCGAGCACCTCACCCGCCAAGCCGCCCGCGTCAACCACCGTCTGGCCGGATCCTGACCCGGGTCGCTCGCCGGCACCCTCGCCCCAGACCGGAAGTTGGTGTGGAAGTGCGCGATATCAGCGCACTTCCACACCAACTTCGGTTGGGTCCGCCGCCGAGGTCGCTCGCGGGTCAGTCGACCGCCGAAGCGGGGAGCCGGCCGATGAGCGGGAGGGCGCCGCTCGGGTCGCACAGCTCGATGGTGCGGAGCACGGTCCGGCTCGGGTTGGTGAGCGTCAGGTCGAAGTTCTCCTCGAGCGACCGCCTGCGCAACCCGAACAGCATCGCGATCCCGGACGAGTCGCAGAAGGTCAGGTCCGTGAGGTCGATGCGCACCCGCTCGACGTCGGGGACGAGCGCCGCCGTGATCGCAGCCAGGACGCAGGGCGTGGCGTGCAGGTCCAGTTCGCCTCGGAGCACGACGGTCAGCAGCCCGCCCTCGGAGTGGATGGTCGCGGTGGCGAGCGGCGGCGCATGGGTACGCGGATCTTGGATGGTCACGGGTGGACTCCTTCGTCGGACAGGCGGTATCGAGGAAGGAGGTCAAGCACGGCGCTACGGCGTTCGGCGACCAACCGGGGGACGTCTTCGACCCTACGCCCCGCGCACAACCCCCGGACGGGTGGCTTCCTGGTCACCTCCCGGTCTGGAGCGGCGGGAATGGGATCGCCCTGCTGGTCGTTGGGGCGGGCATGTCCACCTCACTGGAGCTCGGCCTCGACACGTTCGGCGACGTCACCGTCGGCCTCGACGGCGAGCTCGTGCCGCACGACCAGGTCATCCGCAACGTCGTCGAGGAGGCGGTGCTGGCCGACCGGGTGGGGGTCGACTTCTTCGGGATCGGCGAGCACCACCGCGAGGACTTCGCCGTGTCGTCGCCCGAGACCGTGCTGGCCGCCATCGCCGCCCGCACCGAGCGCATCAAGCTCGGCTCGGCCGTGACCGTCTTGTCCTCGGACGATCCGGTGCGGGTGTTCCAGCGCTTCGCCACCGTCGACGCCATCTCGGGGGGACGGGCCGAGGTCATCGTCGGCCGGGGCTCGTTCACCGAGTCGTTCCCGCTGTTCGGGCTCGACCTGTCGCAGTACGAGGAGCTGTTCGAGGACCGCCTGGACCTGTTCGCCCAGCTCGTGAAGGGCGGTCCGGTCACCTGGTCGGGCACCACCCGGGCCGCGCTCACCGAGCAGGAGGTCTTCCCGAAGACCGCATCTGGCCGGCTCACCACGTGGGTCGGCGTCGGCGGCTCGCCCGAGTCCGTGGTCCGGGCCGCCCGTCACCAGCTGCCGCTCGTGATCGCCATCATCGGCGGTGACCCCCGCCGCTTCCGCCCGTTCGTCGACCTGTACCACCAGGCGCTCGGCGAGGCCGGTGCACCGGAGCTGCCGGTCGGCATCCACTCGCCGGGCCACGTCGCCGACACCGACGCCGAGGCGATGGAGCAGCTCCGCGACCACTGGCGGGCGATGCGCGACCGGATCGGCTCCGAGCGAGGCTGGCCCCCGTCCCGCCCGGGCGAGTTCGAGGGCCAGGTCGGCCCGACGGGGTCGCTGTACGTCGGTTCGCCCGAGACGGTGGCGAAGAAGATCGCCGCCACCGTCCACGCCCTCGGCGCCTCCCGGTTCGACATGAAGTACAGCGCCGGCACCCTCCCGCACGAGCACATGGTGCGGAGCATCGAGCTGTACGGCACCGAGGTCATCCCGAGGGTGCGCGAGCTCCTCAACCGCCCCGCCGCCGCCTGATCCCGCGAGCCGCGGAGGCGCGGTCGCGGCGCTGCGTTCGGCGCCCCTCGGGGCGGCCGGTACCCTCGGCGGGCGACGAGCAAGGGGACCAGGGGGACGCGGTGACGAGGGTTCGAGGGTGGCGCGTGGTCGCTGCCGGCTGCGCCCTGGCTGCGATGTTCGCCTTGCCCGAGCCGGTGGGTGCGGCGACGACCGGGCTCGAGCCGCTCGGGTCGTTCGACCGGCCGCTGTCGGGCGTGTTCAACGGCGATGGGCCGCAGACGGCGTTCTCCAGCCCGGCGATCGGCGACATCGCGGGCGACGTGGAGCCGGAGCTGGTGATCGGCAACCTCGACGGCACGGTCGACGCCTACTCCCTGTCCGGCGACCGCAGCCTGGTGTGGCGCGTGAACCTGGGCGCGACCGCCGTGCAGTCGACGCCGACGCTCGTGGACCTCAGCGGCGACGGGAAGGCCGATGTCGTCGTCGGCACCATGGACGGCCGGGTCGTGTGGCTCGATGGGCCGACCGGCGCCGTCGTCCGCACCTACACCCAGGGCGCGCCGCAGCACTGCCCGGTCGGGACCGACTGCCGGCCCGATGGGTTCTTCGCCAGTCCGGCCGTCGTCGACCTCGACGGCAACGGCGAGCTCGACATCATCGCCCCGAGCTACGACCACTCCGTCTACGCGTGGACCGCGTCGGGGAAGCTGCTGTGGCGGCGGTACATCGAGGACACCCTCTGGTCGAGTCCGGTCGTCGTCGACATCGACCGCGACGGCAAGAACGAGATCGTCCTCGGTGGCGACATCTGGGCCGGCAACCCGCTGAACGTGCCTGAGGGCGGGCTGGTGTGGATCCTCCGCCGTGACGGCTCCACCTACCCGGGCTACCCGCGCTCGACGCCGGGGCAGACCGTGTGGTCGTCGCCGGCGGTGGTGGACCTGAACGCCGACGGCCAGCTCGACGTCGTGGTCGGGACCGGCCGCAACTGGCCCGACCCGGCCGGGCGCAAGGTCGACGCGTTCACCGCCCGCACCGGCAAGGACCTGCCCGGGTGGCCGGTCGCGGTGGAGGGCCGGGTGGTGGCCTCGCCGGCCATCGGCGACCTCGACGGCGACGGCCGCCTCGACGTGTCGGTCGCCGCCGACCACGGCTGGGTCTACGCCTTCGCCGCGGACGGTCGCCGGCTGTGGCGGATCTGCAACGGCCCGACCGACGCCGCCTGCACCGACAGCTACAGCACCGAGGGCGGCTCGGCCATCGCCGACGTCGACGCCGACGGCCAGCAGGAGGTGGTGTCCACCCTCGACCGCCACGTCCGCGTGTTCGACGGGGCGACCGGTGCCGTCGAAGCCGCCTTCCAGATGCCGACGACCATGTTCCCCACCGGCACCACGCCGTCGATCGCCGAGGTCCAGGGCCGGGTGCTGATCGCCCAAGCCGGGATCGCCCGCCCGCAGGTCGGCTTCGGCCTGCGCCCCGGCGACCTGACCAAGGTGTTCCTGTTCTCGACCGGCCAGGCGCTGTGCCGGGCCGACTGGCCGCAGTTCCACCGGGACGCCGCCAACACCGGTCGCTACGTCGCCGAGCACCTCCGCTGGACGCCGTTCCACTGCCCGAAGGACTTCCTGACCCGCCAGTACGCCGACTTCCTGGGCCGCCCGTCGGACCCGTCCGGCGCCGCCTACTGGACCCGGCGGATGCGCAGCGGGACGAGCGGCGCCACCGTGATCCGGTCGTTCCTGGGCTCGAACGAATTCGGTGGTGTCGTGGCGCCGGTGCTGCGCTCGTACCTCGCCATCCACGGCACCTACCCGCCGACGACGGCCGTGGTGACCGACGCCGTCGCCCGGGTGCGAGCCGGCGCGACCGCCGTGGAGATCGCCGACGACATGGCCGCCGCCCCCGACGTCGCCGCCCTCGGCAACGCCGAGTTCGTGACCCGCCTCTGGCAGAACGCCTACGGCCGGTCGCCCAGCGGATCGGAGCGGACCGCCGCGCTCGACGCGCTGCGATCGGGGACGACCCGCGGCGCCCTCGTGGTCCAGCACGCCCACGGCGCAGCCGGCGTGCGCTTCCTGGCGCCGCAGGTGAACGTCGCCATGACCTACCACGGCATGCTGGGCCGGGCCCCCGACCCCAACGGCTGGGCCTACTGGGTCGCCAAGGTGAAGGTCAGCAACCTCGACCAGCTCGTCACCGGCTTCCAACGATCAAGCGAGTACGCCCGCCGCATCTCCCGCCTCTGACCGCTGGATCACTCAACGGGTGATGCGCAGGGTCTTGTCCCTCGACCGCAGCCCGGCGACGACCTCGACGCGCCGGACCGGAACCCCGAAGTACGCCGCGACCAGCCTGCAGACGGCGACGTTCGCCTTCCCGTCGACGGGCGCCGCCGACGTCCGCACCACCAGCCGCCCCGCCCGCTCACCCCCGACCTCGTCCCGCTTCGCCCGAGGGATGACGCGAACGTCGACGGTGGAGGTCCCTTCCGCATCCGACACGCCCCAGACGCTACGAGCACGCTGACGCCTCGCCGGCCCACGTCGCAGCGACAACCGCCTGCGACTTCTTCGTCTGTCGACGGCGTCGTCTGGTTGGGCGTCGTTTGACCGCACGCCTCGAAAGGCCGCTGAGCGATGAGCAGGACGTCAATACAGTGTGTGGACATGGCGAAGGACCGGGTCTTGAACGTCCGCATCTCTGAAGCCCAGCGATCTGCCTACGAGCGTGCCGCCGCGCTGCAGGGCGTGTCGGTCTCGGCCCTCGTCACCGGGGCGGCCGATGCCCGTGCCGAGGAGCTCCTGCGGGAGCACTCGTCGCAGGTGCTGCCGGGTGATGTGTTCGATGCGCTGCTCGAGCGGCTCGACGATCCGGCTCCGCTCGCCCCGTCGCTCGAGGCGGCGTTCCGTGCGCCCCGCTACGAGAACCGCTGACCTGTCGCGTTGCGCTTCACCTGCGAGCGGCTCGACGGTCGGCATCGCTGCGATGCGTTCGACTCCGGTCGTCCTGAGCTCGACCGATGGCTGCACGCGTCCGCGCTCGGAAGCGATGGGCGGAACATCACGCGCACCTACGTGTGGCACGCCGGCGATGACGTCGTCGTGGGGTACTACGCGCTGATGCCGTTCACGCTGGACCGCGATCGCCTGTCGAGGAAGCAGGCGCGAGGGCTCCCAGACCGGATCCCCGGCTACCTCATCGCCCGTCTCGCGCTCGACGCGGGACTCCACGGCGCCGGGCTGGGAACCCAACTCCTCTCGAGCGCGCTGGCGCGGGTGGCGGTCGGGGGGCAGACGCTCGGCGGTCGATTCGTGGTCGTCGACGCCATCGACGAAGCCGCTGCTTCCTTCTACGTCCACCATGGCTTCGAGCCGGTTCCCGACATCTCGGGCCGGCTCGTGCTGGCTACGAAGGGCCTCGAGCGCGTCGTCCCCTCGAGCCGCCCACCTGATGGGCCGTAGCCTCCGGCGATGGCATCACTCACTGGGCGGGCGGCGAACTTCATGAGTCGGCGGTTCCCGCACCTGGTGGCGAAGGGGACGCACTCGCAGGTCGACAAGTTCCGGTCGAGCAACGGCGCCAAGGGCAACACCATGTTCGGCAAGCCGGTGTTCCTGCTGGAGGTCGTCGGGCGCAAGAGCGGCGAGCCCCGGCCGGTGATGTTGATGCTCGTGCGGCGCGGTGATGACCTGATCGTGGTCGGGTCGAACGGCGGCAACCCGGTGACGCCCAACTGGTACAAGAACCTGCTGGCTTCGGACCGCACTGAGGTCCAGGTCGGCAGCGAGCGCTGGTGGACGACGGCCCGCGAGGTCGACGGTGCCGAGCGCGACGAGTGCTGGTCGCTGGCGGCGACGGCGTACCCGGACTTCGACACGTACGCGGAGCTCACCGACCGCCACATCCCCGTCGCCGTCCTCGAGCGCGCCGAGGGCTGACCCCGACCGCCTCGAACGTCGTGTGGCATTCGGCGCAGGGCCGCACCGGATCGACACGAGGTTCGGCCGCACGCGGCACCACCGCCGGCCGAAACCCGGTTGGCCGGCTGAGGGGCCGTCCGCTGGGCTGAGGGGGTGGTGGACGGGCCGTTGCACGAGGGCGAGGTCCAGGCCGACGAGGCGCTGGTGCGCCGGCTGCTCTCTGACCAGCATCCGGACCTCGCCGATCGGCCGGTGCGGCGCGTCGCGTCCACCGGCACCGACCACGCCGTGTTCCGCCTCGGTGATGACCTGGTCGTCCGCACGCCCCGCATCGGGTGGGCGGAGCAACAGGTCGAGCGGGAGGCGGCGTGGCTCCCGCTGCTGGCGCCGAACCTCCCGGTCGAGATCCCCGTCCCCGTCGCAGTGGGCGAGCCGGCCGAGGGCTACCCGTTCCGCTGGCTGGTCTCGCCGTGGCTCGGCGGCACGGACCTGCTCGCCGAGATGACCGCCGGTGCGGAGCTCGACGACGTCGCCATCGCGTGCGACCTCGCGGCGTTCCTCCGCGCCTTGCAGGCGATCGACCCGGAGGACGGGCCGGTGCCCGGCAAGCGGGGCCGGGAGCTCGCGGTCCACGACGAGTGGGTGCGGGCGTGCATCGCCGACCTCGCCGACGAGATCGACGTCGACCGAGCCATCGAGCGGTGGGACGCCGCGCTCGCGGCGGAGCCGTGGCCCGAGCCGAAGGTCTGGCTGCACGGCGACCTGCTCCCCGGCAACGTCGTCGTGCGCGGCGGCCGCGTCGCCGGCGTCATCGACTGGAGCCCGACCGGCGTCGGCGACCCGGCGTGCGAGCTGATGATCGCCTGGTCCCTGTCGGCCGAGGCGCGGGCCGTCCTCCGCTCGGAGCTCGCCGTCGACGACGACACCTGGGCCCGTGCCCGCGGCTGGGTCATCGAGCAGGCCGTTCCCTTCATCCCGTACTACGAGTCGACCCTGCCCGACGCCGTCGCCATCACCCGCCGGCGCCTCGCCGCCGCCCTCGCCGACGTCTGATCTGGCAGTCAGTGGCACGCTGTCCTCGTGGCACGCACTTGGATGACGATCGCCGTGGAGCTGGTGGGTGGACGAGGGAAGCGGCTCTGGCCTCGGCCCGGTCGTGTGTTCGTCGCCGGCCCGAACCAGACCTTCGATCACCTGGTGACCGCGATCAACACCTCGTTCGGTCGATGGGACCATGCCCACCTCCACGCCTTCCAGTTCACCGACGGCACGATCGTCGGACCACTCGATGCGTGGGACGCTCCACCGGAGGGAGCCCTGCACTCGGAGACGACAAAGCTCCGGCGTCTTGCCCTGGGCGAGCAGTTTCTCTTCCAGTTCGACTTCGGTGACAACTGGATCCACGTCTGCACGGTGGGCGACACGAAGGTCGATCCTGAGGTGGAGCTGGGCGGGACGCCGTTCCTGCCGTGGGCGGTGTACGGCGCGGGGGAGATCCCCGACCAGTACGGGGCCCGGTGGTTAGGCGACGAGGACCTGGATGCTCCGCCTCCACCAGACCCCGAGGGAGAGGACCTGCGCGCGCTGCTCGATCAGATGCCGCGCACGGACGGCTGAAGGACGGAACGGAAAAGCCCTTGGCCGTGGTGGGGGAGCCGGGCCAAGGTGGGCGCATGGCACGCACCTCCACCGCCGAACGAATGCTCCAGGGTCCGACCCTGTCGAGCATCGGCGCGCACCCGTGCCGGCACGAACGGTCCCGAGATCTCTGGATCGGTCGGAACGGACGGAAGCAAGCCGGGCTCGGCTTGCCCGTCGACCGCTGGTAGCCGGCACCCGCCGCACCACCGAACTGACCGGTCGCTCCACCTGACGGGCGACGCCCCGCGCCCGACGCCAGGCGCGCAGCACACCACACACGAACGCCCATGGGCTCGAGCCAGGGCGGCGCCGCGGTCTCCAACACCGACGGCAGGGGGTTCGACTCCTTCCGAGCCTGCGACGCGTGGCGGCCGGCCGATCTGGTCGGACGGGCGCCACGTGAGCACCTTGACAACCGAAGAGACATCACGGGCCAGCACTCCTGGCCCACGTGCTGCCGTAGCTCAGTCCGGCCCAGAGCGCCTCGTTGTCAGCGAGGAGGTCGCGGGTTCGAATCCCGTCGGTGGCGCCACGGCCTCCACCGTCCGCATCGGCGGTGGGGGCCAAGACGATGCGATCCGATGCGACGACGTGGGGTTCCTTCCTCCACAGCAGTGCCCGCGGGTCGGAACGCCCGCTGCAAGCCGGAGGGTCAAGAGCCGGCATCTCCTCACGTCGACCGGTTCACGGATCGCGCACGTGGTCGTCGTCCAGCGGCGAGGACCTCAGCACGCCACGCTGAAGACGCGGGTTCGACTCCCGCCGACCACACCACCCACCGCCCGATGCGACCGACCGGGATCCTTCGCCACGGCACGCGATCGGTCTTCCGACCCGTTCGGCCTCGGTCATCTGGTCCACGGGCGGACCCTGCGGGGGATCTGGGATCAGCGGGGGCTCATTCCCTCCGCCCGGCGGGTTCGATCCCCGCACCCGCAACTCGCTCCCACCTTGCTGGCGTAGCCCAACGGGAGAGGCACGGCGCTCAGACCGCCGTCGGTGTCGGTTCGAATCCGACCGCCAGTACCAGCCGCTCGACCGACTCGGTCGGGCGGGATGTCTCTTCGGGCTGCTGCCCTCGGGCGGCAGTCGAGTCGGCCTGCTGTGCAGGTGGGGGTTCCTTCACTCCTAATGACGAGGTTGCGGGTTCGAGTCCCGTCGCCGCCACGCCTGGCGGCGTAGCTCAATCGGCAGAGCGCGAAACGTCCTCCGCCGCCTGGTTCCCAGGCCGACCCATTCGTTCCAGCCAGCTGTGCAGGACGGGCTTCCTTCTGGTTCAGCCCTGATTGGGTCGCCGTTCAAATCGGCAACGCCCGTCCGCCCGGTCCCCTGGCTGGAACCCGATCACCAACAACCCAAGCAACACACCAAGAAGAGAGAGGAGGGCGTCATGTCCAAGTTCTCGGGCACCAAGCGGCGCCCGCTGCGCACCAACCTGACCGCGCCGATCCGGACGGTCCGCACCCGCATCGCCACCCACACGGGCGGCGTCGGCTTCATGCGGACCCCCGAGTCGGACCTGTTCCTGCTGGCGGCCACCAACATGGTCGGCGAGGACACCTTCTACGAGTCCGCCGCGGACCGCGATGCGCGGTTCGTCGAGCTGGTGGGCGAGATCACCCGCACCAACCCGGCGTTCATCGCCGGTGCGGTGGCGCTCGACCCCGATGCCGATCCGGTGAAGGTCGGTCTGGCCCAGTACCTGCGCACCTCCCTCGGCATGCGCTCGGCTTCCGTCGTGATGGCGGCCGAGTACGTGGCCGCCGGCGGTGCCGGTGGCCGGTCCGTCGTGGCCCGCGCCCTGCAGCGTCCCGACGAGCCAGCCGAGATGCTCGGCTACTGGCTGAACCGCCACGGCCGCAAGGTCCCGATGGCGGTGAAGCGCGGCGTCGCCGACGCCGTCGCCCGGATGTACTCCGAGCGCGCCGCCCTGCGGTACGACGGCCTGTCCCGTCAGATCCGCATGGCCGACGTCATCGAGCTGGTCCACCCAAAGCCCCGGGACGACGCCCAGTCGGCGCTGTTCCGTTGGCTGCTCGACCGTCGTCACCACGACGACGCCGTCGCCGATCCCGACGTCCTCCCGATGCTCGCAGCCGCGGCTGCCCTCGACCGTGTGCCTCCCGACCGCCGTCGGAAGGTGCTGCGGGAGCGGGGCCCCGAGGCGCTGGCTGCGGCCGGTGTGTCGTGGGAGCGGCTGTCGGGCTGGCTGCCCGGTGGCATGGACGCCGAGGCCTGGGAGGCCGTCATCCCCACCATGGGTGTGATGGCGCTGGTGCGGAACCTCCGCAACTTCGACCAGGCCGGCATCTCGGCCGCCGCCGTCGACCAGGTGATCGCCAAGATCACCGACGCCGACGAGGTGGCTCGGGCTCGGCTCTTCCCGTACCAGGTTTGGGCGGCGTACCAGGCTGCTCCCTCCGACGACTGGAAGCGCGCCCTCGGCACGACCCTCGGTCACACCGTTGCCAACGTCCCGGCGCTCGACGGCACCCTGGTGCTGGTCGACACGTCGGGCTCGATGCAGGCGCCGGTGTCCCGTCGGTCGACGATGTCCCGGGTGGAGGTGGCTGCCGTCATGGCGATGGCCACCGCCAAGCGGGCATCCGACGTCGACGTGGTCATCTACGGCGCCGACTCGAAGAACCTGGGCCGCATGGCCGGCATGTCCACCCTGGGCATGGTGGACCGCGTGGTCCAGGCCGTCGGCTCGGTGGGCCACGCCACCTACGGCCACACGGCCATCAAGCGGTGGTTCGAACCCGACCGGCACCGCCGGGTCGTGGTCTTCACCGACGATCAGCAGCACGACGCCGGCCGGGTGAACCTCGGCCACGTCCCGCTGATCTACACCTTCGACCTCGCCGGCTACCGCCCCGCGGCCACGCCGGCAGGCCAGAAGGGCCGCTACACGATGGCCGGCTTCACCGACGCCACCTACGCAGTGATGCAGACCCTCGAGCAGGGCGCATCGGCGGAGTGGCCCTTCTGACGGCGGCGGATCCCGAAGCCCCGGTCTTCCCTGAGAGGGGAGGGCTGGGGCTTCGTCGGCGTGGGTGTGTCGACAGGAGGGCGGCTGGGGCGCCGTGACCTTCGCAACCGCCGGGCTGCTTGGCCGGACTGCCCACCTGACCACGGTGGGAGTCTTCGCTGTCATACCCCGACGGGAGGATGGACCGGACCACTACTCCGCTGGTGCAGAGGGGCTCCGAAGGCGTTAGCGGTCGCTACCATGGTGCCGCCGGACCGGCGCGGTGCCCGTTTGCACAAGGAGTTGTCGGGACAATGCCATCTGAGCCCTTCGGAGTTGTAGATCTGTTCTCTGGTACCGGCGGCATGAGCTACGGCTTTCATGCACACGACTCGTTCAAGCTTCTCGGCTCAGCGGATGCCCAGCGTGGTAAGCCCACCTCTGCCTCGGGAACCTTGGGTTGCAATTCTAGCTATGAACTGAATATCGGAATAGCACCCGTCGAAGCAGACCTCGGTCAGATCGATCCCGCTGATCTGCGAGGCCTCATGGGGCTCGAAGGCGCTTCTGTTCCAGTAATGCTCGCTTGTCCGCCCTGCACGGGGTTTAGTCGTGCCCAGTCCAAGAACCATGTGGTTGATGACCCAAGGAACTCGCTCGTGGCTCGCGTAGCTTTGTTTGTACGAGAGTTTCAGCCAAAGGTACTTGTGATGGAGAATGCCCGAGAGCTCGTAATGGGCAGGTTCTCCCGTCACTTGGTGCAACTAACGCTGGAATTGGAAGATATGGGGTACCAAGTCTCTGCCGAAACCCATTTTCTGTCAAAGTTCGGCCTCCCTCAGCGCCGAGAACGAGCTCTTGTTGTCGCAGTTAAGCGGCCACTCGCCTTGCTCGGTATGGCGGATCTGTGGGCAGGCGTGAGAATCGACGAGAAAGCGACACACGTTCGACGTGCAATTTGGGATCTGAATGTGTCGGAGCCGCTCCATGCAGGTCAGCGCAGTGCGGCGGACCCGATGCATGTGTCACCGAGCTTCGCGAGCGGCCGATCTCTCGCCCGGATCCAGGCAATCCCGAAAGATGGTGGGTCATGGGTGGACCTTGTGCCGGAGTCCGCCGATCTTCTGAATCCATCGATGCTCCGCTCGGTGGCTGCAGGGCGGCTTGGAACCCATCCGGATGTTTACGGACGAATGGCTTGGGACAGACCAGCGCCGACCATCAAGCGCGAGAGTGCCCACGTTGGCAACGGGCGATATGTTCATCCGACTCAGGATCGACTCTGCACCGTACGAGAGATGGCAATCCTGCAGGGGTTTCCGCGAAACTTCATGTTCGGGGGCTCAAACCTTGCGAACATGTACCGTCACATCGGTGACGCAGTTCCACCACTTATCTCGTACCAGTTGGCGCACCTGGTCGCCTGGTCCTTGACCGGTTCGAGGCCAAGTCATGACGAGCTTGTTTTGCACCACACCCATTTGAAGTCGTCGGACCTTCAGGTCGCTGCGGCCGCAAGCTAGGTCGGTCCTTTCTCATTCAGGCTTTGTCCTTGTCGGCCGGAGTGCCAGACATGTTTCTGACCTTCCATTCACCGTGAATGGTGCAAATATCAGAGCGAATTCCGGTGACCGTGAGCTTTCCATCACTCTTGTCAATTCTTAGCCGAGCATCGGCGTCCTGGGCCTTCTTAGCCTTTGGCGGCAGCCAAATCGTGCCGGGTTGCGCCTGTGCCACGGTCAGGGCAGCGACGTGATCGAAGACCGAAACGGGGACTTCAACGAGTTCGTACCTGTAGGCATTGGTGAGTCGAAAGCACCGGAGCTGAAGAATAGCGTCGGTGGCCTTCTGTAGGTCAGCGAAGAGCTTGATGAGTCGACGCTGGCGGTCCTTCTGCGTGCGGGCGTCCTGAATCCACGCTGCCTCGCACAACTTGCTGATATGGACTGTGTTCTGCTTGAGGTCCTTCGCGGCGGAGGACTTCAAGCTGATTGAACGCGTGACGTCATCCGACGTCCTAACGTTCGTGTCGTAAAATCGATTCACGGCGGACGGCGTCGGGTCCACCTTCCATCCTGCAACTGTGCAGGCCCCATTGAATGCTGCCTCGAACGCGGTGGTCATCAGTGGTTCGGGGTTGAGTGCGTGGTGTGCCCGCAAGCGTGCACTAAAGGCTTCGGCCCAGATCGATGACGTGAGCCAGGACTCGGTGAGTGTGGAGCTCTCAATTTCGATGAGTTCTGAGTCGACCACCTGTTCGACGACCGCAGCCTCTGCTGCACCCAGTTGATCGATCTTCTTGTGTAGGGCCTTCCGCGCTGGCATGGCGGCAGACACTAGCCAGATGGCGAGCCTTCGTGCCTTGCTGCTGAATCCGTCACATCGAACTCGAATGCGGTCGTCAGGCTCAACGCTGACTAGCAGGTGGTGTCTATTGTCAGCGCACTACTCATGGAGGGTTTGCGATGACGAAGCGGGCTGTTGTTACTGGAGCGAACTCGGGGATCGGGTTGGCTACGGCGCTTCGACTCGGGCGGGATGGGTTCGAGGTGTTCGCTGGGGCACGGTCGGCTGAGGGGTTGGCGGCCATCGACGCCGCTGCTGCTGAGGCTGGGCTCGAGTCGGTCCGGTCGGTGCAGATCGACGTGACCTCTGATGAGTCGGTTGCTGCGGCGTTCGCGGTCATCCAAGCGGATGGGCAGGTGGACGTGCTCGTGAACAACGCCGGGATCACGGGAGCTGGCTCGGTGGAGGAGACGCCCCTGGCGACGTACCAGGCGATGTTCGACACGAACGTGCTCGGGGTCGTCCGATGCATCCAGCAGGTGCTTCCGGGGATGAGGGAGGCGCGGTCGGGGCGGAT